>JAITGL010000030.1 GCA_031280645.1 Tannerellaceae bacterium | reverse complement strand
AGAGCTAAAGAAATTAAAATCAGTTTTGTCTTCATGATAAAATATTTATTGGTTTAATAATTAAACTTCGTGCTTAAAGGTCGGCGCTATCCATTCACTTCCCAGTCTGCCGCTTCCATTAACCCGCGCATATAGCCAATGGCAAAAAGATTGCCTAACAAGCCGTAGCTGGGATTGGTATTGTCTTCGTTAACCATTGTTGGAACATGATCAGGGCGTATCGGGCCATGGAAGCCTATTTCATAATATGTTCTCATGGCGGCATACATATCCGTGATTCCATTATCGTGATATACTTCCTCAAAATTGTACTTATTGCCTTTGACGTCTCTGAAATGCACAAAGAATATATGGCTGGCAAAACGTTTGATGGCTGCCGGAACATCCTCGCCCATTGTAGCGCAACAGCCTTGGCACAAAGTTAATCCGTTAACCGGACTTTTATACAAGTTAATCGCCCTCTCCAGATTGTCGGCTGAAGTTAATATGCGAGATATGCCTTTAAGCTTTGGAATCGGAGGATCGTCGGGATGCAGGGCTAATTGTACCCCGGCTTTTTCGGCTTCGGGTACAACGGCTTTCATGAAATATTCCAGATTGGCCCACATCTCCTCAGCTGTGAACTCTCGTTCAAAGCGATTCATGGCCAAGTCTTTGGTGTCTTCAATATCAAAGGCTGTCACTAAGGAGCCTCCTCGGCTGGTTCGGTTCGATGATGTGCGGAACCAGCCCACCTCGGGCATCCAGTTATAGCAAATGACTTTCACGCCTACCTTGCTCAGATTATGTATAAACTTGATGAAGTTACTGATCTCCTCATCCCGGCCAGGCAATGCAAGTTTTGTTCTTGAACCTAAGGTGGGAGGGCCCTCTACAACGCAGAACTTGAGGCCCTGAGCCTCATAAGCATTTACCGTTGCCTGCAAGGATTCCAGATCCCAAGGCATAACTCCTTCCGGAAGCCCAAGTTGACGCGGATACATTACGCCCGCAACGGCATATTGCACGCCAAGCTCTTTGGCCATTTGCACTTTGGCAGGATTATTAGGCCCGCCGTAGAAATAATCGAAAGCTACTTGCATCTGTTCCGCCCGCTCGGCTTTCTTCCTTCTAAGAGGAGCCGGCCGGCAAGATGTGATCCCGGCGGCCAAGGCCCCCGAACTTGCGGCGACCGATGTGTTAAGAAAATCTCTTCTATTCATATTCACATTTATTTAGTAGAAATTAAAACATAAGCAAACCCGGAGATTCGGACCGTAGCCCCAAGCTTCCGACGCCGCTCCCCGGGTTTGAACTCCCAAGTTTGGCCCAAGATAAACGGAAGCTTTCGGGCTTCGGGTTTTCGGCAGTGCGCAACGTTGAGCCGTCTCAATAATTGCTGTTTGCGATAGAGCAACGCTTTGCTGCCAACCTGTTTGCAGCTTTTGCATTATCAGGTAAATTATCATTGCTGTTGTCCGGCTATTTTTTGCCATTGTATCGGATTATACCGGCGGAGGGCGGTTACGGCAGGCTTATTCCTATGGGTTATTTCCTCGTATCCCACCAGCAGCGATATGTAAACTGGTCAACCAAGGTGACATTGGGCGGCATGCCCATTTGGCTTAGGGCTGCCAAGTAGCCGGCTTCGTTTCGGGTTTGTTCGCTTTCGGCGTATGGCAGCCGGCGGGGCATTTTGATGTTAGGTACGTTGGGCGACAGGTCGGGGCCCCATTGGCGGATGTAAAACCAGCCTTGGAAGGGGTCGAGGTAGTTGGCAATCCATAGCTCGCGCAACAGGTTTGCGTCTGAATAAGGTCGGCGGACGAGGTATGCTTCGATGTCTTCTTCGCCTATTAGGGGGGCGCCGGGGTAGGCGGCGTAGAAAGTCATATTGGAGCGGACGCCGGCGTTGTACATGCTTTCTGCTGCGCGGCCGCCGGTGTTCCATCCCATACTGTGGGCTTTGGCGATGCAGAAGTACATCTCGTGGGCTGCGAGCCGTACCATGGGCGATTTATAATCGAAAAGATAACGACTGGGCCTGGTATAGTTCTTTTGAATAAGCTCGTAGGAGGTTACTTGCACGTCTTGGCCGTGGGGGTAGCCTTGCTGGTCGTCGATGGCGTAATCCCAAGCGTTGTCGTCCCACCAGTAGGTGTTCATTATACCGGAGTTCGGTACCGGATTTTCGGCTTTTAGCTTTCCTCCGAGGATGACGGTGGCTCGTGGGTCGTTGTCTTTAAGGGCGTCGACAAAGTCGGCTCCGAGCTTCCAGTATTTTTCGGGGTCGCTGAATATGATGCCGTAGGCTACGGGATTCCGTTCGGTGTTTTGATTGTCTACGCAGGCAATTTTGAAGTTGTCGGCGTTGTTGAGGATTACTCCTCCGGCGATAGCTTGCTCGCCGTATTGGCGTGCTGCAGCGGGTTCGACGGCGGCCATGCGCAGGGCCATTCGCAGCATGAGTGAGTAGCCGAATTGCTTCCATTTGGAAATGTCGCCTTGGTAGATGGCGTCGTACTTAGTCCATACGGGCTTGCCGGGGTCGAGGGCGGCGCAGGCTTCGCCGAGCATGGGTAGTATGGATTTGTAAATGGACTCCTGGGTGTCGAATTGGGGAGAGAAGGTTGCATCGCTATATGCCCGGCCGGCTTGAGCGTAGGGGATGTCGCCATATACGTCGGTGATCCATGAAAAGATTGCGGCGTTAAGGATTTTGAGGATGGCGATGTTGTTTCCCATGTCGGGGCTGTTTTGCTTTTCCAGCGCATTGAGGAGGTGAATTACCATCTTGCCTTCGTTAGAGAAGGCCTCCCATGGTTCGTTGAAGTACATGCCGGTGTATTGGTAGCGGTCGCCCGGCATTACGGTGGAGTGGGTAGAGTAATACTTGGCGTATCCAGCGGGGATGCGGAGCGCGGTTAGGGCCGATCGGCGCGCGTAGTTTACCTGGCAATTCGTGAATAGCATTCCGAGGTCGGCCGACTCGTCGGTTACCATGTATTTGGGAGTGTCCATTTCGATAAGCGAGTCGGTATTACAGGATATTATGAGGAGGGTAGGGAGGATTAAACTCCAGAATTGTTTTTTCATAAAGCGGTTGAATTTAGAATGAGAGATTAATGTTCAATGAATAATTGCGCGTGGCGGGCAGGGCGAATCGTTCGAGCCCGTTATTATTCAGCGTCGAGGCATCTCCGTTGGGGAGGTGGTTGATTATGTCGAAGAGATTACGCCCTACTACCGAGATCTTGACGTTTTGTATGGGCAGCTTCTTGAGCATTGATTTCTGCACGGTGTAGGCGATCGAAAGTTGCCGCATCTTTATATAGGAAGCGTCGAAAACGTTGTAGGATACAAGATCGCCCATTCCGTAGCGGTAGTAATTCTCAAAGAGGTTTCGTTCGTAGGGGATATTGGTATCGTGATCTAAGGGGACGTATTTCCCTTCGGAATTGAGATAAACGCCTTCGATGGGGATTCCGCTTTCGCGGTATCCTACGGTGCGCTTGCTGTGTCCTCTTGAGGTCATATCCCATTCGGAGTACGAGAATACTTTGGCTCCCCATTTGGCGTCGATCATGGCGCTTAGCGTTATTCCTTTATAGTTAAGCGAGGTTGAGACGCTGCCCATGTTGGGATGCAGCCCCGATCCGAGTATCTGCGGCTCGGCGGTTTTCTGGGGAAACCATATTCCCCTTGAGGCGTTCCAGTACCATATGGGTTGGCCTGAAGCTTCGTCGACTGCTTGGGCGTATCCTACAATGGAGGAGAAAGGTTTCCCTACGATTTGCTTTGTGGTTACATTGGCAGCGTCGGAGTAGCCTCCTACCTGGAGTTCGTTAACGCCTCCGAGATCGAGTACCTTGCTTTGATTGTATGTGTAGGTAAACGTCATATCCCATGTGAATTTTCCTTTGAGCGGAATAACCGAGAGCATAAACTCGTGCCCTTTGTTGCCCATCTCGCCGAGGTTGACGGTTGCGTTTTCGTATCCGCTCGAAAGTGGTATGCTAACGCTTACGATATCGTTCCGTGTAAGCTTGTCGTAATAGGCGTAATCGAAGGATAGGCGACTGTCGAACAGCCGAATGTCGAGCCCAAACTCATATTCGCGGGTTTCATAGGGCCTGAGATCCGACTTGGGTATTGTTGTCGGCAGCGAGAGTAGTGGATAGCCGGCGTAACCCTGGGCGTTGGTTGTATATCCGAATTTGGTCATATAAGGGCTTGCTCCTCCTCCCGCCTCGGCGTACGATACTCTTAGCTTCCCGAATGTTATTTGCTTGGGGAGCTTAAACTGCTGCGAGAAGATGTAGCTTAACCCTACGCTTGGGTAAAAGATACTGTTGTTGGATGGAGACAGGCTTGAAAACCAGTCGTTGCGCCCGGTTCCTGTGAGGTAAACAAAGTTTTTGTAGGAAAGCTCTACGCTTCCGTACAGCGAGTTTATTCCGTATTCGGAGTAGGATACATTGGTTGCAAGAACGGAGGCGTTGGTGACTTCATGGTAGTATGGGATGGATAAGCGGGTACCGGTAAGTCCGTCCTTATTGCTTTTCGATTGCTTGAAGCTTCCGCCGAGCATTGCATTAAGATTAAAGTCTTTGATGTCTTTATTGAAGACGATGGAGTAATCGGCGTTCCATTGGCTGTTCCTTATGGTAAACTCGTCTACGCTTCCTGTTCCTTGCGAGAATTGGGTGGCGCCGTACGATTCGACGATGCGGGCTTTCAGGACATTCAAATCCATGCCGATCCGGCCGGTGAGGAATAGGTAGCTTGTTATATCGAATCGTCCGGAGAGGAGCACGTTTATGCGGTCGCGCTGGTCGTTAGCTTCGTTCTGGTAGGCGGCCCAATAGGGGTTGTGATAGTATTCGTTGGTGCTCCATGGAAGCATATTGCCTGCTGCGTTGGCTCCGGTTTTTGAGGTTACGCCTTTGGCCCAATTGATATCCCACATGGTTGGCATGTGCCCCAGTACCCACACGAACGATTGGGTGTTCGGACGGTTTTTTACCGCCATTGTCGAGTATTCAATTTTAGAGTCGACATGTAGCCTTGATCCGATATCCGAACTTGTATTCAAGCTGATTGTTTGACGGTTCATGTCAGAATTGGGCAACGGCGATTGTTGCCTCATATCGGATACCGACAAGCGGTAGTTTTGCTTTTCGCTGCCGCCTGAAAATGCAAGCGAGTTGTTGGTGAAGAATGCGCTTCGGGTGAACGTATCCCAGGGAAGCCCGTGATAGTTGTATCCCCAGGGTACCGGGGTAGTATTGTCGGGATAGTATGCTTCGCTTCCGTCGTATTTGCCTCCCCATTCCTGGTGAGCGTTGTATCCCCATCCGTTAACGTTAACGGCGGGCTTTTTCCCTTCGATGCCGACGCCGTATGTGGTCTGGCGGTTTCTGAACGGATTAACATACTCTTCTATACCGAAATTGCCGCTGTAAGTTACTCCGAATGATTGCCCTTTATTACTGCTCCCCTTCTTGGTTGTGATCAGCACAACGCCGTTTGCCGCCTGCGAACCGTAGAGGGCGGTGGCTGCGGCTCCTTTTAGTACGCTTATAGATTCAACGTCGTCCATATTGAGGGTGTTTAGTATGTCGCCGAAGTCGCGGTTGCGGCTGTTGGCGCTAACGGTTGAGAGGTTGATTTGTACGCCGTCTATTACATACATCGGATTACTGTTGCCGTTAATGGTTGTGTTTCCTCTGATCAATACCTGGGATGAGCCGGCTATTCCTGTGCCTAATGTCGAGATGTTAACGCCGGCAATCTTTCCGGCCAGGGTGTTCATAACATTAACGTCGGAAGTTTGCTCCAAATCGTCTCCTTTTACTTCGGCCGACGAATAGGCTAAGGCTTTTGCCTGCCTCTTGATACCGAGCGCGGTTACAACTACTTCATCTAAGTTCAGAGCGCTTTCGGCAAGGCTTATCTCTAAATTGGTTCGGTTGCCCACGGCTACTTCTTGGGTATTGAAGCCGATGTAAGATATAACCAGCAGGGCGCGGTCGGCAACGTTGAGGGAGAACCGGCCGTCAAGGTCGGTGATGGCGCCGTTTGTTGTACCCTTCTCCAGAATGTTGGCTCCGATTACGGGTTGGCCGGAGGCGTCGGTAACAACGCCGGTTATTCTTTTCTGGGTGGCTTGAGGGTTCTTCGGAGTCTTGTAGATGGTTATGTGACGCTTGTCGACGTGGTAAGAGAGGTTGGTGTCTTTAAGAACCTGCGCAAGAATCTCATGAATGGTGCCGTCTTGCACATTTATCTCGCGCTTGATTTCGATAACGTCGTTATCTACGTAGTTGAATAAATATTCGCTTTGACGCTCAATCGTTTTGAATATTTGAACGATGGCGACTTCTTTCGTTTCAATAGACAGTTTCGTTAGTTGCTCGTATGACGCCGATGCTTCAAGGCGAAGAAAAGAAGCGAGCAATAACAGGCAAACAGTCGCGGCCATACTCCGTAAACTTTTCAGCAGGATATGAGCATGGATTTCATTTCTACATGAATTTACCATAATTTTGTTGTTGAATTAAGTTGAAAACTATCGGGAACATTAGTTGTGACAGACTTCTCCCCCGATTCTTTTTTAATTTGTTTAGAAGCCAATTGCCCTTGCCGGGGCGTCGGCTTCTTTTTTTTTGCGGATGCTTTTAAACGGATGCGGGAATACTCGCCTTTCAGCGCGTCCCCCGCTTAAGTGGGCTTCTTCATTGTGTTGTTCATGGGCAAATATTTTTTAAGGTTACGCTTATTTTATAATCTCATATCGGTTGCCGTTCTTTTTCCATTTGCATGAAAGGCTTTTATTCATCATATCAAGAATTTGTTCGAGCGAGAGGGAAACGTCGAAGGTTCCGCTTACCTGGCTTGCGCCGAGAGCATGGTCGGTAAGGATAATCTCTACATCATACTGCTTTTCCAATAGCTTTAGAAATTCGGCGAAAGGAAGGGATTTATACTTTATCAGATTATCTTTCCATGCCGATATAATCTCGCCGTCAACACTGTGAATGCTCAGCTTGCGGTTAAACCTGTTGTACAAAAGCTGCTGGTTGGGTTTCAAAATAACGGTCTGTTCCGGAGCTTCAAAGCGTATGGAGCCTTCCATCAGGGTTGTTGTCAGCACATCGTCATCCTTATTATAGCATACGTTGAATGAAGTACCCAGTACGACAATCCGGTTGTCGCCCATAACAACTACAAACTCCCTCCCCTCGTTCCTCACTACTCGAAAATACGCTTCGCCCTGAAGCGATACCTCCCGAACGTTATTTCCGTAATGGCTCGTATAGGTTAGAGAGCTATTACTGTTGAGCGACACCTCCGTGCCGTCGGGCAAGCAGAGCGGCAGTACGAATTTGCCCGACATATACGAGTAGTGATGAATTTCTTTGGCCGGAGAGGGCGGCTGGGTTTGCATCAGGCCGAACAGCGTCCATCCCATAATTGCTGCAACAACAGCCGCGGCGGCGTAAAACTGCCATTTGCGCAAAATACCAGCCTCCCATCGCTTCCGTTGCCCAAGGCGCGCAGAAAGTTTACGGTAAGCGGCATCTTTGTTGAGAGGCGGGACGAGTTCCACCTTTGCATTCCAATAAGCATTATAGCGGCAGAAAGAATCTTTATTGGCTTCGTCGGCCTCAAGCCATTCCGACAGTTTCACTATATCTTCATGTGTGGCCTCGCCAGCTAAATACCGGGCAATGTATATTTCAATATCCTGATTTATGCTTTTCATACTAATTAAGTAACGTAAAATCAAACTAACCCTTAGTGGCTGGCCGAAAAAAATATTCAAAATATCTGTCAATTAAAAGGTTTTTCATTACCGAAGCCTCAGCTTCCGGTCTTCAGGTAACGGCAAGCGTAAAGACCATCACCCTCGTTCCGGCTATCTTTAGCAGTGGAGTTGCGCAGGCTGTGATTGTGGAGCCGGTGGTTAAAACGTCGTCGACGAGCAGGAGATTTTTACCTTCGAGGGTTTCGGCGCCGGTTACTGCGAAAACATTGCCGCTAAGAATCTTTTTCCGGTTAAGGTAAGATTTCGACACTTGCGACTTCGTTGGCTTGCATCTAAGCAAGGCGTTAACCACAACCGGCGTTTCCCAAACCGACGATATCCCCCGGCATAGCCACTCCGCCTGGTTGTATCCGCGCCGCCTCTCCTTCCGGCGATGGAGCGGAACAGGAACTAGGTAGTCGATGTCGCTGTATTCGGGCCAGGGTTGCGCGGCTTGTCCCATTAGGCGGCCCATAATGAAGGCCAGCTCTTTGTTGCCGTAGTATTTAAAGCTGTATATTATGTCCTGCACGCTTTTTTCGTGCGAATAGTTTAGCAGAGATGCAGCCGGTATCGCGGTTCCGAAGTCGGCCATGCGCATAGCGGCCCGGTTGTCGTTACGGCCGAAGTGAGCGGCGCGGGGCAAGCGGTTGAGGCATCCTATGCAGATGTGCTCCTCGCCGGCTGTGAGATAGGAGGAGCATACGGTGCAAAGGCGGGGGAAGAAGAAGTTGAGGATGTCGTCCCATAGAACTCTGCCCATTGTTTTCGTTTCGGGGACTTTAGCGGCATGACGGATGAAGGCGGGCTGCGGCTTGGTTTTGCGGCCGAATAGGTTTATTGGTTTCATTATTGAATTATATTAATGTAAAGAAGAATGGGATTCGTATCGTTAAGGAATGGGTTATTTATTGCCGATGCAAATATAGCCGACTTCAGCTGCATACAAAAAAAGGCCGCCAAGTTCATTCGGAACAGGGCGGCCGCGGGTTGGAACAACATCGGCAAGCAGAATCATCGAGAGTATAGTTCCCCTCTTACTCTTTGGAGATTCTCTTTGATTTCCACGTCGCCGGGATTGAGTTGAAGGATGCGTTCGTTAGGCTGAGGCGGCTTTGTCGAATAACCGCCGCGCGCCCACGTCAAACCGATGGGGGCAAACGCAAAAAAAGCGCGACCCCCCCTTCTAAGGGAGCCGCGCTGCGTCATTATATCGATTAACTACTCTTAGAGCTGGGGGCCCGAAGGTATCAGGGCTTTGGCCGCATCGTTGTCGCAATATTGCTCAAAGTTCTTGAGGTACTTCGCGGCAAGGGATTTGGCTTTCTCTTCCCACTCGCCTACATTGGCGTATGTATCGCGAGGATCCAGGATGCCTTCCGATACATTGTTCAGCTTTTTGGGAGCGTAGAGGTTGAGGATTGGGATATGCACCTGCTCGGCTTTCTCGATCGAGCCGTCGATGATGGCGTCGATGATAGCGCGCGTATCTTTTATGGAGATGCGCTTGCCGCTGCCGTTCCAGCCAGTGTTTACCAGATAGGCCTTGGCGCCGTGCTCCTTCATCTTCTTGGCAAGCACGCCCGCGTAGGCTGTGGGGTGCAGCGTCAGGAAGGCTTCGCCGAATGCGGGCGAGAAGGAGGGCAG
>JAITGL010000010.1 GCA_031280645.1 Tannerellaceae bacterium | reverse complement strand
GTTTTCTTGGTCAGGATATGACTCTTAAAAGCATGTTTTCTCTTGATTTTACCTGTTCCGGTAAGGGCGAACCTCTTTTTGGCACCGGAATTAGTCTTCATCTTAGGCATTTTCCAATTTACTTTTTATTGATTAAACATTAAAATATTTCTTGAGAAAGGATTTTACGATTCGCCATCTTTGTTATCCTCCGGCTTATTTTCGGCTTGTTCCGGTGGCTTTGGCAGTTGAATTACTTTCTTTACAATCGGCTTGCTGACAACCTGTCCGGAGCTTCCGCTGCCTTTCTTGGGAGATAGCATGATTATCATCCGCTTTCCTTCCAGGAGAGGCATTTGTTCTACTTTTCCGTAATCTTCCAAATCATTGGCAAAACGGAGGAGTAGGACTTCTCCTTGTTCTTTAAACAGTATCGAACGACCTTTGAAAAAAACGTAGGCTTTAACTTTTGCTCCTTCTTCGAGGAAGGTTTTTGCGTGCTTGAGCTTAAAGTTGTAGTCGTGATCATCGGTTTGGGGGCCGAATCTGATTTCTTTGACTATTATTTTTACCGACTTGGCTTTCTGCTCTTTCTGACGCTTTTTCTGTTGATACAGGAACTTTTGAAAATCGGCTATCTTGCAAACAGGAGGAGCCGCATTGGGAGATATTTCTATCAGGTCAAGTCCCTGTTCTTCTGCCATTCTCAGCCCTTCGGCTATGGAATATACTCCTTGTTCAATATTTTCTCCAACTATGCGAATCTCTCGAACACGTATCTGTTCATTAATTCTGTACTGGTCTTTCAGGCTGTCGTTCTTCATTAAAAAATGGGAATGTTATTCTCCTTTCTATATTTTGTTTTATTATGTGATTGATTACTATTTCTCGTTTTGCTTCTGCCAGCTGCTTATCATTGCTTCAACTTCTTCGTTTACAAGCGCGGCAAAGGTAGTTATTTTCATGGAACCTTTATCGCCTTCGCCATGCTTTCTTACGGACACTTCTTGGCTTTCGGCTTCTTTTTCGCCGACAATTAGCATGTATGGAATCTTTTTAAGCTCGTTGTCGCGTATTTTTCGACCTATTTTCTCGTTACGGTCGTCAACTATCACGCGAACGTTTTGTTCTTCGAGATGGCGGGCCACGTCCTTAGCGTAGTCGTTATATTTTTCGCTTACGGGGAGGAGTACTGCCTGGTCGGGCGTGAGCCATAGCGGGAAATTTCCGCCGGTATGCTCTATCAGTACGGCTACAAAACGTTCCATTGAGCCGAATGGAGCGCGGTGGATCATTACGGGGCGATGCTTTTTGTTGTCGTCGCCTGTGTATTCAAGGTCAAAACGTTCGGGGAGATTGTAATCGACTTGTATGGTTCCGAGTTGCCAGCGGCGTCCGATGGCGTCTTTTACCATAAAGTCGAGTTTGGGGCCGTAGAAGGCAGCTTCGCCGTATTCGATTTTCGCCGGGAGGCCGGCTTCTTCGCAGGCTTCGATTATGGCGCGTTCGGCGCGTTCCCAATTTTCGTCGGTTCCTATGTATTTGCTTCTGTCCTTTGAGTCGCGGAGTGATATTTGGGCTTCAAAGTTTTTGAAATCGAGGGCGCGGAATATGATGAAAATGATGTCCATAACTTTCAGGAATTCTTGCTTTAGCTGGTCGGGACGGCAAAAAAGGTGGGCATCGTCTTGCGTGAATCCGCGAACGCGGGTCAGTCCGTGCAGCTCGCCGCTTTGTTCGTAGCGGTATACGGCGCCGAACTCGGCATAGCGTATCGGAAGGTCTTTGTAAGAGTGGGGAGCAAGTTTGTATATCTCGCAATGGTGCGGACAGTTCATCGGTTTCAACAAAAATTCTTCTCCTTCTTGTGGAGTATGAATAGGTTGAAAGGAGTCTTTGCCGTATTTTTCGTAGTGGCCTGAGGTTACGTACAGGGGCTTCCCGCCGATATGTGGCGTAATTACTTGACTGTATCCGTATTTCTTTTGGATTCGTTTGAGGAAATCTTCGAGTTGTAATCGCAGTTGCGTGCCGCGCGGGAGCCAAAGGGGGAGCCCGGAGCCTACGGCCTGCGAGAATGCAAAAAGTTCGAGCTCGCGCCCAACTTTCCTATGGTCGCGCTTACGGGCTTCTTCGAGGAAAGCAAGGTATTCGTCGAGCATTTTCTTGGCGGGGAAGCTGATGCCGTAAAGGCGAACAAGTTGTTTGCGCTTTTCGTCGCCTCTCCAATATGCTCCGGCTACGCTCAAAATTTTGACTGCCTTTATATAAGATGTATTGGGGAGATGAGGTCCGCGGCAAAGGTCGGTGAAGCTGCCTTGGGTATAGGTTGTTATCGTACCGTCGGCCAGTTCGTCGATAAGCTCGGTTTTGTAGATTTCCTGCCGGCTGCCGAACATTTCAAGGGCGTTGGTTTTGCTGATTTCTGCACGTTTTATTTCTTCTTTGCGGGCAATTAGCTCCATCATTTTTGATTCGATTGCCGGAAAATCGCTTTCCTTTATGATCTGTCCTTCGCCGGGGTCGACGTCGTAGTAAAAGCCGTTTTCAATGGCCGGCCCAATCCCGAACTTTATGCCCGGATAGAGTTCCTGAAGGGCTTCGGCCATAAGGTGCGCGCTGGAATGCCAATAGGCGTGCTTGCCTTCGGCGTCGTCCCACTTCAGTAGTTTTACTTGTGAATCCAGGATTATTGGGCGATGTAAATCCCATGTTTCGCCATTAACATCGGCTGCCAGAACTTCTTTAGCAAGTCGCGGGCTTATGCTTTCGGCTATCTGCATGGCGGTAACACCTTGGGAGTATTCTCTCGTGGAATTATCGGGAAATGTAATCTTGATCATATTATGTGAAATGTATATGCGTGTTAAAAGTTGCGCAAATGTACGATTCTTTTTTAATCCGGAAATAGCCACAGAGTTAACAGCAATTCTCACCACCGATTGCCGGAACTTCTTCGGCCGGGCGAGAACCTACTCTTCAAACGATTGGAGCACAACGGCTGATTGCAGCTTTCCTTTGTCGTTATATGTTTCGGTTTTTACCGTTCCGATGCCGGGCGCGTACCAGCTAAGGATTTTGGTTGCAACGGTTCGCCGCAAGGCTGTGACGGAGCTGGTTTGCGTTAGCTTTACGCACTTGAATTCGCCGGCGGGAACCGTTACATTTTCAACGGCCAGGCACTCTTGTTCGGTAAACGATATAGTGGTTACGATTTTAAATCCAACTTTAATGGTTAACGTGAAGTTCACATCGTCGAGTTTGTCGCCGGGCGAGATTGACGATGGTAGGCGCAGCTTATCGCCCTCAACTTCAATTACGCCTGCTGTTTCAGGCGTTGTGAAGCTTTTCATGTCGTATTCGATAACGCCGTTGCGTACCTTGATGGCGTAGTTGGCCGAGGTGTTATCAACAGGCTTTTGTTTTTTGTCGAGCGGCTGTACAAGGTAGCTTATCAGCATATCGCTTGCGTTTCCTTCAACTTTACTAACGGTTTGCCGCGTATAGCTTTCAACGTTTCCCTTTGCGTTCAGGGAGGCATACACAAGGGTTGTTCCTTCTTTGACGGGGAAAAAGACATTTTGGGCCGGGATGCTCGTCATGGTTGCAACGACCATTGCAATACATAAAATTACTTTCTTCATATTATTTGATTTTATAAATTGTTTTATTGGGTATTTGGAAGCTCATTTTATCGCTGGTTTCCTTCTCTGATTTTACTTGAGGCACAATCATTATGGTTTTTAAAAGTAACATTCTAAGGCTTCTCAACTTTCGCCTCCAGCAAATCCGGCCTCAACCTCTCCGTTCTCTCATACGATTCGCGCAGCCGCCACTCTTCAATATTACGCTGATGGCCGCTTAGCAGTACGTCGGGAACTTGCCAGCCGTTGTAGGCGGCGGGGCGGGTGTATACCGGCGGAGCCAGAAGATTGTCCTGGAAGGAGTCGGAGAGGGCGCTTTGTTCGTCGCCTATTGCTCCGGGAAGGAGGCGGACAACGGCGTCGGCTATTACCGCAGCGGCAAGCTCGCCGCCGGTGAGCACGTAGTCGCCAACAGATATCTCTTTCGTTATTAAATGCTCGCGTATCCGGTAGTCAACGCCTTTGTAGTGGCCGCAAAGGATAATGATGTTGCTAAGGAGCGAGATACGGTTGGCCATCGGCTGGTTGAAACGCTCGCCGTCGGGCGATGTGTAGATTACCTCGTCGTACGGGCGCTCGCTTTTCAATGCGGATATGGCGCGGTCAACGGGCTCGATCCTGATTACCATGCCGGCCTCGCCGCCAAAGGGATAGTCGTCTACGCGGCGCCATTTGTCGGTTGAATAGTCGCGGAGGTTGTGCAGAACAATTTCGGCAAGACCTTTATCTGAGGCGCGCTTCAGGATAGAACAGCCTATCGCCCCTTCTATCATTTCGGGAAGTATCGTGATGATGTCAATCCGCATTGCTATACATATTATATATGCTACTTGAATAACGGTATGCTCAGGCTGCCCCCAACGGCAAGGTACCTGAAGGTGTTGCTTCCTGCGAAAACGCCGGCGCGGCCAAGGCTGGCCAGGCCAACCGAGTAGCCAAGCTCAAGGTAATGACGCTCGTCGGTAAATAATCCGCGGACGTGCAGGGCTTCGTTAAATAAATATTCCTGAAGGAAGGGGAGTCGTTTCAGAATAAGGTAGGCCGACGTGTACGCGGCATGCGCCTGGAGCCAGGGACCGACGGTTGAGTTGGTATAATCGCTCAGCAAGCTAAAAGTTTCGCTGAAGTCGCGGGCCGTTACCGGCAGGCGGCTCACGGGGAAATGCTTGTAATCGGCAAAGTATATATCGCTCGACGAAAGGAAGGTTCCCGCATTTATCATATATCTGAATCCGTCGAACATATTCAGGCGGATATCCTGCCTTAAGCCCGCCTCCAGCCTGTCGAACCGCGACGAGAGACCGCCTCCCAGCGCAATCCCTTTCTCATACCGAACGGAGAAGGTTGGGAACGCCGACCGGAGGTAACGCTTCTGCCCGTTCCTGTCCATCCGGTAATAATACGCCGGGGTATATTCAAGCTTAACGGCAACGGCTGTTGAGCGATGAGGGGGGTCGGGGTTCATTTGCATTGAAGGCAAATTGAGCAAAGGCTCGCCGCCAAACAGGCTGAACTTTGTATTGCCGGCCGCAGGGCGCCTCTCCTCGTTACGGGCGTTAAGCGTTAAGCTCAAGCCGTTGGCAATGTCGATACGGTTTTCAATCTCCACAAACCTCTTATGATAAAATACCATGTAGTTGCGGGCAAACAGCAGCGATGCAACCGAGTTGATAAGCCGCGAATTACCCGTCTCGCTATTCATATCAGCCGTAACGCTCCCGCCCTTGGCCGTAAAGGAGCCGTTCAGGCCGGGAGCGTACGGAACCGTCAGCGCAACATCCCAGTTTACCGCCCGGCGAGCCGTGGAGTAATAAGCCGAAGGCTCGATTATTAGCGAATTAAGATGCTTGCCGCACGTCAAGTCGAGGCGGAGCTTGTTGCCGACAAGGAAGCCGTCGACAAAGTTATATTCGGGAACAATGCCGAGCAGACCGTTAAACTTTAATCCCGCTTTCCACCCAAGCCGAATCCTCTTCCCAAAGAGCAGCGAGCCCCATGGGCCGCCGCCGCCCGACGAAACCGAAACGGTTTGCATGGAGCTGCCGGAGGGCGAGGTTTTAGTACCTGCGCTTTTGTAGCTCAACTGCTCTTCGCCGCGCAGAGGGAGGTCGCGCACAGAGGCCCAGTATGCAGAATCCTTTTGCCATGCGGCCGAATCGGTAGTTACCTTCAGGTTGCGCCTGGTTTCTTTTATTTCGTAGCCGGCGCCGGCTGCGGCGGTATCAGGTTCGGCAAGATCTTCGGCGAGGCGGGCCATGAGGTAGGCGTCGCGGTTGGTGATCTTTTCCTTTGAGCTCAGTTCTTCGAGTTTACGCAAAGCCTTTTCTTTTTTTGGCGAGGATGGGGCGGAGCCCAACGGGCCGGCGGCGATAGCCCCAGCGGAAGTATCGGCCGGAGCGCTGTCGTTAAGCGTCACACTGGTGTAGCGGACAGACGAGTAATGCCTGCCGGTAAGCTCTACGCCCATGATCGCAACGTTGGTACTCACGTCGTAAGCGGCAGGCAGCAGCACGTTGGGCCTGGCCTGGGCGAAGCTCGCCCTTATTCGCCGCTGAACGCCGTAGCGCCGTCCCTCAAGGTCGAAGTAAGCAATGCTCCACAGGCCTTCAACCACGTGCAGCCATCCCTCGGCAAGCTCGCCGTTTTTCATCTTTGGAGTTACCTTGATGCGGTTAATCCACAAATCTCCTTCTTGAAAGATTCCCTCGAAACGATATCTGTAATACGTGAAAGCATCGGGAGCAAGGGGCGAAACCCAATCGTCAATCCTGCGGGAATATATATTATAGGTAGCGACAATCATTGCATTATCAATGCGAAGCTCGTCGGGGAGCGACGAGGCTAAGGCGATCCTCCTAACATTAAAGCTGTCCGGGGCCGCGAACTTCACTATATCCTTAGCCTCCACCACGAACAGCTTGCCTGCATAGTCGCCTATCTTTTTACCTGTTTCCTCCATCTTCATTTTGCCGATAAGCTTGGGAATCCTGTTCACCTTCCAGCTCTCCTTCACATAAGCCTCCAGCTCGGTTGCCTTTGTAAGCCTGAGTAAATAAGGGGCCTTGGCAATAGCCTTGCGCATCGTTGCATAAGCCGGATCCTCGCCGCCGGCCACGGTTACTTCGGCCAGCGAATATGTTCGCGGCTTCAGGCTTACCGTAGTCGAGGTTATTCCCGACGGCTTAACAACAACGGCTACAATTGCAGGTTCAAATCCCAGCGCGCCGGCCTCGAGGGTATAGGCGCCGGCCGGAATTTGGGTGAGAAATTCGCCCCGGTCGTCGGCCGCAATGCCCTTTGACAGTTCGCGGATAAACACCGTAGCGTTAGCAACCCGCTCGTTGCCGCCGGCCTCAACTATCAGTCCGCTCAAGCTTTGCGCGCGGGCAATAGGGGCAAGGGCTGCAAGCGCCATTATATAAAGGATTATTTTCATCGTAGAATATCCATCTTTTTGTTTGCGGCGCAAATATACGACAGATTATTTGGGAATTGCCGCATTCCTCTCTTGATTATCGAAGTATCGCCATGCAGCCGGCAGCCGCTTGCAGATAATCCCGCCGGTTACTTTGCCTGAAAGGGCTTCGGGGGGTAAAGCCCCCGTCTATTCCACAATGCGCTCATAATAATGATATTCTCGTGTAAGATTAAAGCTCGTTTCCTCAAAGAAACATTGGGATTTCGCAAACAGAATTGTCGGAAGGTTTCCCAACGTTGGGATTTCTTCCGACAATCAGGTTTGAGTTTTTGCGATATCGCAAAAGCTTCCGACAATCAGGTTTGAACTTTTGCGATGTCGCAAAAGCTTCCGACAATCGGGTTTGAACTTTTGCGATATCGCAAAAGCTTCCGACAATCAGGTTTGAGTTTTTGCGACGTCGCAAAAGCTTCCGACAATCGGGTTTGAGTTTTTGCGACGTCGCAAAAGCTTCCGACAATCGGGTTTGAGTTTTTGCGATTTTCAGAGGCTTCCGAAAATCCGGCTGGAGCTTCTGTAACGTTGAGATTTCTTCCGAAAATCTGATTGGAGCTTTTGTAACGTTGGGATTGCTTCCGAAAATCCGGTTGGAGCTTTCCCATCCTTCAGAGGCTTCCGCGCCCGTAGAATGTATCGGAAGTCAAACAGAGAATAGCAGTTTTTTGTCCGCAGGCCGGCGACCTAATCCCCTATTACTCTCCCTAAAAATCCTCCGTTCCTTACTTGCAGGGCTACTGTGGCAACGCGGCCTGCGTAGTCGTTATAAGCTTCTTCGGTTATGGAGGCAAGGAGCTCCGGGATGTCGTACAGGGTGTCGATGGCGATGCCGAGGCGGTTGGAGGTTACGAAATCGTACAGGGCCGAGCGGCGCCATACTATCAGGGGCTTCTCGGCGGCGAGGTAGAGCGATAGCTTGTGGGGGGAGTTGTATATAAGGTAGGGATTGCAGGCGTCGGGGGCGTCGCCGTCCCATACCAAGCCCCAGGCGCCTTTTATCATCGAGATGTCGCTGGGGTTGAACGTTCCTTCGTGGCGGATGCGGCTGCCGGCGGGGATGGGCGGACAGGCGGAGCCGTAGAGGTGGAGGTCGACGGGCCACCGGGCGGCGTTTTGGATAAGAGCTGTTATGAAGCCCGATTTGACGAGGTTGCCGGCAAATACTACCGAGCCGATGTTGCCGTCGCGATACGGCCGGGCGGCGCTCGCTAAGTAGTCGAACAGTACGAGGATGCGCATCGGCGCCGTTACGCCGCGCTGCCGCAGGGCGTCGGCCATGGCGGGGGTGTGAACTATGATCTCGGAGGCGGAGTTGTAGAGGCCCGCTTCGGCGCGGGGGTCTTTGCCGTACCGGAGCGTAGGGGAGTCGTGAACGAGGAGGATTAGCTTGCAGCCTCGCCGGCCGAGGAGCTTAACCAGCCGCCGGGCGAGCCGGGATCCGGTGAGCTGGATGTGGACTTCGTCGGACGGGCGGAATATCAAGGCGAGGTAATGGATGTATATCCGGCGGATTATCTTCCCGATCTTGATGCGGTCGAGCCATGCGAGGTTGGGGAGGCGTATTACTTTAAAGCCGTGGCGGCGGTAGATAACGTCGGCGTCGGCGGGGGCTTTAACGGCGGCGTTTCGCAGGTTCCTGTATATTTCGCCCCAGGTGTTTATCTCGTACTTACGCATGTTGCTGCCAGGCGTGGAGGGCGCTCTCTATTACTTTGTCCATGTCGTAATATTTGTATTCGGCAAGGCGTCCGCCGAATGTTACGCCGGTTTCGCGCCGGGCAAGCTCGAGGTATTGCTGGTAGAGGGCGTTGTTTTTCGCGTCGTTCACGGGGTAAAAGGCTTCCGATCCTTCAGTCCATTCGGAGGAGTATTCGCGCGAGATAACGGTTTGGGGCTGGGCGCCGAACTCAAAATGCTTATGCTCGATGATGCGGGTGTAGGGTATGTCGGCCGAGGTGTAGTTTACGATGGCGCTGCCCTGGTAGTTGTCGCAGTCGAGGGTTTCGGTTTCAAAGCGTACGGTTCGGTATTCGAGTCGGCCGAAGCGGTATCCGTAGTATTCGTCTATTTTGCCGGTGAAGATGATTTGCCGGGCTATGCTTTCAAAGTATTGCCGGTTGTCGAAAAAGTTGGTTTCGAGCCGGGTTTCTATGCCTTCGAGCAGGCGGTCGATAAGGCGGTTGTATCCTCCGATGGGGATTCCCTGGTAGAGGTCGTTAAAGTAGTTGTTGTCGAAGGTGAATCGTACGGGCAGGCGGCGGATTATGAAGGCGGGTAGCTCGGCGCATTTCCGTCCCCATTGCTTTTCTGTGTATTCTTTGACGAGGATTTCGTAAATGTCGCGTCCTACGAGGTAGATGGCTTGCTCTTCGAGGTTCCGGGGCTCGACGATGCCGGCGGCCTGTCGTTGCCCGTTGATTTTTGCGCGGGCTTCGGCCGGTGTTTTTACTCCCCACAGGGCGTAAAATGTGTTCATGTTGAAGGGGAGGTTGTATAGCCGGCCTTTGTAATTGGCTACGGGGGAGTTGGTAAAGCGGTTAAACTCTACGAGCGATCCTGCAAAGTCCCACACGGCGCGGTTGGAGGTGTGGAAGATGTGGGGGCCGTAGGCGTGAGTGTTTATGCCGTTTATTTCCCGGCAATAGATGTTGCCGCCTGCATGTTGCCGCTTGTCTATCACGAGGCATTTCTTGCCGCTTAGGCGGGCTTGATGTGCAAAGGTTGCGCCGAAGAGGCCGGAGCCTGCTATCAGGTAGTCGTACTGTTTGTTCATTGTTTTGCTTGTTGTTTATTATTGATTATAAGCGTGTGAATTTGCTTGTATAGCGGTTGTTACTTTTTATTGTTGCTTGAGATTCCGTGCTTTTTAATGCTCTCCTTTATAAATTCCATTTGCATATGCCCTATCTGCCGGTATCCTTCGGCGTTCATGTGTATGCCGTCGGGGAGGTAGTATGCGGAGTAGTTGGCGGAATCGAATCCGCAGAGGTGGAAGAGGTCGAGGCAGGGGATATTGTTGCGGTTGCAGATTTCGATCTGGTCGTCTACAAACTGGATCATCCGGCTCCGGTAAAGTGGGTTGTCGAACCGTGGGAGGGAGGTGAAGAAGAGCAGCAGGGCGTTGCGGTTTTTCCGCCTTGCGAGGTTGATGCTTTTCATTATGCCTCCGTCCTGGGTGTTGTCGTCGCTGGCGCCTACGAATCCCAGGTTGCCCCTTACTACGTCGTTGCCCGACGCCCAAAGGATGTAAACGTCGAAGGGGCGGGCGTTGCTTATTTGCGCCGGGATGTTTTCGGTATGGGTTCGGGAGCTGAATCCGGCGCCTTCAACTCCGCATGATATCACCTTCACGTCGAGGTTTGACCTCCATATATTCTTGGCTGTTTCCGATTCTTTCCTTACGGATATCGAGCCTCCGAATACCCCGATTGCGGGGCGGGCGTCGTTGTCGTCGGGCCCGCTGCCGGCGCATCCTGCAAGGAGTATGAAGAGTGTGAAGATACGGGCGTAGGTTATTTGCTTCATGCTGATCGTTTGCTGATCGTTTTTTTATATGAACTTAAAAGAGTTGTCGGTGCAAAAGGCTTCGAGGTCGATATTGTCGAGGTCGATTGTTGTCGATGCGGCTTTGCTTTGGCTGAAGTACGCGTCTAACCGTCGCTCTTCTTCGATATTGTATACCCGCCGCCATCCGGTTGCCACCACTTTGGCGGGAGCTCCGGCGAAGAGGCTGAAGGGTTCGGATGATGTATAATCCTTGGCGAGCATCGAGCCGGAGGCAACGATGGCATAAGCCGGCGTTCGGGTTCCTTTCTTAACGATCGACCGGCCTCCGATCCAGTTATAGGGGCCGATAACAATCTCGCGGCGATGGTCTTTAATCTCGCCGGTATCAACGTTCACCATGTAATGGTAATCTGAGTCCATAATCATGCTGTAAAAGCCGATGCGGGCGTATTCGCCAACATGGAGCCGGCGCCGGATCAGAAAGCTGACACATTCGGTTATAAGGGTTTCGCGCTCGAATATTATCTGACCGTGATTCTCGATCACCGAGCCTCCTCCGAGCCTGAGAGGGCCCCGGAAGATTATTTCGCCGCGGTTGAGTATCTTGGTATGGCCTTGCCCTTTCAGGTTGTACGAGCCTATCAGGATCATGCCGGGCGTAACTTTTCCCTCGATGCTTATCTTTCCCATCTTATATATTTTCACTTTACTGTGGATATGAACAGGGAGCTTACAGGCAACGGCGAATGGGAAAAGGCGGAAGTTGTACCATATCGTTTTAAGAAGATTGATCCGCAGCTCTCCGTTCCAATTAATAAAATAGAGTTTTGTTTTGTGGAAGATTAATTTCAACGTTTTTACATTCATCGCTTTATTCGTTTGATATACATATTAATTATCTGCCTCCTCTCTCCTGCCGCTAAACCCGCAAACCATGCCGACGCAGCAACCGAGGCGGCCGCAACAGCCGTTGTAAGAAGCAGTCGCCACACCGATTCGGGAGCCGACTGCCGCGCCAAATACGGCGGAATCCAGCAAAGAAGAGTTACAACGGCAGCCCGGCAAAGCGTTGCGCGGGCGTAAGTTGAAAGAGAAAAACCAAGCTGGCGGCCAACAATAAGCGTCCTTACCAAATGCGCCGCTATCATCAGCCCTATATGAACCGCGAAAACCGTGGGAGGACTCCCTCCAAGCCTCAACCCTACGTACGACAACGGAATAACCATCCAGAACATCAATCCCACGGTAGACATCAATACCTTAACGTTACCCGTAGCCGCATTGCCCATCACAAGCGGATTAGCCAACGATTGCATAAGCGAAGCCACCAGCGACAAGCGCACAAATATTTCCGTATACTCCGGAGCCTGCTTCAGCCATATACGGAGGATAATACCCGTTTCCATAATAATCGGAAGCGACAAAAACATCACCATATAGTACGACAGCCGCGAGCCCAGGAAAATCAGCCGCCGCGTATACTCAAGGTCGCCCGACGCATAACTCTTAACCAGCGGAGGGTTCATAGCCACCTGGAAATTATGGCAAAAGCTATTAACCGCAAGCTGAACCTGCGCGCTTATCCCCTTAGCCGCATTAACGGCCGGGGTGAAAAACATGTTGAGAAGGATACTCGTTCCCTGCGTAAGGCACACGTAGGCAATGTTGCCAAACAGGTTCCAGCCGCAAAACGAAAGCATCTCGGAGGCCAAAGACTTGTTCCACGCAAACAGCAGCCGGGTTTCCTCAAAATTAATCCTGCAATAAGCCGCATAAATAACCCTCGTTGCAACCTGAACAAAGCACACAAATACCGCATACAAAAGAAGCTTGTCGAACGTAACAAACATCAGCCCCCAAGCTCCCAGGAGCTTTCCACCCGCCTCGAACACCGAGATCCATGCAAACACGCTCATCTTTTCGCGAGCGATAATAGCCGCATTATAAGGCACCGTAACAAAGCCTACTATCGACGAGAAGAGCGATATCTGATAAACCCAGAACACAACCTCCTCCCGCCCGTCGGGAATTACAACCTTGTTTTGCAAAAACCACAGCCCAGCCGTTTCGCCCACCAGAAGAATAGCCAGCCCAATAGCGCAATGAATCAGCATACTCACCCCAAAAACCGTTCGCAAGCCGCCCTCGCCTCCACGGCCAAGCTCAAAATTGAGATACCGCTGCGTTGCAGCCGTCATAGCCAAGTTAACAAACGAAAACACCGTAACCACGCTCCCCACAACCTCGTACACTCCAAAATCCTCGATGCCGAGGATATTAAGCACAAGGCGCGACGTATACAGCGACACGAGCATAATGATAATCGTGCGTGAATAAAGAGCCAAAGCATTGCGAGCGATAAGCCGGTTATTATGATCCGGGCGCGGTCCGTTTTTCTCCATTGAGCAGTACTATAAGTATCGAGCGTATGATCTTTTTTTGGGCAGGCAAAAATATAAATAAAAACAGAATATCCGCCGGAGCATCCCAAGCCGGCAATCCGCCTACCCTATCGGCAACCTTGCCCCAGCAATTTGCCTTGCCTTGAAATCCTGCCGGAGCGCCCGGCTTTCGATAGCTGTCGACAAACAATTAACCCCGCTCGCAACGATATCTTCGGAGGCGGACGGGGCAAATTCAAATTTTGATGTAATTTTGAGGCCTTAAAAAATGCAGGAAAGAAGATGGAAAAGTTGAAAGGAGTAGAAAAAATTAAAGGATGTCTCCCGACATCCCCTAATCAACTTTGTTAACCTTAAATCTAATACTATTATGAAAAAACCACAATGCAAAGATATTGGTAGATTATAACGTCAACAAGCATAAGTAGTCAAGATATGTTAAGCAACATAATCAATTTAGTTAAAAATGTTTATAGAGTAAAGAGCTGCGTCTCTTATTATTAAATTTCATGTAAAGTAATGCTGATATTAAAACATAACAACCCGCGCAATGCAATTGCCGCAACAGTAGGATTCTTCGACGGCGTTCATGCCGGGCATCGCTTCCTTATCGCGCAGCTTGGCGACCTTGCCCGCCGCAAAGGGCTTGAACCGGCCGTTATCACCTTCGGCGAACATCCGCAAAGGGTTCTGGGCGACGGATACCGGCCGATGCTTCTTAACTCGTTCGACGAAAAGATGGAACTCCTCGCAAGCCTCGATATTAAATACTGCATCCTTATGCCCTTCACCGCCGAGTTAGCAAGCCTTCAGGCCAGCGATTTTATCGGTATACTGGCCAAAGAATGGCAAGTAAAAGCGCTTCTCGTAGGCTATGATAATCGCTTCGGGAAAAATCGGCGGGATGGCTTTGAAGAATATTACGCTTACGGACAAAGCTCCGGAATAGAGGTATTTGAAGCCCAACGCCTCGATTCCGAACCGCCCGCCGTAAGCTCGTCGCATATCCGCAAGCTGCTGGCCGAGGGACAGGTCGAGGAGGCGCGGCTATGCCTCGCCTACCCCTACCGCCTCGCCGGACGAATAATCCACGGACGTAAAATAGGGCGCACGATCGGATTCCCTACGGCCAATATCGAGATCAACGAGCCGCTGAAGCTCATCCCGGCCTGCGGGGTTTACGCCGTTAACGTAGCGCTCGACCGCCGTTCGCCTATGCGCGGAATGTTATACATCGGCAGCCGGCCTACGCTTGGCAAGGATAACCACGTTGCCGTTGAAGTCCATATCTTTAATTTTGAGGGAGAGGCTTACAACGGCCTGATTAGCGTTGAGCTCCTGCGATACATACGCGCCGACATGCGCTTCGACTCGCTCGACGAGCTGAAAGAACAGTTGCGCCTCGATCAACAAGTCATACAATCTTACTTCAACAATGGAAAGTGAAGCCTTTTACTCCGCCCTCGACATTCTAAGGGGACTTATCTCGCGCCCGTCGTTCAGCCGCGACGAAGCCGCCGCCGCCGACTTCCTGACGGAGGTTTTAACGCTCCACGGGCAGCCCGTCGGGCGGAAAGGCAACAACGTTTATGTTATTCCGCAAACATTCCGGCCCGAAAAGCCCACTATCCTCCTCAACTCGCACATCGACACCGTGCGGCCCGTTGCAGGCTGGACGCGCAACCCCTTCCTGCCCGACAACGACGACGTCTCCTCCGACCGCATCTACGGCCTGGGGAGTAACGACGCCGGGGCGTCGCTCGTTGCACTTTACGCCGCCTTCAGGCGAATCACGCTGGCTCCGCAGCCGTCTAACTTTATATTCCTTGCCTCGGCCGAGGAGGAGGTTTCGGGAAGCGGCGGAGTGGAGAGCGTGATAGGAGAGCTGCCGGCTATTGCCTTCGGGCTCGTGGGCGAACCCACCGGGATGCACCCCGCCATTGCCGAGCGCGGACTGATGGTTCTCGACTGCGAAGCCGTTGGACGCGCCGGGCATGCAGCCCGCGACGAGGGCGTTAACGCCATCGACATTGCCGTTGCCGACATCGGCCGGCTGCACTCCTGTCGCTTTCCTCTTGTAAGCCCCCTCCTGGGCCATGTGAAGACAACGGTAACCGTTATCCATGCCGGCGAGCAGCATAACGTTATCCCCGACCGCTGCCGGTTTACCGTCGACGTTCGCTCCAACGGGCTATACTCTAACGACGAGCTTTGCAGGATGATTGCCGAAAGGCTGCAATCGGAGGTTGCTCCGCGGAGCTTGAGGCTTAACGCATCGCATATAAGCGTTGAGCATCCGTTTGTCAAGCGGGCCGTATTGCTTGGGCGGCAGCCTTTCGGGTCGCCTACCTTGAGCGACCAGGCTCTTATGCCCTTCCCCACCGTAAAGATGGGGCCGGGCGAGTCGGCTCGATCGCATACGGCCAACGAGTTTGTTTTAATTTCCGAGATAAGGGAAGCTATCGAGATATACGTTCGCCTCCTTTCCGGCCTCGCCCTCGAATAGCCCGCATCCGCAATGTTCAAGCAGATACTTGCCGTAACGGGTACGCGGTACGCCATTGCCGTACTCAATCTCATCCTGATATTCGTTAACGCGCGGACGCTTGGAGCCGAAGGCGTTGGGGCCGTTGGGCTCATATGGGCCGCTATTAATATCAATTTGACGGTTAACAGTTTGCTCGGCGGCAATTCCCTGGTGTACTTCATGCCCCGGTATCCGCTGCCGATGCTCCTCCCCGTTGCCATGTTCTGGATTGTTGCCGGATCGACAACCGGAACGGTTATAATGCAGCTTGCGGGGATACTGCCCGGAGGATCGGCCATTCATGTAGGCTTTCTATCGGTTCTGTACTCGGCGGCCACGGCCAATACGCGGTTTTTGCTTGGGGGGAATAATTTGAGGGGATTTAATCTTGTGAGCATCCTCCAGGGAGTTATACTTTTCGTTGCGCTCCTGGTTATCTATTTCCCTATGGAACATCCCACCGTGGGAGGATACATTGCCGCGCTTTACATCACCCACGGGATCGCCGCGGCCGCGAGCCTTGTACTGCTGCTGCCTCTACTGCGTACGCCTTTGCCGGCCGAGCGGCCTCGTCTGTTCGGGATGGTGGGCAATATGCTGCGGTACGGGATGTGGAGCGCAACCGACAATGTGGCCGAAAACCTGGCCACCCGCCTCAACTATTTCCTTGTCGAGCATTTTGCCGGGCGAGGCAGCGTGGGCCTTCTCGACGCTGCCACCCGCATTGCCGAAAGCGTTTGGATAATCAGTCGCAGCGTGGCTCATATCGAGTACAGCCGGATAGCCCGCACCTGCAACGTTGCCGACCAGCGGCGCATAACCGTTCGCGTTCTTCGCTTCACCCTCGTTGCCGTTAGCCTTGCCATGGCGGCCATCGTTGCCCTGCCCGAAAGTCTTTACGCCGGCAAGCTGTTCGGCGAGGGGTTTGCCGGCATCCGGTCTGTTATCCTTACTCTTTCGGCGGGAATAATATTCTTCGGTGGGAATACCATACTGAGCCATTACTTTATAGGTAGCGGCAATGTTCGCTACGCTGCGTTTTCATCCATCATCGGCCTGGTTGCCATCCTGGTTGCGGCCCCTCTCCTTATCCCGGCGATGGGAACCATGGGGGCGGCTATCGGAAGCGATATCGCCTTCGGCTCAATGTTTCTGTTCTCTTTAATAATTTTTCGGAAGAAGACGCTTGGGAAGAGAGGCGAGGGGGGCGGCTTTAATACCGCGCCCCCTGCGGGCAATTAATTTTCAATTCCAAACAATAGCCTTCCCTTTCGGGTATCTTACGCTGTAACTTACCGTGTAGCTCTTGCTCTCGCCGGCCTTCAGGCTTTCTTCCCATACGAGGATGCCTTTCTCGGCAAGCGGAACCCCGTCTTCTACGGTTTGGGTGGGCTTGGAGGTTTCTTTCAGCAGCTCCACTTTTATGGCATTGTTGCTCGAAACGGGATATTGGTCTTTCAGAACAATCTTTACGGTATTGTTCCGGCCGTTCCGCACCGTGATGCGGTAGGTTGAGATCTGCTCTATCTCCGAGCCGAGCATTTTGCGGCTGCTGAACGTTTGCACCTTCTCGCGCTTCACGGCCACGCGATTGTCGACGCCCAGGGCGAGCGAGATGTAGGGAAGCGTAGAGCCGGCGTCGAGAATGGTTTCGCCAACGTACGATCCTTCGTAGGTAACGGTTGCCTTGCCGCTCAGGAGGTTCAGCTTTTCGGGGTCGGGGATTTCGGCGATCAGGTAGGTGGCCGGGTCGAGCTTGGGGATGCAGCAGTAATGGTAGGCGGCGTGGAGCTCCTGGGTTGCGAGGTCAACCGATTGCTCCTTGCCGTTGCCGGGGATCGAGTATGGGAGGTCGATGGCGAAAGAGAGGTTAAGGTCGTTGTCAACGGTTGTAACGTAATTATCCAGCGTTGGGGTTTCGGGCTCGGCGTCGGCCGCAACGTTCGGCGGAGCCGCCATCGGCATGCGTTCAACTCTGGCTCCTTCGAGCAGCTCGACGTTTTTCGAAAGCGAGCGGCTGTATACCTCTACCGCCGGCTGGCTGAAGTCGAGAAACCAGGGATGGAGCGTGGGGGCCATGCGGCCGCGGCTGGGCTGGTTAGACGAGAGGGTAAGCTTTACCCGGTTCCAGTCGATGCCTGTTACCTGCCGCAGCCGGGCTTTAAAGATGAGCTTGATGGGGCGGTCGGTCGACTCGATATTCATGTCGTAGTAGGGCGTCCAGCCGGCGGCGGCGGTATAATAGCTCACGGTTACGAGGCTGTTGGCCGCCTGGGGAGCGTTGAGGCGGATTTTCAAAACGCCCGACGCCTTGTTGTTCTTCAAGGCTTCCTGGTTGAATTGGGCGGCGAGCCGGTTGATGGTTTGCGTAAGCTCGGCTTCCCGTTCCTTGAGCGAGGAGGAGGCGAGGATGAGCTCGGTTGACTTGGCTTTGAAGTAGTCCATGGTTTTCACCAGGTCGTCGAACGGCATGCCTTTGTCGGACCCTGATACATTCTTTGTGGTTCCGTTGTTGAGCAGGGCGATGAGCTGTTCGTTGATCCTGGCGCCGGTTTGCGTTTCGAGGAGGTTTTTCCGGCAGAGGTCGATCGAGTCTTGCAGCTTGCGGGCGGCGGGGCTAAGGGGCTTGTCGGCAAGATAATTGGGGGCGAACTCGTAGGAGGAGACTACGGCGCCTCCGGTCATCTTAATCTTCAGGCTGTTCCGGTCGATTTGCGGGCTTAGTCCCTCGATCCATACTTCGTTTTCGCCTTTCGATAGCGGGGCTGCGGCCGAGTGGGTAAGCTCTGCGCCGTTGAAAAAAACAACGGCTTCCTGCAAGGTTCCGTGCGTAACTTGCTGCGCCTTGGCGGGGAGGAGGAGGCAAAGCGCGATGGAGGCGATCAAATAAAATTTAGTTGTATCCATGTTCGTTTTTCTTTCTTTTTTAATACCGATTTATTGCCGGCGAATATAGAAAATTTCCTTTAGAGGGGGAGAATCATAAGGATACAGATCCCATGGCAAGCGCATCCATAACATTTTGAAAAGGCATTGTCAAATGACAAAAGCTCCCCGGAATTTCCGGGAAGGAATTGTCATCCGACAAAAGCTCCCCGGAAATTTTGGGAAGGAATTGTCATCCGACAAAAGCTCCCCGGAATTTTCGGGAAGGAATTGTCATCCGACAAAAGCTTCCCGGAAATTTTGGGAAGGAATTGTCATTTGACAAAAGCTTCCCGGAAATTTTGGGAAGGAATTGTCATTTGACAAAAGCTCCCCGGAATTTTCGGGAAGGAATTGTCATTTGACAAAAGCTCCCCGGAATTTCCGGGACGGAATTGTCATTTGACAAAAGCCTCCCTGACATCCGAATTATCAGGACTCTCCCGGACAAACCCTGATAATCAGGCCCTGCTCGCCGCAATTTTGGCAAGCGATTGAATAGGCTTAGCTTTGCCGCAGGATTTATAACATTAAGAACAAATCAATTATGAAGAACGAAAAGCTTTCGGCCTCGGCCGATTTC
This sequence comes from Tannerellaceae bacterium, assembly GCA_031280645.1. Next base: position 91,261 of record JAITGL010000010.1, on the reverse strand, counting down.
CTCATTTCCCGCCTGCCGTTTTGTCCGCCCACGGCTATCATCCTGGGCAGCGGCCTGGGCTCGCTGGCCGATTGCATCGAGGACGCCACGGTTATTCCTTACTCGGAGATTCCACATTTTGCCCGTTCAACGGCGGCCGGGCACAGGGGGAATCTTATCTGCGGCCGGCTTGGAGGATGCCCCGTACTTGCCATGCAGGGCCGTTTTCATTATTACGAGGGCTATACCATGGAGCAGGTAACCTGGCCGGTGAGGGTGATGAAGCGTCTTGGCGTGCAAACGTTGCTTGTGTCGAATGCGGCGGGCGGCATTAATCCGAGCCTTAAGGTGGGCGACCTGATGATAATAAGCGATCATATCAACATGGCTCCCAACCCTCTGGTCGGGCCCAACGATCAGAGCCTCGGCCCGCGCTTCCCGGATATGACCCGCGCTTACGACCGCGAGCTGATATCCCGCGCCGAGGAGATTGCGGCCCGGCTTGGCATTTCCGTAAAGAAGGGCGTTTACGTTGCCCTCACCGGCCCTTCGTACGAAACTCCCGCCGAGTATGCTTTTTTCGGCCGGGCTGGGGCCGACGCCGTAGGGATGAGCACGGCTGCGGAGGTAATAGTGGCCCGTCATGCGGGGATCAGGGTTTTCGGCATGTCGGTAATAACGAACGAGGGCTATCATTTCGACGATGATTTTGTGAACGATGCCAACGATGTGATCCGCGCGGCGGGCGAGGCTTCGGAGCGTATGACGGCGTTGTTTAAGGAGTTGGTAGGGGGATTGGGGGCGTAGGGGCGGGATGATATTTTTTTTTGATTGCTTTGATATAAAGAAAAGATTATTATCTTCGTCAAACTTTAACTAATAATTTAAAACAAAAAGAAATGAAAAAGAAAATGTTACTATTGCCGGTGAACGGAGATTTTAAAGTGATAGAAAATTCCGCAATGTTATTCTGCAACTGGGGATGGGGACCAAACGGTGGTAATGGATGGTTTGTCGAATATGAAAAGCCGGATGCTAACAAACAGCCGTTTTTAGACAACAACGATCAGTTGTATATATTGGGAACCTCTTTCGCCAGACCGTAAAAGAATCTATTATGGACAAGATCATGAAATCAACGGTTTTGCTTTTATGTTTCATAACCTTCTTTTCAGGTTGCAATGAGTACTTACCCGATGGAGGCGGTACTACTTCGATGGGCCTGGAAACGCACCATTTGATATTGAAGAACGATGCAACGCCTTCTGAAGTCCGAATAAAGGACAATGGCGCCTGGATTGGAGGCATTATGATGGATGATAGCGCCATCATAGAGAATAATACTCATATAATAGTAGATCAACTGGGGAATCACTTTACCAGGTATCGCGATACAATGGTTGCTAAATGGGTTGAGCTTTACATGCTTGATAACAGGCACATATTAAAAGTAAAGCCCCAGCCCAATACTACCGGGGTAGAAAGGAGCTTTGAAGTTCTTTTTTCCAGTCCTTATCCCAATACCGTTAATGACGCCTATTTGAGGATTACGCAAAAACCGTAAAGGGGCATCATTGAACAATAAAGTAAGGGGGATGTGCGGGGCAAGCGTACATCCCCCTTTTACTTTGCCTGTCGCTGCCTGAGATTGATCGGGCGTTATTTCCGATCGCTTGTTCTCTTTACGTTGATGTCGATAACTATCGTGTAATATATTTGCTTGACGTCGGGGATGGTTTTGACGTCGGTTATGAGCTGCCTTATGGCTGTGCTTTCGTTCGACTTTCCTAAGGTTAGATTGTCGTTGACGAGCAGATCGGGCATATAATTGTCGTTTCTCATCCCGAATATCCTGTACGATACTTCGACGGGGCCTTTATTCATGTTTCTGAACAGATAATCGCCGTCGTCGTTTATCTTCCTGACGGTAACGCCCTTTTGGTTGATTATATAAACCGTTTCCTGTTTGTTATTGAAGTTCTTCATATTTAAGCCGTAATATTAGTATTGTATTTTTCCCAACAGAACCTGTATAATAAAAAGCGCGGACAAAAACTCTGATCTTCTGCTCTTCGCGGTCTTCGACTACCTTCATGCTCAAAAAAACGAGTAATGTCCACGCCTGAACGTGAGCGTTATCACTTACCTGAGCATTTTTTTTAGTATTGTCGAAGTACCGAAAAGCAAGGTACAAGCTTATACGCTTTTATCCTGATATTATCTTTATTCCACTAAATGTATTTAATCGAAAAGGATCATCATCCATATTCGTTGGCAAAGATATAATAATAATCGAAATTGTATGCAGCTTGCATATTATTTTCGGGAAACGCTTACTATCTGATATTATCTTCCGGATAAATATACGGCCACAGCCTCGGCGCATCTTTCTCCATCCATTGCCGCCGACATTATCCCGCCTGCATATCCGGCTCCTTCGCCGCATGGAAAGAGGCCTTCGATAACGGTGTGGCGGCATGTTTCGGGGTTTCTGGGAATACGCACCGGGGCCGAAGTGCGGGTTTCAACCCCGATCACGACAGCCTCGTCGGTCAGCAGTCCGGGGGCGGTCCGGCCGAAGCGTTTAAGGCCTTCCGTAAGCTTTGCGGTTATAAATTCAGGCATCCACTCATGGATAGGCGAGGCAACAAGTCCCGGAGTATACGACGACCGCGGCAACCGTTGCGAGGCCCGGCGACGGAGGAACTCGTTTAGCCGTTGGGCGGGCGCGGCTTGGCTCATTCCGCCTTGCTTCCATGCCAAGTCTTCAAGCCATTCCTGAAATTTCATCACTGCCAACTCGCCGTGAGAGGCAAACATAGGCAGGTCTTCAGGATGGAGCTCAACCACTACGCCCGCGTTGGCCCAAGGAGAATTACGCTGCGACGCCGACATTCCATTCACCACCACCTGCCTCGGTCCGCTTGCCGCCGGAACAACAAAGCCGCCGGGACACATACAAAACGAGTACACTCCTCTATTGCCGGCCTGGGCTACAAAGCGATATTCGGCCGCGGGCAAAACGCCCCGGCTCCGGTCTGCCAGGTGGTACTGGATCTTGTCGATCAGTTCCTGGGGGTGCTCCATTCGCAGTCCAACGGCAATGGCTTTGGCTTCAACGGCTACTTTTTGCTGCCGCAGGGTTTCGTAAACATCCCTTGCCGCATGACCGGTTGCGAGCAACACGGGAGCCTCGAAAAACATTCCGGAGGCTGTTCCAACGCCGAGCAGGCGATTGTCTTTTATGCGGAAATAGTTCACATGGGTTTGGAAATGGACTTCGCCTCCGCTTTCAAGGATTGTTGCCCGGATATTCTCGATCACGCGCGATAATTTGTCGGTGCCGATATGGGGCCGGGCGTCGTAAAGTATGGAGGGCGAGGCCCCGTGCCGGCAAAGCGCGTTGAGTATTTTATCGGTCGACCCTCGCTTGCGGCTACGCGTGTATAGCTTGCCGTCGGAGAAAGCTCCCGCTCCGCCTTCGCCGAAGCAGTAGTTGGAGTCGGGATCTACCGTGCCCTCGCGGCTGATGCGTGCAATGTCTTTCTTCCGCTCGCGAACGTTTTTCCCCCTTTCGATAACAATGGGGCGCAATCCGAGCTCGATGAGGCGCAGGGCGGCAAATAATCCGGCGGGCCCGGCTCCGACTACAACAACGCTTGGCCGGCTTGAAACATCGGGATATTCAAGCGTTAGGTATTCGGGCGGCTCGGGATCTTCGTTGATAAAGATTCTTAGGGAGAGGTTTACGTAAACGGTGCGCTGCCTGGCGTCGATGGAGTGTTTCAGGATCCGGACGGCTCGGATATGGAGCGGGTCGATTCCTGTTTGACGGGCTACGGTTGCTTTTAGCAACGATTCGTCGGCGGCTTCTTCGGGGAGGACCCGGAGCTGTAATTCTTTTATCATTCGATTATTATTTTACTGTTATTATTGGAAAAGTATGCGGAAGGCTTCCTCTACCTTCTTAACCTGTACAACCTCAATGCGCACCTTCGACAAATCGAAGCCCTTCAGGTTATCATGAGGGATGAGAATTCGCTTGAACCCAAGCTTCTCGGCCTCCATAATCCGCTGCTCGATGCGGTTAACCGGGCGTATCTCGCCCGACAGGCCTACCTCGCCGGTAAGGCAAGCATGGCAGTCGATACTCGCGTCGAGGCTCGACGAGAGTACGGCGCTGATAACAGCCAAGTCGATGGCCGGATCGTTAACCCGCAGGCCGCCGGCAATGTTGAGAAACACATCCTTCTGGATCAGCTTAAAGCCCGCGCGCTTTTCGAGCACGGCCAACAGCATATTCATGCGCCGGAGGTCAAAGCCCGTAGAGCTGCGCTGCGGCGTGGGATAAACGGCCGAACTCACCAGCGATTGGGTTTCGATCAGGAAGGGGCGCATGCCTTCAATAGCGGCGGCGACAGCCACTCCGCTCAATCCCTCATGATTGCGGCTCAAAAGCAGCTCCGACGGATTGCTTACTTCGCGCAGGCCGTTGCGGCGCATCTCATAAATGCCAAGCTCCGACGTGCTCCCGAAGCGGTTTTTTATGCTGCGCAGGATGCGGTACAGGTAATGGCGGTCGCCTTCAAATTGTAATACGGCGTCGACGATATGTTCAAGCACCTTGGGCCCGGCAATGCTTCCCTCCTTGTTAATATGCCCGATCAGCAGGACGGGAACGCCGTTCTCCTTTGCATATTTCAATATCGCGGCGCTACACTCGCGCACCTGCGACACGCTGCCGGGCGACGATTCAATCAGCTCGGTATGTATGGTTTGGATGGAGTCAATAATCATCATGTCGGGCATAATGTTTTGAGCCTGCGCGAATATCTGCTCAAGGTTGGTTTCGCTAAGGATGTAGCACTCGGCGTTCAGGTTGTTGAGCCGGTCGGCCCTGAGCTTCAACTGGTGGGCGCTTTCCTCGCCCGACACGTACAGGGTTTTCATTCCTTCGAGGCGGAGTACTATTTGCAGTACCAGCGTTGATTTGCCGATGCCCGGCTCGCCGCCTATCAGTACGAGCGATCCTTTAACGAGCCCTCCTCCCAGCACGCGGTTGAACTCTCCGTCGCCCATGTTGATCCGAGGTTCCTCGCCCGACGAGATGTCGCGGAGCAGGGTTGGGCGGGCGATGGTTTTGCCGCCTCTGTTCAGGGCCGAATGTAAAGGGGATGCGGCTTTTGAAACAATTTCTTCAACATACGTATTCCACTCGCCGCAGGCCGGGCATTTGCCTATCCATTTTGACGAGTCGGCTCCGCAATTGGAGCAATGGAATACTGTTTTCGTCTTTGCCATTATTTATTATTTTACGGAAGAGGGAAATATGCAGCGCGCATTTGCCGGCAAAATGAAAAGCGTTCCCCGGAGATTAGTCCGAAGAACGCTCGCCTAATAATTTCTATCGAGGATTTACTTAGCAAAGTAATCTTTAACTGCGTCGTTGGGTACCATTTCTTCCTTAAAGATGTAAGCTCCAGTTTTGGGTGATTTTACCATCTTGATTACTTTGGAATACGTGCGCCCGTCGCCTTTCTTGAACGATGCCACTGCTTTTTTTGCCATAGCCGAATCTCCTGTTGATTAATTGATTATTACTTTATTTCCTTATGTACCGTCATTCGCTTCAGGATAGGGTTGTACTTTTTCAATTCCAACCGCTGCGTTGTATTCTTCCTGTTTTTTGTGGTTACATACCGCGAGGTTCCCGGCTGACCGCTGGCTTTATGTTCGGTACATTCCATTATGATCTGAATCCTGTTGCCTTTTGCTTTCTTGGCCATTTTGTTTTCCTCCTTAGTTTTAAAGTTTGATCAGGCCTTTCTTGGCGGCGCTTTTCATAGCTGCGTCGAGGCCTATTTTATTAATGGTACGCAGCCCGGCAGCCGAAACTTTCAGGCTTATCCAGGCGTCTTCTTCCACCCAGTAGAATTTTTTTGTGAACAAGTTAACGTTAAATATACGTTTCGTCTTCTTGTTGGAGTGGGATACATTGTTACCAACCATTGCCCTCTTACCGGTAATTTGACAAATCTTAGACATCTCTTATCTGATTTTTATTTTATATGATTGATTATTATGCTTTTGTAATTCGGGACGCAAAGTACGTAATAAATTTTTAATTTCACAAACATTCCCTTCCCCCAATAATCGCCTCGCTATCCCTTCGTTTTATTTACACCATGCCGCGTAGCGTTCGGCCGTAACTCCCTCAAAATTGGGTATAACATCGTGCGTCATGGCTGCAATTGATTCGGCCGGATTGGTGGTACTTAAGCCTATAACCCGCATCCCGGCTGCATTTCCAGCCCGTATGCCGTTATACGAATCTTCAAAAACGATGCAGTTTGCCGGATCAACCTCAAGGTCGCGGGCCGCCAGGAGGTAGCATAGCGGATTGGGCTTGCCTTCGGCGATACGGTCGGAGGCAACAACGGAGCCGAATATTTCTTCGAGATGATACAAGGCGATGGTTCGCTCAACTTTTTCGCGTCCGGAGCTGGTAACAAGCCCCATCTTAACCCCGCGGCCTTGAAGCAGGCGCAGGAAATTGACAGAGCCCGGCACCTGCGGCAAAGGCATAACCGATTCGTAATGATCAACCTCGCCGATGAGCTGCCTGATCAGTTCGGGAGAGCATGCCGAAAAATATTTTTCGATTATGTTGGGAAGCGTAACGCCTTTTATGGCCGAAGCAAAATTGCTGATCCCGGCATTATACCGCTCCCCGGCTTTTTCCCAAAACAAATCGTAGATCGGCTCCGTATCAACAATAACCCCATCCATATCGAATAACGCTGCTTTAAGTTCTTCCATTATATATATGTATTTATTTTAAATGAGCCGCAAAGATAAGCGTTTGACTTGAAAGAAGGCGATGCCCCGCCGCATCTTAAAAGGCCGGCCGGAGCATTATAGCGCTTCCGATGCAGAAACAGGAGATGGCATCATTGCAGGCTCCTTTTCCTCCAGATTGCCTTAAAGTCATGTAAATCACTGTAATAATGCGATTTTGCCAGTTTACAAATTTACCGGCTAACGCCCCGAAACGTTTTCGGGGCGTCCCGAAACGGTTTCGGGGCGTCCTGAAACGTTTTCGGGGCGTCCCGAAACGTTTTCGGGGCGTCTTGAAACGATTTCGGGGCGTCTTGAAACGGTTTCGGGGCGTCTTGAAACGGTTTCGGGGCGTCTTGAAATTAGTTTCATTGGAAGGGCTATTTTGGGGAAAAATAATTATCCCCCGGCAATATAGCCGCCTGCGATTTATCACGGCCACGCCTTTCTTAATTATTCCTCCCAAACTATAATATTAATTTTCAATCCTCAATTCTTAACTATCTTTGCAACCGATGCAAAAACAATCATTTAAACATATTGAAATATGGAAATAGAAATAGAAAGAAAGTTTTTAGTGAAAGGTGATTTTAAACCGTATGCCGAAAGGGTGCGCTCCATCAAGCAAGGGTATGTGGCTGCAAATAATAACGGCCTCGCCGTGAGAGTACGTATATACGACGGCCGCGAAGCTATCCTCGAACTTAAAAAAGGCGATTATAACGATAAGATAACACAGCGCGAATATGCTTACGATATTCCTGTTAACGAGGCTGTTGAACTGCTGGCAATGGGCCCGGCCGACAGCGCGCCTGTCGAGAAGGAACGCTATTATGTTCCTGCCGGAAAGCATACCTGGGAGGTCGACGTATTCCACGGCGCTAACGAGGGGCTTGTGGTTGCAGAAATTGAATTGCTGCATGCCGACGAGGATTTTGAACGCCCGGAATGGCTCGGCAAGGAAGTAACCAGCGAGTTGCGCTACAAAAACGTTATGCTGGCAGAAATTCCATATTATATGTGGAAAGACTTGGAGGAAGCATGAAAAGGGCCGCTTACATATCTATCCTCCTAATTGCCGCTCAGTGGATTACGGCCAACGAAGGCATGTGGCTTCTGCCCCGGTTGCAGCAAAAACTGCCTGAAATGCAGGCTCTGGGGCTTGAATTGCAGGCTACGGATATTTACAACCCCCACGGCTCCTCGCTCAAAGATGCCGTAGTGATTTTCGGCGGCGGATGCACCGGCGAAATTATTTCGCCTAACGGACTTGTAATCACCAACCATCACTGCGGATACAGCCAGATACAAAGGCATAGCTCGCCCGAACACGATTATCTTACCAACGGCTTTTGGGCCATGAAACCCGAAGAGGAGCTTCCGAATCCCGGGCTTAGCGTTACGTTTATCAACAGTATTGAAGATGTAACCTCCTATGTTATACAGCGATTGGAGGAAATGGAGGATTCAACCGGCATGGATTTCATCTCAACCCGCGTTCTTAATAATCTTGCAAAAGAAAAGACAGGCGAAGCGTACCTGAACGAGAATCCCGGAACGCAGGTTGAAATCAGGCCTTTCTACGGCGGAAACCAGTATTTTATGTTTGTTAAGAAAGTATATACCGACGTTCGCTTCGTTGGCGCCCCGCCCTCCTCGATCGGGAAGTTTGGAGCCGACACCGACAACTGGGTATGGCCCCGCCATACGGGCGACTTCAGCCTGTTCCGCATCTATGCCGACGCCAACGGCAATCCGGCTCCGTATGCAGAAACCAACGTTCCGCTCCGTACGAAGCGATGGCTGCAAATATCCCTTTCGGGGCTTAACGAGAACGACTTTGCAATGATGATAGGATTCCCCGGCCGCACCAATACATATTACACATCGTGGGAAACAGCCGAGCGCCGCGATATCGACAACGCCGTAAGGATCCGCGTGCGCACCCTCCGCCAGGAAGCCATGCTTGAAGAGATGCTGAAAAGCCCCGCCATCCGCATCAGCTATGCAAGCAAATACTCCGGATCAACCAACGCATGGAAGAACGCCATCGGAAGCAACCGCGCCATTAACGACCTCGACTTCGAGCAAGTAAAACAAGCCGAGCAAGACAAGCTGATAGCCTGGTCGAAGCAAGCAGGCAAGCCCGAATACGCCGAAGCCCTCCGGCTGATCGAGCAAATGGTGCACGACCGCCGGTCGCTCCGCCTCCGCAACTGGATGCTCGACGAAGCCCTTTCGCGAGGCATAGAGTTCAGCGCGGCGCCGACCGACGTTGCCTCAATTGCCGAAGCCCTCCGAACAGCCGGCAGAGACAAGCAGCAGGAGCAAATCCGACTGCTTACGGCCGCCTTCCATCGCTTCTTCAACAAAGACTACTCGCCCGAAGTTGACCGTAAGATCTCGAAAATAATGCTGAAAGAATACCGCAGCCGGATCCCCGCCCATCAGCAACCCGCCCACTTTGCCGTTATCGACCGGAAGTACAAGGGCAACATCGACCGGTATGTAGACGACTTGTTCCGCACCTCGATATTCGGCAGCGAAGCCAACTTTAAGAAGTTCGTACAATCGCCCTCGGCCAAATCGCTCGAAACCGACCCCATGATCCTGTTTGCCCGCGCGGTGCAAGACGAGCGCAAAGCCCTCGCGTCGGCCCTCGGCGTTTTCGACGCAACTTACGCCGAAGCTCATCGCGACTACCTGCAAGGATTGCTCGAAATGTACGGCCCGGAGGAGATGAACTTTCCCGATGCCAACGGCAGCATCCGCCTCACTTACGGACGCAAGCGCGGATATAATCCGAGCAACGCCGTATATTACGAACCTCAAACCACCCTTGAAGGCGTAATGGAAAAAGAAGATCCGGATAATTGGGAATTTGTTGTTCCGCCTCGCCTTAAAGATCTTTATCAAGCGAAAAACTTTGGCCCCTACTCCCTCCCCGACGGCCGCCTCCCCGTGGCCTTCGCAGCCGACACGCACAGTACCGGCGGCAATTCGGGCAGCCCGGTGATGAACTCTCGCGGCCAGCTCGTTGGAATAAACTTCGACAGGAATTGGGAAGGCGTAGGAGGCGACATAAAGTACCTGCCCGACTATCAGCGAAGCATTATTGTCGACATCCGCTACGTGCTGTTTGTAATCGACAGATATGCCGGGGCCGAGTATCTGTTGCAGGAAATGGAGATTGTTCAATAGCAAGTATAAAAAAACAAAGTCTGATTTTTTTTTTTCGCGAACATTTGGCAGTTCAAAAAAAAGGCGTACTTTCGCGCCGGATTGATGGAAAGCCCGGGTGGCGGAATTGGTAGACGCGCTCGTTTCAGGTGCGAGTGTTTTAGCGGACGTGCAGGTTCGAGTCCTGTTCCGGGCACAGAAGTCAAGACAAAGAGACCTAAAAATACTTGGAGGAAAAATAGCCCTCATGCGCAGGTGGTGGAATTGGCAGACACGCTACTTTGAGGGGGTAGTGCCGGTAACGGTGTGTGAGTTCAAATCTCATCCTGCGTACATCTTTAGAAATTACGTGTAGTTAGTTAAGAGGTATAATTAGGTAAATAAAGGTACGATAGCTATCGTACCTTTATTCTTTTATACCCCCCTTCCAATTAATTCTTCCCGCCAAAGGTAAAGCTAACCGGGATATACGCCGGCGAAGTTACCGGCACAGAGCCGATAAGAAACGTAGGCTTAATCCTGAAAGTAACATTCGACGCCTTATCGCCTACGCCAAGAAAATTCCTGACAATATTAACCACCGCATCTTTACTTTCGCCCCGCAGAAGCTCGGCCAAGTCAAAGCCGATATCGAGCGGCATAAGCTGGCTTCCGCCGCCGGGGATATTGAGCGAACGGTTTACAACTCCGGTTGTGAAATCAACATTGTCGATGCTCAAAATATATTGCAGCCCCTGGAGCATGGCAGCAGTTCGATTGGGATTTTCAACATCCACATTTAATGTAAAATTAAGAGGAACCGACTGCGCCGTACCGCTAAGTATGCCGGTTATCCGCGGAAGCCAGGCTATTGAAACGCCCTTTGAAAGGTCCATTCCTGCGATACGGAGATTTGATACCGAGCGATAAGAGTAATTGCATTGCGTCATGTTGTATGCGCCGCCCATTTGCTTCACAACGTCGCAGCCTGAAAGAAAAAGGAGAAGGCCGGTTGTGCACAGCCATAATAATGTTTTGCTTTTCATTGTAATAAAATCTTTTGTTGAGATACAAATATAGCTGGAACTCATAATTAATCAAATTTGGGGGATTTCGTCGGCAACGAGTTGTATTGTGAATTATGAGAGATAGGGCTATACAAATTCGGCAAACTGAATTTTGTTTCTACAAATAAACAAATATCTTTGCACTTCGGTTACTCATATAGAAAAGCATGCCTGTTTAGGTACAGCAAGCGAGATAGTTTCATTGTTAAATAAAAAAACAGAAGTATGTATAGATAGAAAAAGCATATATCAATAAAAATATATTGAGCTAACGCTCTTATTCTCACTTTTCGTAATCTGGAAAATTCAAAAGGACTTGGGGATAAGTCAGTGAAGGTTCACGTCTTCGGGCGTGAACTGTTCGCATTTTATTTCAGTCCAACGGCTATTTCCAGAGCCTCGAAAAGGAAATAAGAATAAGCGAGCAGTTTCACGCTCTTTTTATCTGCTTACGTTAGTGGAAATGACCTGATAAACACTTTAATATTATAAAACAATGTATATGAATAAGCAATTTTTTTGTTGGAAGAATGTGGCAATGATAATTGCCTGCTTCGCGGTATTATTTTTTGTTGGTTGCGACAAAATATTTAATGATAAAGAGGAGGAACAGACGGAAGAAGAGGTAGACACGAAAGAAAAGGTGGAACTACAAGAACAAGGTGGAGGAACTGAAATTTGTCAATGTGTGGCTTATATCAAGCACCAATTGCAAATTACAACTTCTACGGCGAATGCTTTGGATTGGGGAACGGTATACAAGCCCAATGGATTTCAGTTGGTATCAGGTAATCCGCAAAAGGGCGATTTAATAGTAATAACACCTGCTGTTGGATCGTATTGGGCCAATACTGCCGCATTTAAAGAATATGGACATATTGCTATTATCCACGAAGTGGAAATATTGGATAATAGCAATCTAAAAATGATTTTGCGAGGTGCAAATCAAGGTAATAATGGAGTTTGGGATGATTGTGGTTGCCCTAATGTGAAAGATGTATCTTTTACTCTTCCCGCAAATTTACGTGATAAAATACGTGTTTATAGAAAACACAATCCTTACCTGTGTTACAAATATGCTTTTCCACCTACCCTGAATAGTCCGCAAAATAATTCTACAAATGTTCCAACACCTATTAATTTCATTTGGGAGGAGATTGCGAATAATCCTGAATATCGAATTCAAATTTCAAAGAAGTCGAGCAGTTGGTCAGAAGACATTGGATTTAATGAATCCGATAGAGAAGAAGATACAAATACAGGCGCTAATAATTTTTATCAGTGGAATAATGCACAAACCAATACTACATATTATTGGAGTGTAAAATCATTTGTAAATGGAGTATCCTCAGAATATTCAGAACCGTATAAATTTACAACACAAAGCGAAGGTACAACAGATGATAATATTGCAATTTTGCTATCACCGCTAAGTTATGATTTTGGAAGCGTATTTACTTCCATATGTAGTTTACCGATATCGTTTACAATCAGTAGTACGGGAAACGGCACATTAATCGTCAATTCTATCAGCAGTAATAATAGTATATTTAAGGTGAGCGGACTTGATACGCCTGTTAATATCGGTAGCGGACAATTTCAAACATTTGAAGTTACGTTTGAGCCAACTGCTGTTCAAATTTATAGTGGTACAATAACGGTTTCTTCCAATGCGGGAACAAAAACAATATTGCTTTCAGGTGTAGGTATTGATCGGCAAACGCAGAACACACAGCCCACCGTCACAATAAATTCCTATTCAAACCTTACCGGCAACGCTGTGACAATATCCGCCACAGTTGCATCCGACGGCGGATCAAGCATAATTGAAAGAGGAATTTGCTGGAGCTCGAATACAACAACACCCACAAAGAACGATTTTAATCAAACGATTTCAGGCACAACAGGCAGCTTTAATTGCAACCTGACCGGATTAAGCGCAAACACAACTTACTATGCCCGCGCTTTTGCAACCAACTCGCAAGGCACAAGTTACAGTACCGATTATATTTCATTCAAAACCGGGGGCAACGCCAATCAGCCTCCCCAAATACCCTCGAACCCCAATCCGAGTAATAATGCCAATAACATATCGACATCAACAACCTTGAGCTGGAATTCTTCCGACCCCGAAGGCGATCCACTTGGTTATGATCTGTATATCGGAACATCGAGCAATAATTTGCAGTTTCATTCGAGTGGTAGCGGGACTTCACAACATATAAGCGGCTTGTCGGCCGGTACTGCCTATTATTGGAAAGTCATTGCTTATGATAACAAAGGCGCAAGTACAGCAGGCCCCGTATGGCAGTTTGCTACGCAGGCCGGAAGCTCCAATACTCCCAAGTTTACCCCGCAGCAAGGAGAGTTTACCGGTTGCGCAAGCGGGTATTGGGATTGTAACGGGCATAGATTCTATTACGGAACAATCAAAGCGACGGTGATATCCTATAATCAAACATCAATTACTTTCCGCATAAAAAAGTGCGATGACGGCAGGTTTACAAACTCCGGAACCGCATACGTAAATGTCAACAGAACATGTACTGCTATGGAAGGCCACCAATATTACAGCGTTAATTCAAGCTATATCGACGTGTCGGCGCCTTTACGAAAGGGAAATACAACTTATTATATAACGGTAGCCTCCGCAACAAACGACTATTTTTCTACAACCCAGATTATCGTAACAAATTAGAACCCGATAATCGGCTATGTATAAACAGGGGGATTGATCCGCTAAATCCCCCACCCACAAGAAGATTGCCAACCCCAAAAACGGCAACCCAGGAACCTCGCAACTATTATTATACAGCAAGAAATACATATATTCGCGCAAACAACACCCACATACAAATAATCTCCCCCCAAATGTAACGAGCATGAAAAGCATAAATTAAAGCGCAATGAATACAAACATGTTAAACTTAAAAATCTGCACAAGGACGGATGTAAAACAATCAAATCAATGCCTGTTTCAATAAGCGGGCCGCTCATCGGCGCTCGGATCAATGGTTACTTCGACAAGGCCGTGATACATGCTGCCGACAAGCCGCTGCTGCACCCAACCACATTAATTATTGTTGTCAAGCTGCCGAAATCAAAAGAAGGTAAGCCTGCAATCGTTCTGGTCAACAAGGCCCCCAAAGTTCTTCGACTCAAGAAAGGCGAACAAACCGATCGTATCTATTACGACTGTTTGGGAGGCCATCTCGAACGCGAAGATGTTGAGGACTGCTTACACGGCAAAGGTTGCCAACCGGGCGACGCGGATATTGAACTAACGGAAGATATGTTTTTAATAGCGGCAAAGCGCGAACTGTCGGAGGAACTCCTGCTCGCCAATAATACGCCATACGGCGATAAGCTGTTTTTCTTCCGCCAGATTGAGTACGGCCCGGCCGATATGCCCGAAGGCGGACGGAATCACGAAATCAGCAACGTATATATATATGTATTGCCCGACAACATTCAGAACGTGCATAGCGACATGATCATGCGGGACGATTATTATCGCGACGGAGAAGGAGGTCGCGAACATATAGTTTGGGATTTCGCCGTTAAGGAGTTTACTGTCGACGAGCTTTTCGAGGAATACAAACTGCATCCGGAGCGGTTTATGGATGGCATCAGCCGCATCGTCAAGCCGATGGCTACGCATTAAACGAGATATTAACCTTACGCCAAGGTTAAGGTTGCCTTCTCCTAACAGAGTCGGCAACCTTTTCCCATTTAACTAAAAAACCTCCTAACTAAAAAAATCAATGCCTGTCGTCTATCGGAACATAAGCCTGGTCGTCAAGAATATTACGATAGGCGGGGCGGATGATGCGCTTGCTCTTGAAGTTAAGCTCCTCGATGCGGTGAGCCGTCCAGCCAACGATTCGCGACATGGCGAAGAGCGGCGTGTAGATTTCCTTCGGAAGACCAATCATTTCGTAAACGAAGCCCGAATAGAAGTCGATGTTCGACGATACGCGCTTCTTGGCTCCCTTGTGTGCGGTGAAACATTCGATGGCGCGCTCTTCGAGTAGCTCGAGGAAGGCAAATTCCTCGCTGCGATCCTTTTCAACGGCAAGGTCGCGGGCAAGCTCTTTGAGGAGAACGGCGCGAGGGTCGGAGATGGTGTACACGGCGTGGCCTATGCCGTAAATCAGTCCGCTCTTGTCGTAGGCGTCCTTGTTGAGCATCCGCATGTAGTAGGCGTCGATCTCGGGGATGCTCGTCCAGTCGCTTATGTTTTCCTTCAGGTGGGCGAACATGTCGGTTACCTGAATGTTGGCTCCTCCGTGCAGCGGGCCTTTGAGCGATCCTATGCCGGCGGCTATGGCCGAGTAGGTATCCGTTCCGGTCGAGCTTGTTACCCGCACGCTGAAGGTTGAGTTGTTACCGCCTCCGTGCTCGGCTTGCAGAACGAGCAGCAGGTCGAGCGTGCGCGCTTCGAGCGCCGTGAACTCTTTCTTAAGCATAAAAAGGAAGTTCTCGGCTATCGAGAGATTATCTTTCGGGTGACGAATGTGGAGCGAACGCCCCTGGGTGCTGTGCCGATATATATTATACGCGTAGGCGATGATTGTAGGAAACTTCGATATCAGGTCAATCGACTGCCGCATCAGGTTGTCGGGCGAGGTATCATCCGGGTTCGGGTCAAAGTTGTACATCTCAAGCACGCACCGCGAGAGGATGTTCATGATGTTTTGGCCCTCGAGGTCGATTATGTTCATCTTCGTTTTCTGCTCGAGGGGAGTGCGCTCGGCAATTACTTCGCGGAACTGGAGGAGGCGTTCGGGGTCGGGCAGCTCGCCGGACAGCATAAGGTATGCCACTTCCTCGAACCCGAAGCGTTTCTCGCGGATCAGGGCGTGAACTATATCCTCAACGTCGTATCCGCGGTAGAATAGCTTGCCGGGGATAGCTTTCAGTCCGCCCTCGGGCAGGCGCTCGTAGCCCACCACGTTGCCTATCTGGGTCAAGCCCACGAGCACGCCCGAGCCGTCTTCATTCCTCAAGCCTCTTTTAACGTTGAACTTTGTGAAGAGGTCGTTATCTATCCGGCTGGTTTTCTTTACCGACTCGGATAGCTTGTAAATTAAATATTCCTTTTTCATTGTGTTTCCTTAGTTATTAATTAAGTGGATTAATAGATCTCCGAACTCCTTCGTTCCGAGCGATTGCCCGCCCTGCATGAAGCGGGCCAGGTCGGCCGTTGCCCGCCCGCTTTCAAAGGCGGTTTCCATGGCGGAGATTATCGGCCGAACAGCTTCGTTCCAGCCTAAGTACTCAAGCATCATCACCGCCGAAAGCAAAACCGACGAGGGGTTGGCCCGGTTCGTTCCGGCAATGTTGGGAGCCGTTCCGTGAGTTGCTTCAAATACGGCGTGACCGCTATTATAATTGATATTGGCCCCGGGAGCGATGCCGATGCCTCCAACAATGGCGGCAAGCTGGTCGGATATGTAATCGCCGTTGAGGTTGAGGGTTGCGATAACCGAGTATTTTTCGGGAGTAAGCAAGGTATTCTGAAGGAAAGCGTCGGCAATCACATCTTGAATAACAAGCCGGCCGCTCCTGACAGCCTCCGGATACTCGCGCTCGACAAGGGCGTAGGCCCAGTTCCTGAACCCCCCTTCGGTAAACTTCATTATGTTGCCCTTATGCACTATCGTTACGCTCTTGCGATTATTAGCCAGGGCGTACTCTATGGCCGCGCGAACCAGGCGCTCCGTTCCCTCAACCGACACCGGCTTTACGCCGATGGCCGACGACTGCGGGAAGCGTATCTTCCTTACGTTCATCTCCTCGGCCAGGAAGCGGATAACGCGGGCAGCCTCGGGAGTTCCCGCCTCCCATTCGATGCCGGCGTAAATATCCTCCGTATTCTCGCGAAATACTACCATGTCGACCTTCTGCGGCTCCTTGACCGGCGAGGCTACCCCGCTGAACCAGCGCACCGGCCGCAGGCATACGTAAAGGTCGAGCTCCTGGCGCATCGCCACGTTGAGCGAGCGCATTCCGCCCCCAACGGGAGTGCCGAGCGGGCCCTTGATGCCAACCATATACTCGCGGAAAGCCTCCATTGTGGCTTCGGGCAAGCGGCTGCCGGTAAGCAGCTCGCCTTTCTCGCCGGCCAGAACTTCCATCCACTCTATTTGCTTGCGGCCGCCGCTCGATTTGGCCACGGCTGCGTCGACCACGCTGCGGCATACTGGCATCACTTCGGCTCCCACGCCGTCGCCGTCGATATAAGGAATTGTTACCCTGTCGGGCACGATAAGGCTGCCGTTCTCTTTTCTGATTTTCATTGTTTTCTACGATTTACTGATTTCAGCCTGGGCTGCCTGCGCTTACGTAATTCAGCGCGCTGCCGGCCCAAAACCACTCTATTTGCATTTTATTGTACGTATGATTCACGCTAAACTTATCCTCCGATCCGTCGCTGTGGCGGAGCGTTACAAGCAGCGGCTTGCCGGGGGCAAAGCCGTTGATGCCGCCAACGGCTATGCAATCGTCTTCGCGAACCTTGTTATAATCGGCCTTGTCGGCAAATGTTACGGCCAGCATACCCTGCTTCTTAAGATTGGTTTCGTGGATGCGGGCAAAGCTCTTGGCGATAATAAGCTTAACGTTGAGGAAGCGCGGCTCCATGGCGGCGTGCTCGCGCGACGATCCTTCGCCGTAGTTCTCCTCGGCTACTACGGCCGACGATATTTCCTGCATCTTATACAGCTTGGCGACCGACGATACCGGCTCGTAAACCCCGCTCAAAGCGTTGAGCGTAGAGTTGGTCTTGCCGTTAAAGGCGTTTACGGCGCCCATCAGCATATTGTCGGAAATATTTTCAAGATGACCGCGGAAGCGGAGCCAGGGGCCGGCCATCGAGATATGATCGGTGGTGCACTTGCCCGAGGTTTTTATCAGCAGCCGCATATTGCGGAAGTCGTCGGGAAGGGCGGCCGCAAACGGGGCGAGTATCTGGAGGCGCTCCGAGCTGGGCGAGATCCGCACGTCGGCCGACTCGCTCCGGGGGGCGACGTAGCCGTCGGCCGCCGGGATAAAGCCGCCCGCAGGAAGCTCGCTGCCGGCGGGCTCGTCGAGCATGACCTCGCGGCCGTCGTCGGTAACAAGTTTATCGGTTAAGGGATTAAACGTAAGATTGCCCGATATGGCCATGGCCATGGTTATCTCCGGCGAGGCCACAAAGGCGTGAGTGTTGGGATTGCCGTCGGCCCGCTTGGCAAAGTTGCGGTTAAACGAGGTTACGATGCTGTTCCTCGCCTCCGGGTCGGCCGTTTCGCGCTTCCACTGGCCTATGCAGGGGCCGCAGGCGTTGGCCATAACCGTTGCGCCGATGCGCTCAAACTCCTTGAGCAGGCCGTCGGCCTCGGCGGTGCGGTAAATCTGCTCCGAGCCCGGATTGATAAACAGCGGCGCGGCCGGCGATATATTGGCCGTTCGGGCCTGGCGGGCTATCGAGGCGGCGCGGCTCAAATCCTCCCACGAGGAGTTGGTGCACGAGCCTATCAGGGCCGCCGATACCTCCATGGGGTAGCCCATGCTCCTTACCTTACCGGCCAGTTCGGATATCGGGGTGGCCGCGTCGGGGGTGAAGGGGCCGTTGAGGTAGGGCTCAAGCTCCGAGAGGTTGATCTCTATCACGCGGTCGAAGTATTTAAGGGGCTCGGCCTCAATTTCGGCGTCGGGGCGCAGGCTGTCGGCTATGGCGTCGGCCCATCCGGCCACTTCGGGGCGGCCGGTCGCCCGAAGGTAATCGGCCATCTTGCCGTCGTAGGGGAATACCGACGCGGTGGCGCCAACCTCGGCTCCCATGTTGCAAACGGTGGCCTTGCCGGTGGCGGCAAGCGAGGCCGTTCCTTCGCCAAAATATTCTATCACGGAGTTCGTGCCTCCCTTTACGGTGAGGATCCCGGCGAGCTTGAGGATCAAATCTTTTGCCGAGGTCCATCCGCTCATACGCCCGGTAAGCTTAACGCCGATAAGCCTGGGCATCTTGAGCTCCCATTCCATGCCGCTCATTACGTCGACGGCGTCGGCCCCGCCTACTCCCACGGCAATCATTCCGAGACCGCCGGCATTGGGCGTATGCGAGTCGGTGCCTACCATCATACCGCCCGGAAAAGCGTAGTTTTCAAGCACAATCTGGTGGATAATACCCGCTCCGGGCTTCCAGAACCCGATGCCGTACCGGCCCGAGGCGGCCCGCAGGAAGTCGTACACCTCGCGGTTGCCCTCCTCGGCTACGGCCAGGTCGGGGGCGGCGCCGCGATGGGCGCGGATAAGGTGGTCGCAGTGAACGGTGGTTGGAACGGCGGCGCTGGGGCGGCCGGAGTTCATAAACTGGAGCAGAGCCATCTGGGCCGTGGCGTCTTGCATCGCAACGCGGTCGGGACGGAAGTTAACGTAATCGTCGCCCCGGCGGAAGGGTTTAGCGTCGCCGTCGCTGTAAAGGTGCGCATACAATATCTTCTCGGTAAGCGTTAAGGGCTTGCCCAGAGCCGCCCGGGCGGCGCTAACCTTGAGGGCGAATGTATTGTAAAAAAGCTCGAGCAGTTTCAAATCGTAAGCCATTGTCGTTTCATTTGTTATAAGTTAGACATTTATATTTTTTTCGCGTGAAACAAAATTATGGAGATTGGCAGTCATTGCAAAATGAAATTTTCGATTGAATGTAAAGCAAAATTAATCGCCGCGCATGCAGCCCCCCGCGCGGCCCGCATGCCATATATATAATGTAAGCCCCCCTCGAAACGAAAAAGGCCGTTATCGCAACGACCTCTTTCCATGAAAACAATTTTTATTTAACAACTATGTTATAGCTCCCCCACAGCCGGCGGATTCAAATCGTCGGGGTTTATGGCCGGCGGATTTGCATCGGGCGCTTGAGGCGGGGTTGGGGGAGCGCCGGGTAAACTTGTGTCGGGGGTTTGGGTTCCGTCGTCTTTTTTATGCGGGGGGTGTATCGTTCCGCGACGGGCCAGTACGAGCTCGGCCTGGTGGATGGCGGCCCCGATATGCTCTTTCGATTCGAGCAGGGCGGCGCGAACGGCGGCGTCTTTGGCGCCGTATTCGTTGGCTATCCAGGAGGCGTTAATGCTTTCAATAACGCTTGTAAAAGAGGCGTCGACCTCGGCGCGCAACGTGTTTAGCTTGCCTATTTGCGCAAGATGCTCCTTGTCGAACGAGCGCTCGCGGTATATATCCTTAAACTCGTTGTGAGCGGTTTTAATCTTGGCAAACAGCGGCGCCAGGCCCAGGGTTTGGATATGCTGCTGCCATTCCGGCTTGTCGCAGTCTTCAATAAAGTTGGTCATAAGCCCGTTGGCGTCGGTATAATTTGCTTCCGGCAGATCCTTGTAGTTGTGACGCAAAAATTGGAGAGCTTCGGCGGCCGGCGTTAACAGCGGATCTTCGTAATATTTTACAACGTTCACCGAGTTCCAAAAGAAATTATAAAGCCCGATGCGTTTTTCGTGCAGCCATGCTATCCTGCCGGTATATACAGACGCCTGGCTTTGCTTGAAAAGCGCGTCTTCTTTCTGGAACGCCGCTATTAAAACGGCAAATACCGGGCCTACTATCGGCAAGGAGGCTATTAAAGCCGCTAACTTTGAGATGATCCCGCTTTCGTAAAAATCGACATGCTCCGCATTATGCAGATGCCTCATAAGAGTTTTGTAAGCGAATGAGATAAAATTCTTCATTGTGATCGTTTTTAAGTGAATGTTATTTCCGCAAAGATAAAGAAATAATCGGTTTTGAGTACACAATGCTTTTCACTCAACCCAGAAAAAAAAAATTTACATCGACCTGATATTTGGAAAGCTTGCGAGAATCCGGTTTGAACTTTTACAACGTTTAGATTCCTTGCGAGAATCCGGTTTGAACTTTTACAACGTTTAGATTCCTTCCGGGAATCCGGTTTGAACTTTTACAACGTTTAGATTCCTTCCGAGAATCCGGTTTGAACTTTTACAACGTTTAGATTCCTTCCGGGAATCCGGTTTGAACTTTTACAACGTTTAGAAACCTTCCGGGAATTAGTTTGGGGTTTTCTCATTTTCCCGAGGCTGTTCGCACCGTAAAATAGTCTTTTTTTTTTGCAGATAAGGCGCGGCCGCAGCCTGCGGAGCATAACATGCAGTTCCCCCTACCCCGCTGAATTACGCCGAAGGCAATAACCCTCGTTTGCAATTTCCATTTCAACCTCCGCAGCCACTTGCCGGTCTTATGAAATATCAGGGCAAAAAAACCGGTTGAAGATTGGGAATTGAAAAATGAAAATTAAGAATTGAGGAATTATAATTGGGGGATATATTTAATCGAAATAAAACCGCGCAATTGGATGCAAATATCATTGAAAAAAATCTCCTGTCGATAATTCCGTATTACTAATTAGCCGCCAATCTTCCCGCCGTTATTATGAAACTTTAAAGCTAAAAAACAATTGAAAGTTTAGAATTGAAGATTGAAAATTAATAATTGAAGAATTAAGCTTGGGGGATATATTTAATGAAGATTATCTCATAAATAATATTAAAATACCGGGGCCAAAACGGTTTGTTAATATGGATGAAAGCCGCATCGGAAGCGGATAACAGGCCTCTTAAATGCTTAAAATGGCAAATTATTATCGGCAATTTTATATTGAAATTACTTGGAAGTTTAAAAAGCTAATTTACCTTTGCACCCGGATTTTAAATGAAAATGCAAGCGGAGGGAAGCCGCCGCCAATATATAAAAAACACACAAAGACCGGTCGACTGTTGACAGCCCCGGTTACTGCTTTATTGAACGATAATATATATACAATTTTTACTGTTATGACACATACAGGTAGCTTGAAAGCGCTTATAAAGATAAGTTTTATAGCTTTTTTATTGCTGACAGGGTCGCATAATATGGCCGGACAGGGACTAAATTTAAGCCCGGTATCCGACCTGTCTTTCACTTACTCGGCCAATATGACGCCGGTAAGTCTCGACCTGTCGAAATACGTTGTGCAGCCGCTGCCCGGAACCGGGCCGGTTACATACCTTACGGAGGGAACAGTCAGTTATCCGCAAGCGACGCTCCAGCTATCGGGCTCGGTTGCAACCATCACTCCCTTACAAACGCCGGGACTAATTCAATTCCAGTTCAAAGTAAAGCAGGACGCTTATGAAGCCGCGGGGACGATAAACGTAAGAGTATACGACTACCACGGTTTTCCGGGGCTTGTTAATCCGTACCAGTTTCCTACCTGTTACGATTATATGGGCCCCGTAACTTTTACAAGCCGCGTACGGTTTATGACAAATTATGTTCCTATGGATCAAACCGACGCGACGGCTGCAGGAGATATATGGCCCGGCGCATACCACATGAACTCAAGCGACTTTAAAAATGATCGACTGTATGGCTTCCAAACGCCGATGGTTGCCGATTTTAACAACGACGGCTATCCGGAAATCGTAGCGCTGGGAAGGATAAATGATACAGACGGCATAGGCGGCAGCATTGCGTATGTTGATATTTACGACGGACGCACCGGCGTGATAAAACGAAGATATCGCGCCGACGGCGCTACGGGGAGCACCATAGGCTATACTTCGGTAACCGATTCGCATCCATCGCCCGGACTGTTTGCGATAGTAGACAGCGACAGGAACGGGAAGCTGGAAATTATAGTAGCGTGGCAAGAAGCCGGGAGTAATTTCCCCGATAGAGGGAAGCTTGTGTCGTATGAAATATCTAACGACGGGAACTTTAATTTTACTAAAAAGTGGGGAAGCAACGCTCCTACCTGGTATCCGGGCGGATACGCTCGCTGCCCGGTAGTGCAGGTGGTTGACTTTGACGGCAACGGCACGGTGGAAGTTCTTGTTCACAACAAGATATACAACGCTGTAACCGGAGCTCTTTTAGTTACGCTTGAAACCTTGGATCATAGCGCATACAATAATATTACCAGCGGCTCATTTATTGGCAGGAACCCTTATAACTTGAACGGACACGACGACGCGATTGCTTTTTCATACATATACGACATTGACCTTGACGGAAGATACGACGTTATAGCCGGCGACAAGGTTTATTACGACATACGTCCCACAACCGGAGGTTATAGAACGCTGAAAAGGTCGACCGGCACGGTATACGACGGGCGGGCCGGAGTGGCCGACATGGACTGCGACGGTATTCCCGATATAGTTGTGGCCCGGCGAACGAGCAGTACCAAGGTAGAGCTGTATGTATGGAATCCGGGCTTCCTTACAATACAAAACGGCAGCGTAGTGAAGAATTACACCCCCGACGGCGAAGGGAGGAACGCGACAGCCCCCGGCTCATTCACTCCAAGTCAGATAGGCTCAACTAAAAGCATAACCATAGCCGCAGGCTCGTTCGGAAGTAATTCCTACATATATATAGGAGATATAGACGGGAAGGTGCAAACAGTTAACGGCAAGGAATACCGCCTGCCTGAAGTGGCTATCCTCTCGGGCGATATCACATACGACACCAACGTTAACACTTATCACCCGAACATCATTAGCGGCTGCAGGATACCGGCCGGAAACAACCAAACGTCGGCCGGCGACGGAGTAATCGCCGCGTATACCATGGACATGGCCAATAACAGGAATTTAAAGCTGTCGTTTATAATGGAGCATAACGACAGATCGGGAAATACGGGCTTTGCCATGTTCGACTTCGACAACGACGGGATTCAGGAACTATGCTACCGCGACGAGGAAAATCTTCGCATCATTAAGGCCAATAAAGAATTTGTAACCTTGAGCGAATCGCTGGGAAGCACGGTTATATTTAGCGTAAAATGCGGAACGTATACCGGATTTGAAATGCCTGTAATAGCCGACGTAGACGGCGATAATTCGGCCGAAGTAGTAGTAGTCGGCAAAAACCAAAAAATTAATAACTACTACGGCTTTCTGTATGTTGTAGGCAGCGGCAGCGGCGAGAAATTCGCTCCGGCATGGCCAATATGGAACCAGTTAATGTACGACCCCTTCAAGATAAACCCCGACGGAACCACGCCAACCGGATTAGCCCCAAACCGCTTGGATAAGAAATACAATTTCGTGCGGGAAATAAAGAACGCAAGCGGCCAGATTACAAAAACCCTGACCGATTACCAGCCCTTTAACGGCACGCTGGTGCAGGCCACCAGGCTCGACGCGCAATCTATACCCAAGTTTGAGCCGGTAGTATTCCTTACCGAAGCCTACATAATTTCGGATATATCAAGCTCGAAGAAACCGAAAATCGTATCGAGCGGCAATAACCATTACATAGAGCTAACGATAGGCAACAAAGCCTCGTCGAGAACCAGCATACTGTCGAACACCCCTGTGAAGGTTTACCGTAACAACACCATCAGCCAGGCCACAGT
Source organism: Tannerellaceae bacterium (assembly GCA_031280645.1). Next base: position 66,811 of record JAITGL010000010.1, on the reverse strand, counting down.
GTATAGAACGCTCACCCTTCAAGATCTTTTAAACCCAGGCACAGCTAACGCGCTGGGAGCAACCGCAAGCATCTCGCCGGGAACCGAGAAAACAGTTTGGATCTCGATAGGCTCGGGGGCAATTCCCGGAGCAGGCGATGCAATCGTAGGCGACGTATACATAGTTCGCCTGGGCGACGCCAGCAGCGGCAATCCCTGGATATGGCGGTTCGGCTACAACGGCGGCGATAAATTCGGCGACGCCTACCCCTGCGACGACTTCGACGAAGGCCTGGGCAAAGCCGCCTCCCCATTCCGCGACTGCAACTGGTGCGACCAGGCGGTAAGAGCCGCCCGCTACCAAACCATCCGCGACCTATTAACCATCGAGGAGCTTACCAGCGTATCAATCGACGTGATGAAAAACGATATCCTCCCCATCGTGCCCCTGGCAGGCGTAACCCCAACAAAAAGCTTTATGGACACCGTAAGGCTCAACACCTGGAACATATCCAAGCCCCCCGTGGCGGGATACCTCTCCTTTAACAACGCGGTGGGATCGGGAGCCCGCATCACCTACCACCACGACAACCGCGCCAGCCTCCCGGCCAATATCGACTCCTTCCAGTACCGCCTCACATACTATAACGACGTTACGGCAGCCCTCGAAACCAAAACATCAACCGTATACATATATATATTGAAGGGAGCCGGCGGCGGCTTCTCGTCGTGCTACGGGCAGTCAACCCGCATCGAGATGCAAAACAAGCCCGCCGGCATAAGCTTCGAGTGGTACCGCACCCAGTACGACAACGTCAAGATCCAAGCCAACTCAACCTTCCGCGTAACCCAGCCAATGCAGGGCGACTCGACCTACTGGCTCAAGCCCCTGACGAGCGGAATAACCACAACGACAGGACTCACGGCCGCCCAGATAGCGCACTACAAAACGCTCAACTTCCCCAGAGGCGAAATACTGATCCGCCTCGTAACCTACCCCGCCAAGCCCACCTCGCTGATGCGCTGGACGGGCCACGTAAGCAACCAATGGCGCGACCCCCGCAACTGGGTGGAAGTGCGCTCGGTTAACGGCCGCGAAGCAGAATCGCCGGTAACCTACTCGCCCGCCCCATGCTCAAACGTGATAATCCCCTCCAACGTTAACAACTACCCCGAACTGGCAGACAGCGAGAATTGCAAAGACATTACGCTGAAAGACCGGGCCATGCTGGGCAATCCCCACGCGCTGCAATACGCCGCCGCCTCGGTTGAGATCAAGCTCAAACCGTCGGAGCGCGACAGGTTCGTGATGTGGTCGGCCCCGCTCATGAGCATGTACTCCGGCGACTATCACTACCGCAACGGCGCCGGCGACATAAAATGGGGCGATGTGTTTATGAACATGTTCCAGACAGCCAACCCCGACGGCGGCGGAACCGCCGAAGTAAACCGCTTCACGGCCACCTTTGCCGACGTAACCCGCGCGCTGCCGCTCGGAACAGCCTTTAACCTCAAAGTAACCAGTACCTCGACTACTCGCGACAGCTTGTTCCGGTTCCCCCGGATCGAGCTTGAATACACGCCCGCCGGAGGCTCGCCAACGAGCCTTGCCGGTCGGAACAACAGCAATAAATTCGTTACCCACGGCAAAACCCTCGACGCACTGGGCCAGTTCAAGCTCAACGTTTACGGCGACATGGCCGTCGACGGAACCCAGCGGCTCGTACAGGTGGTAAACCCCTACATGGCCTACCTCAGCGTAGACTCGTTCCTGAAGTACAACACGAATCTCAAAAGCGGCTACTATCTGTGGGACGGCGAAGTAGGAACCGACATGAACGCCGTAGCCTTCACCAGCGGCAACCGCATCTCGGTAACAACGCCGCCATTCGCATTGCAAACGCAGTCGCCGTCGCTCGCCTATATCCCGCCGCTGCAATCGTTCTTTGTAGCGAAAAACACTCCGAGCGCCTCGCTCGGAACCGTTAACATGTCGCCTTATTGGACCACCACCTCGCCCGTATCGTCGTACATACTCCGGGCGGCAACCATGGTAAAATCGGGCGGCGTAATGAACATCACGCTTACCGGCGGAACCAGGAGAGCCCACGCAGCCCTGATACACACGATAGGCTCCGGCGCCTCCTCGCTCGACCGCGAAGACATGCCCGCCGTAATCCACACCGTAGACAACCAAACCTCGCTATCGCTCTACACCCTCTCGGCCGGCAACGAACGCCTGGCCATCAACAGCAACGAGCACTTCGCCATGCTGCCCGTGCAGCTCGGCATGACGGTAACGAACGGCGGAGAGTACCGCCTGGAGTTCAGCAACCTCGAAACCTTCGGCTACGACGTAATCCTGGTTGACAAGCAGCAAGGCAATAAGCAAATCGACCTCCGCAAAACGCCCGAATACCGCTTCAGCATAGCCAATCAGCCAGGCGGCGCGGCCATCGAGATAAGCAACCGCTTCGAGCTGCGCTTCAACTTCACCGGCCATGGCGTTAACATTACCTCGGTAGAGCCGATAGCGGTATCGCCCAACCTTCGCGTAAGCTCCGGCCGCGGATACATACAGGTAACCTCAACCAACGGCCCCATCGAATCGCTCCAGGTTTACGACGCCGCCGGACGCCGCACGTTCCACAACCCTGCCGTGAACGAAGCCCGGATCAGGATACCGGTGTCGGGCAGAGGAATGTATGTTGTAAAGGCGATAGTAGGCAAGAAATTACAGATTGCGAAAACGATAGCGATACAATAAAATCCATAACTTTGCGATGTCAGGATATAACGACAAAACTTAGCGCCACGTATCTATGTGTATAGTAGTTAGCCGGAGAGTACTTAGCCAATCAGCTCTCCGGCGTTTTTTTTGCAGTAGCGGCGGCGGAATATCCTAAGCTCCGGTATCATTCCGGCAAGCCGCTCGACAGGGCTAAAAGGCCAATTCCTTAAATTGCTTATCTTTGCCCAAAACAAAAAAATAGCACACTCACAAAACACTATTTATGAAGAACATTTTAATAATAGGCTCAACCGGCCAGATCGGTACCGAATTAACGCTCGAACTCAGAAATCTTTACGGAGGCAACATTGTTGCCGGATACATTCCCGGCGCCGAACCCAAAGGCCGTCTACTCGAAACAGGCCCATCCGCAATTGTTGATATCACCGAAGAGCGACAAATAGCCGACGCCGTTAAGCGATACCACATCGACGCCATTTACAACCTCGCCGCCCTGCTGTCGGCCACCGCCGAGATCAAGCCCCAGTTAGCATGGAAAATCGGCATGGACGGGCTGTTCAACGTACTCGAAGTGGCCCGCGAATACCGGTGCGCCGTATTCACCCCCAGCTCGATAGGCGTATTCGGCAGCAATACTCCCAAAGACAAAACCCCGCAAGACACCATCCGCAATCCCCGCACCATGTACGGCATCACCAAAGTAGGCGGCGAGCTGCTGAGCGATTACTATTACAACCGCTTCGGCGTCGACACCCGCTCGGTACGCTTCCCCGGCCTCATTTCCTACATAGCCCCTCCCGGCGGAGGCACTACCGACTACGCCGTCGACATATACTACTCAGCCGTGCGCGGCCAACGATTCGTATGCCCCATCGCCGCCGGCACATTCATGGACATGATGTACATGCCCGACGCCATCGCCGCCGCTATCGGACTGATGGAAGCCGACCCTTCGCGCCTCGCCCACCGCAACGCCTTTAACGTAACCTCGATGAGCTTTGATCCCGAAATAATCTGCGCCGAGATCCGGAAACACATCCCCGGCTTTGAAATGACCTACGAGGTCGACCCCCTCCGCCAATCAATCGCCGAATCATGGCCCAACTCGCTCGACGATACCTGCGCCCGCGAAGAATGGGACTGGCAGCCGAAATTCAACCTTACCGCCATGACCGCCGATATGCTCGAAAAGCTTCGGGCAAGGCTGATCAATTGATAAAAAACAAAGAGAAGAAGGGTCGCCCAGGTTGCCGGCGGCTTTTTTTATGTATTCACGGCCAACCGATAATCAACCCAATAAATTAAATAATGAAACAGCTATCACCCAGAAAAGAACTGTCAACAATGTGGATCGTGGTAATGATCAACATGATCTTTGCCGACATATTCACAATCATCGTAGAGATCGCCAATAAAAGCGCGTTCAACGAGCTAACCAACGTAACAATGACGATGGCCATAGCCGCAGTCGCAACAAATATCCCGATACTTATGATATACTTCTCGCGGAAGCTGAACCACAAAGCCAATCGCCCGGTAAATATCATAGCCGCAGCGTTTACCATACTATATGTAACGCTAGGCGGCATGGCAACCCTGCACTACATTATCATTGCAGGCATCGAAATAATATTCCTCGTCGCCATAATAGCCAAGGCCTGGAAATGGGAAGAATAATAACGCACCCGCGGAAGATCCGAATATCCCGATGAAAGCGCCGATAATTCTCCTGCTATCTACGCTCCTGCTCGCCGGATGTAAGGTAAAGTCGCCCAACGATCAGGCGATAAACATGCTGAACGAATTTTATACGGCCTACATCGTCCTCTGCGAAACATCCCATTCGGACGATGCCCGCCAAGGCCTCCTCGAAAAATACTGCACGGCAAACTGCCTCCGCCAACTCGAAGCCGCCGAGCTCGACTACGACCCTATCATTAACGCCCAGGACTGCAACGCGGCATGGCTCGACTCGCTCGCGGTAGACAAGGATCCGGCCGGCGCAAACGTTTTTGTAGTGTCATACGCAAGCCCCTACGGCGGCAAAACCTCGATACGCCTCGCCCTTACGGAAGAAACAAACGGATTAAAAATAAACTCCATATTATGAAGACAACAGCATTGATAACAGGCGCAACCTCCGGCATCGGACGCGCCGCCGCCATCCGCCTCGCCGCCGAAGGCTTCCGCCTCATACTTACCGGACGGCGCAACAAACTACTCGCCGAGCTCCAGCAAGAGCTGCGAAAAAACTATGAAACCGAAACCCTCGCCCTCTGCTTCGACGTTTGCCGGTACGATGAAGTGGAAAAAAACCTCGCCCACCTGCCCCAAGAATGGCAGGCAGTAAACATTTTGATAAACAACGCCGGCCTCGCCGCAGGCCTCGCTCCGATCCACGAAGGACTGGTTGACGACTGGGAGCGAATGATCGACACCAACATCAAAGGCCTGCTCTACGTAACCCGCTGCATCGCTCCCGGCATGGCCGCCCGCCGCTCCGGCCATATCGTTAACCTCGGCTCGATAGCCGGCAAGGAAGTATATCCCAACGGCGGAGTATACTGCGCCACCAAGCACGCCGTTGCCGCCATCACCCAGGCCATGCGCCTCGAGCTGGCCGCCCACGGCGTTCGCGTAACCCAGATATGCCCGGGCGCCGCCGAAACCGAATTTTCAATCGTACGATTCAAAGGCGACCGCAGTCGCGCCTCCAACGTCTACCAAGGCTTCTCTCCCCTCGCAGCCGCCGACGTTGCCAACGCCATTTACTACGCCGTAACCGCTCCCGACCACGTAAATGTTCAAGACGTGCTCATAATGCCTAAAGCCCAAGCCTCAGCCGGAGTGATTTACCGGAACGAAACCGAAACAGGCCAACTACTCAAGCAATAACGATGGCAACTGCCCGTCTCGACCGCCAGGTTTGCGTTATCCTTCGCATCAGGGCGAAACAGATATTCAGGATAGCCGTGCAGATCGGCGTCGTCAGAGCCCTGATTGTAGCCGGAGCCCTACTCTTCGCACTCGCAGCCCTATTCCGGATAACGGCCAGCGGCGATAACCCGCAATACAGCCGGTACCTCGCGGCAGCCTGGATCGCAGCGCTGCTGCTGAACCGAACGCGCAGGCGCGACAATATGTTTTTGCAACTCTACCTCACAAATCGGCAAATTGCTTACCTCGCCGAATATCTCCTGCTATCCCTCCCCATAATTGCCTGCCTGGCCATAAACGGGCGATGGGAATCGTTGGCGGCGTTAATAGCCGGGATTGCGATTGTGGCCATAGCCCCCGGCATCGACTTACGCAGGCCGGCGCGCACGCCGTTGAAACATCTTTGGCTGATAAAGCGCATCCCGCCCGACATGTACGAGTGGAGAGGAGGCGTGAGGAAAAATTTTATCATCCTGGCGATCGTTTTGCCGGCAGGCGCCTGCCTGTCGTTTTTCACAGCCGCCGCCCCCGTAGCCATCGCTATTTTCGGATTTATAGCGATGGATTTTTACCGCTACAACGAATCATGGCAAATGCTACTCCCGTTCCGTAAAAGCAGCTCCGCCTTCATGCTCCACAAAACCGTCCGGCATTCAATGCTCTGGACGGCCTGCAATATTCCGCTCATAACGCTGTTTGCCATGTTCCACCGCGAATGGTGGTATATTCCGATAATCGAAACCATTATGCTGGCCATTATACATTGCTACCTTATCGCGCTGAAATACGCCTGTTACAAACCCGACAGCGAAACAACCAACAGCAGCCCCGTCCTCCAAACCACAGGCATAATAATGGGACTGATACCGCTCACATCGCCGCTTACGGCGCTCGTATCCATATATTTTTACCGCAAAGCCGCCGCCAGCTTAAAGCAATTCCTGCCTCATGATAACAATTAGCAACCTGACCGTAAGCCATCAAAAAGACAAGCCTACGCTCAACCGCCTCGATTTGTCGATAACCGACAACGCCGTACACGGTCTTGTAGGGCTAAACGGAGCCGGCAAAACCACCTTTTTCAACACCCTGTTCGGCCTGAAAAAACCCGACGGCGGCACAATCCTGCATAACGGCCAACGCTTAACCCCCCGACAAATCGCCTACCTCCCCACCGAACATTTTTTCTATTCCGGCATTACCGGACCGGAATACCTTGAACTGTTTGAAAAGAACAAGCAAAAAGCCGGCAAATGGCTTGAACTTTTCAACCTCCCGTCCAACTTAACGATCGACGAATATTCAACCGGCATGAAGCGCAAGCTGGCCCTTGCCGGCGTTATACTCCTCGACAGGCCCGTTATGCTGCTCGACGAACCCTTTAACGGCCTCGACATCGAATCATGCCTGCTGCTCCAGATGCTGCTCTCGCGCCTGAAAGCCAAGAACAAAACCATCGTAGTAAGCTCGCACGTTATCGAAACCCTAACCGGCATCTGCCATGCCATCCACTACCTCGAAGCCGGCCGCATAAAACTCTCCTGCCCAAAAAGCAACTTCCCAGCCCTCGAACAACAAATATCATCCATCGTAACCGACCGCCACATCGCCCTTCTCGACAACTGCCTGAAGCAGCCGGAATGAATGGATGCCTGCCCTGACGCGATTTCGCAACCGGCTTACAACCAGGCTATAAAATAAAGCGCCCCTGAAAAAACACCGTTTTGGATAGCTACCGAAAGTGTTGTGGTAGCTACGAAAAACGTTCCGGTAGCTACCAAAAACGATATTTTTCCCACCGAAAAATACCCGCTAACAAAAAAGATGAAGCTCCCTGATCATAAACCTTGCAAAGGCTTTACAATAACGGCGCGGCTTAATGAGAAATTATCCATTCCCGAAAAGAATAGAGGTTTTATTTTGAGGATATGGAAAAAGGATTAATTTTGCGCATAATGAAGCGAATATCAATCTCTAAATCTAAAACCGATATATAAAAATAATGGACAGGTATCTGATAATAAAAACTCGCGATGAACTGCTGCGTATAAAGACAAGCCAGATTCTTTATTTTGAAGCCGACAGGAATTACACCAAGCTTGTTTTGGCAAACGGTATACAATTTACATTTGCCCTTAACATAGGAAAGGTTATAGAAATGCTTGAAACGCAGATGGTAAGTAACTTTCTGGTTAGAGTTGGGAAAAGCCATATTGTTAATAAAAACCATGTTATGCAGATAAATCTCCCGCATCAAAGATTAATGCTCCTGACCGAGGATAATAAGCTGAAAGAATTGATATTATCAAAAGACCCCCTGAAGGCCCTTAAAGATACTATTGAAAAAGAACACGAAAAGCCAGGCAATGATAATAAGGATAGGAAAAGCGAGTGATAACGACTATGTTGCGAACGAGTCGAGCGTTAGCCGGTATCACGCCCGCTTGAGCCGCGACGGCGAGGGCTTTTTGCTGATAGAAGATTTGTTGTCTACAAACGGGACTTTTGTTAACGGCGCTCAGGTTCTTAAAAAGCGAATTTCGATGAGCGATAAGATTGTATTAGGCTCTAACTACCAGTTAAATATATCGGAAGCGCTGAAAAGCAAAAATGATTACAGGGAGGAGTTTGCGGCATTGAAGCCTGTGTACGACGAATTTGTGGCTCAAAAGGTAAGGATACAGTCGGCCACAACGTTCCGCTCGCGCCTGTTCCAGGCCTTGCCGTTTGCCTTGCCGGGGATAGTGGGCGTTGCGATTGGCTTTTCGGGAAAAGGAAGTCCTCTTTTCCTTGGAATAAGCTTGCTTGTAGCGGTTTGCGCCCCTGCGGCAGGCGTTTATTTCGGAGCGAAACAGGCGGCCAAGGCCCCGAAATTGCTGCAAGACTTGTCGCACCGGTTTAAGATCGACTATGTTTGTCCCAAGTGCGGAGCCTTCCTTGGCGAAATTCCATGGGAGTCGCTTGCCAATAAAAAGCAATGCCATGCTCCGGGATGCAAGGCGAAATGGAGTTGAGCGGTTGGGGCAAAAAAGAGCGTTTTGTACCGTAAACCTACCCTGTTCGTACATAAATCCCCGGCTTTTGATTAATAGCCTCTAAAAAAGTTGCTTATATATTATCCTTTATTTTATCTTTGCAAACGAGATAATAAACGTGATAAACAGTTAAAACACCATGCAAGAAGAAGAATATACTTTTGTTACGATCGACGACAATAACGATTCCTACCCACTGGGCGCCGTCATCATAGACGTTGATGACGACGTAATGATGGAAGCGGTTGTTATTGACGAAGGTATGGAGGGTTGCGATTTCATTACCCTGTCGGATGACACTGTCGTGATTATGGATGCCGATATGATTGATTCATATTCAAGCGACATTAGCGATATGGACATTTCGATAATAGTATGATCCAGGTAAAATGCCCTCACTGCCGCACCGGACTTAAAGTTGACGAAGGAAAGCTGCCTCGCGGCATAGAATCCTTCAAATGTCCCAAGTGCAAAAATCTCATCCCCATCTCCATTCTTTCATTGAAAGATGGAGATGGTTTTTCTGTGCCGGACAATACGCTGGTTGTCCGCAAAGGTTTAGACGGCGCCGGCCGTTTAACCGTTATCCCCGACGAAAATACTCCCGAACAGGTATTATACCTTGAGGAAGGCATGTCGATAATAGGCCGCAAATCGTCGAACCCCTCGCAAGCAACAATCTGCATCCTTACGTCAGACCGCACCATGAGCCGGGAGCATATCCGGATAGAGATTAAAAAGGATTCTCGCGGCGCCTACAAGCATTTCCTTTCCGATAATAACAGCAAAAACCATACATTATACAATTGCAACTACCTTGAGAACGGCGAAGTGGTAATACTGAACAATAACGACGAGATCGTTATCGGCCATACCATCCTTCGCTTTAATGAATGAAATACTCTAAACTTTGTACTATTATGAAGCTACGCATGGCTTTAGCGTAAATAACCGCGCTAACGGATCGTGTAAGTTTATAAAACCAACAAACAAAAAACTTTAAACATGTATATAACTATCGGAAAACCTTGTGCTATAAGCGAAAAAGGCAACCGGCTGCATAATGAAGACTATATATATCCTTCGCCCGAAGCGATCAGCTCCGGCCAGCGAATGTTTATGGTTTGCGACGGCCTGGGCGGAGCCGACAGCGGCGAGATTGCCGGCTCGCTTGCAAGCGACCACTTCCGCACGTTCTTCACAACGATGCTCGGCAAATCCGAACCGAGCTGCGAGTTGATCAGGAAAGCCGTTCAGTATACCGAAGCCCACTTTGACGCCTACATGAAAGAACATCCCGATGCCGGCGGGATGAGCTCAACGCTGGCGATGCTTTACATAAGCTCGTCGGGCATAACTCTGGCCAGAGTGGGCAACAGCCGCATATACCAGTTCAGGAAAGGAGATATGGTTTTTTCAACGAAGGATAAAGGCCTGATCGACGATACGTCGCCCGATGCGTCTATAAATTCCATACGGGGTTCGGCCGGCCATGCCGAGGTTGAAGAAGTATTGATTGCCGACATACAGCCCGGCGATTACTTCTTTATGTGTACGGATGGGATTATGGAAAAGATCTCGGATGAAATGCTTGCATCAATATTCCGGAAGCAATTGTCGGCCGACATTATAAAGGATGAATTGGTGGTATTATGCGATGGGAAAACCAGCGATAACTATTCGTTTTATATTATTCCGATACAAAACGTACAAGATGCAAAGCAAAATATTCGCTCGTTCCTCTATTCTATTATTTAAAAAAATGTATTTTTGCGTATAATATAATACGCACGCATGAATTTACCTGTCGGTCATACTCTTCAAAACGGTAAATATCAGCTACTACAAGTAGTTGGGCAAGGTGGTTTCGGCATCACCTACAAAGGTGTCCTTACGGAAATAAAAGGACAGCTCGGAACCATACGCTCTGAAGTTCCCATTTGTATAAAGGAATATTTCTTCAAGGACTATTGCTTCAGAGAACCCGGAGAGAGCAATATCGAGATCCACTCGTCTATGGGGCAGGAACTCTTCCACCGGTTTAAAGAAAAGTTACTTAAAGAAGCGCGTATTTTGTCAGATGTGCATCATCCCAATATCGTTCACGTACTCGATATTTTTGAGGAGAACAATACAGCCTACATCGCAATGGAATATATTGAAGGACGTTCGCTCCGGTATATTCTCGAAAAGGAAGGCATCCTCTCGGAGCGGAAAGTATTGCGCTATATCTATCAGATATGCCAGGCGCTTAGCTTCGTTCACGAAAAAAACATCCTCCACCTCGACATTAAGCCGAGCAACATACTGATCGACAAAAGAGACAACGCCCGCCTTATCGACTTCGGCGTAAGCAAAAGATACGATACCGACGATAAGGAAACAAGCACAACCATACTAACCCTCTCCAAAGGCTTCGCCCCCATTGAGCAATACGACAACGAAGGAACCCACATATTCTCCCCCTGCCCCGACATATATTCGCTCGGCGCAACCATGTATAACGTGTTGACGGGGAAAATACCTGCCGAATCAATCCTGAGAGCCACGCGCCCCCTTGTTCCTCCCGTTGAACTCAACCCCGCAATCTCCCGCAAAACGGAAAAAGCGATCCAGAAAGCGATGCAGATACATCCCAACGATCGTTTCCAAACCGTAAGTGAAATGATGGCCGCACTCGACTTTCCCCCCGACAGCGCAGCCAGCGCCATCCCCCTCCCCGAAAACAGACATATCCCCGCCGACGACGCCACAATCGCCATACCCTCCCGGCATCCGGGCGTAAACAGCGAACAAACAATCGCCGGGAACCAATATACAAATTGGAAGAAAGACAGGAAAAGCCGGCGTCAAATAAGAAAAAGACGGAAACTGTTAGCAGTGTCTTTCATTATTTGTATTTTTGCAGCTGTTGGTATCACTCTGCTATTTCTATTAGGCTATAATGACGCCCCCGCTGCGTTAACCCCGACAATCGGCAATGCGGATTCGACAGCCCACTATGACGAAAACCCTCTTCCGCAAAACAGTACGGAAGCAGAAGTAAATACGGAAAACAACGTTGTAACACCCGAAATCAACCGGCAAGAGCAGGATATGATAAAGGATACTGAAAGCAGAGCTGACAACACAATTGAAACAGTCCCGGAAATGAATGAAAAAGAAAAAGAAACGCAATATCTATCCCTGGTTACCTCCGGCAAAAGTAAAATGGACAAAAGCGACTTCGCAGGAGCCTACGACGACTTTTCCGGCGCAAACATGATAAACCCCACCAGAGAAACTCAAGAACTTATGCTGATAAGCTCTGCTAAAAAAGAAGAACAACAAGTTGCCGACAGGCTCGCCTTGTACGAAGAAAAACTTTCATTCGGCAGGCTTATGATTGTACGCAAAAAAGCAACCGACAAATATGGCGCAATCGACGACAAAGGCATGGAAATAATCCCCTGCAAATACATAAATTCCGAACCATACAGCAACGGAATGCGCGCCTTCCAACGAGAAGACAATTTTTTGTACGACATCTATAATCAAAGAGGCGAACTACGAACCAGCAACGTGGTATATTAATATTATGAAGAAAATTACAAGGATTTGGATAATGGCAGCATGCCTCATAGCTCCCTCGCTCACATTTGCACAACAGCAAACCGAATACAACCGTAAAGGCGACGAGGCAATGAGAAAAAGGGATTACAGCGACGCACGATTATATTATGCCGAAGGCGTTGCCACCTGCGACATGTACAGTATCGACCGGCTAACAACGCTTTGGATAAATAATCCGCAGTTACGCTCTTCGCTCCACAACCTCATGGCACGCTGCCTTAACTGTCTTAACAACAGCGCTGCCGCTAAAGATACCGCTGCAATGGCAAGGCTCGTTGTTTACTATTCGGAAGGAATAGGAGCCCCGAAAAGTGAAAACATGGCACACATTTGGACTCAGGAACTGAACAGCCTGAAAACCAAAGTTGCCGAACCGCAGCAAGCCTACCGCGGCCCACGGGAAAACACCCCCGCCATTCAATACTTCGCCGGATACAACTGCTCAATATTCGCACCGATCGGAATTACCGTAGGAGGAATGGGACGACGCTTCGGACTATACGGCCGCTTCAAAACAAACGCTTCGTTTCAAGGATACGAAGCCGAAATGAGCTATCCGGCAAAAGACACCCCCCCGCCCGTTGGAGACGCAATATTGCAACCAAGAGGAGACAATTGGAACTCAATGGCCGCCACCGGCGGACTTGTTGTTCGCTGCAACGAATGGATATCAATTTCCGCCGGAACGGGATACTTCAAAATGGACAAAATATTCCGCTATGCCGAAGTTGATGCCAACGACCAAATCGTAATCAACGATCAGCGATACTTTAAAGTGATCGACTACTCCGGACAAGGCCTCGCCGTTGAAATCGACGGAATCGTTGAAATAGGCAGGCTCTATATTACCGCCGGCATTTTCGGCGGATTCAAAAAGAACTTTCACTACGTGGATATAAACGCAGGCTTCGGCCTGTTCTTCTAAAATACTTATTACGGAAATGAACTCTCAACCTAATACAACTTTCATTGGTGTGAAGAAAACAATATTACTCCTTCTTCTCGCAACTGTTGCCTTACTACATAGCTGCATAAACGAACCCGAGGCCCCCGTACTCATCATTAACGGAGGAACGCCCGGCCTCGAAAGCGATTCGCTCGGAATCGTAACCGCCCATTCTATCGAAGTATTTACAGTTATAGCAAAACAAAATGGAGCCAAAGTTGAAGAATGTGGATTCCTTATTGTAAAGGAAGGAGCCACCGATACGCTCGCTGTTCCGGTATCAGTCGAAATCAACACAGCCCCCATAAGCATTAATACCACCATCAAAGATTTGGAACCTAATACCGATTATATAATCTATCCATACGCACGCAACAAAGCCGGAACCGGACTTGGCGAAGCCCTCAAAGTACGCACCAAAAACGGCATGCCCGAAGTACGCACAGTTATCAATACCGACAGCATTAAAGGACAATCGGCATACGTTGGCCTTCGCATGATCGACGCCGGAACAACGCCAGTAACCGGCAACGGCATCCTCCTTTCGCTCAGCAACGACATGGCCGCGCCCGATACCATACCGCTACCATTAGCCGGCGCCCAGCCCAACGACTCCATACTCGTAACAATAAGCGGCCTGAACATATCAACCACCTATTACATACAAGCATTCGCCGTAACCGCCAACGAAATTTATAAAGCCAACATACTCGCCTTCACAACCACCGGCGGAACCCCCGTACTAGGCCCCCTCGAAATATTCAACATCCAATACATCGAAGCCTCTTATGCCGCATCCATCATCTTTGAAGGCGACGCACCCATATTAAGTAAAGGCGTTTGCTGGGCCGCACACCCGCAAATACCAACCATCAGCGACAACTTCCACGAAAACGCTACCAGCGACTTTAAAGGCATAATGACCAACCTGATGGCAGGCGTTCGCTACAACGCAAGAGCCTATGCCGTTAATACCTACGGCACATCGTACGGCGAAATAGCCATCTTTGAAACCGAACACGACTCGTCGATGATAACGCTAACCGACATATTCAGCATAGCCGACGGAAGCCTCATGGCCAGAGCAGAGATCTACCACTCCGGAATAGGCAACATAGTTTCCGGAGGATTCTGCTGGGCAACCCACGACAAACCCACCTTCGACGACAACTACCGTGAAATGGAATTAAGCAACGTGGCCCCATTCAGCGGCGCCGTCACACAACTAACAGGTGCGACAACCTACTACATTCGCGCCTTTGTTCGCAACAGCAACGGCGTTACAGCTTACAGCAAAGCCAAGCAAGTCAAAACCCCCGATATATTCACCCCGCAAACCCCATTCCCCGGAAGCTCGCGCCTGCCCAACTCCATATCATCATTCGCCAATGGAGCCGGCGACATTGCCTACATACTCGGAGGCGACCAAGGAACCGACCTCACCAAAGAACTCTGGTCGTACAACTCCAACGACAGTTGGCACCAAATGGCCGCATTCCCCGACATAGCGCGCAAATGGCAAACATCCGTAACCGTTAACGGAATAGCATACGTATACGGCGGCGTCGACAATACCGATACCCCCACCAACAAGCTCTACCGATACATGCCCGTATATAACCAATGGGAAAACGTATCAGCATCCGGAACATGGCCCGAAGCCGCACACTCAGCCGCCGGAACCACATTCTATTACATGGCATACTTCATAGGAGGCAACCGCTCGGGAGTGATAAGCAACCAAGTATGGTCGTACAACACCCTGTACACAGGATGGGATCGCAAAGGCGACTTCCCCGTAGGGCTCCAAAAAGGAATCGCAGTAACAATAATGAATACCATATACGCCGGCCTCGGCCACACCGACGGCTCAACATACGAACGACGAATATGGTCGCTATCATACAACAACGATACCTGGACCGAAGAAACAACCCTCCCCGAAACCGCCGGCCAAATACGCACAGCCGTAGCCTTCCAACGATCAATCTTTATGATCGACGACGCCGGGCGAATCTGGCAATACGAAACCGAAAGCAAAGAATGGACAATGAAATCCCTACTACCCACCTCCAATCGCGGCGACTATCAACACTGCATGTTTGTACTCGACAATACCATATACATCGGCCTCGGCGTATCATACAAATCCCTGCTCAAATACGCTCCATCGTGGGATAATTAAAGCCGATGAACGATAGCGCCCACATATTTAAACAAATCCGGCAGGCCGTTGAACACCTAACCGACCCCGCCGTACCCGAATATCAAAACATACCGCTTCACCAAAAGCCAACACCCTCCGTACCCGCAGTATGCGAAATAATGCAACTGCTCAAAAGAGTAATCTTCCCCGGATTCTTCGGCCCCTCGCACGAAGCCCTCGTTGATTTGGTAAAACACTACACCTTCGGACATTTGCTCCGCATCCACCACCTCCTCGTCGAACAAGTAGACAGCAGCCTCTGCCTCGAATCCAACTGCCCCGACGAACACCGCGAAGAAGCCTCGCAGATAGCCCTGAATTTTATCGACCAAATACACACAGTAAGACAACTCCTCGCCACCGACGTAAAAGCCATCGTTAACGGCGATCCTGCAGCCACCGGAGTAAGCGAAGTAATATTTTGCTACCCCGCCGTAAAAGCCATCTTCCACCAGCGCGTAGCCCACGAGCTATACCGCCTCGGCGTACCCTTCCTCCCCCGAATGATCACCGAAATGGCCCACACCGAAACCGGAATCGACATCCACCCCGGCGCCCAAATAGGCCGATACTTCAGCATCGACCACGGCACCGGCGTTGTGATCGGACAAACAGCCGTTATCGGCAATCACGTTCGCCTCTACCAAGGCGTAACCCTCGGCGCCAAGCGATTCAGATTCGACGACAGCGGCCTCCCCGTCAATACCCCCCGCCACCCCATTATCGAAGACAACGTAACGATATACTCCAACACCTCCGTACTCGGCCGCATAACCATCGGCCACGGCTCAATAATCGGCGGTAACATCTGGCTAACCAACAACGTTCCGCCCAACTCGCGCATCCTCCAATCGCGCGCAGTTTCCGATCAGGAAAACTCTTCAAACCAAAAGCTTTCATAAAAGCCCAAGCCTCCGCCCCACAGATTTAATTGAAAATTAATATCATAGTTTAGGGGAAATAATAAGAAAAGCGCCTCCGTGATAAATCGTACGCAGCTATTTTGCCGGCGGCAAGCCTAATTTTTTAAATCCCTCCATCCCCAAGCCCGTTTTGAGACGTCCTGAAATCATTTTGAGACGTCTCATGCCTGTTCAGGGGCATTAGCCGATGAATTTGTAAAATGACAAAATCGCATTATTATGATGATTTACATCATTTTAAGCCAATCGTAAGGAAAAGGAGGGAACTGTAAGCTTTCGGTACGGTAGAGCTAAAAGGCTTTGTTACGACGTGATGTTAAGGTTACAGCAGCAATATTCTTAATTCTCATCTTTAATCAACTCCTCCACCGCCAATCCTGCAAGCATGAAGCCGAATATGGCTGTGATGTGAGCCAGGGTACCGTTAATCTGGGCTTTCATGCTGCACCATTCGTGGTTTACAAGGTTGGGATCGCCGGGGCCGGCGAGGGCTTTAGGGCATAGGCAGCGGTCGGTACCGCATGAGGCGTTTTGGCCTTGGTTAACAAGGAGCTCGTCGCTGTATACGCAGAGGAATTTGCGGGCGGGAAATTCGGTTTGGCGAAATTTGCGGCGGAGGGCGGCGGCTAAAGGGCATCCTTTTACCTGGCGAAATTCGGCTACCTTGATTCTGGTAGGATCGGCTTTAAGCGCGGCGCCCATCGACGAGAAAAAGGCGGCTGGCGAGAGGGCGGCGTTGCGAAGCAGCAGCGCTTTACATGAAAGGCTGTCGATGGCGTCGATGATGCAACGGTAATCGGCAAGGTTGAAGCTGCCGGCGGTGTCGGCGTCGTAAATTTTCTGGATGGCGTTGATTTCGGCTTTCGGATTAATGTCGAGCAGGCGGCGGCGGAGGGCTTCAACTTTTACTTGCCCAACGGTACTCGTTGCGGCCATGAGCTGGCGGTTGATGTTGGTAACGCAAATGCGGTCGGAGTCAACAATGTCGAGCCGGCGTATTCCGGTGCGTACAAGGCTCTCGGCGCACCAGCTTCCTACGCCTCCGGCGCCGAAAATTATTACTCGCGCCCGGGCGATCCGCTCCATACGCTCGCTGCCGATGAGTAGCTCGGTACGTTGAAATAATCCTTTTTCTATTCCCATTATGAGATGTGATTTTGTTCGGGCCGGCGAGCCAAAAAAAGAAGCAACCCGCGTTGGTTGGGTTGCTTCCGTTTGTTTTGCGCTCGTCGCCGCGTTATTTTACAATACTTGCAGTTCTTTGAGTACCGAGTTGGTGGTGCGTACTGAGGCTGCGCTTTCAACGAACAGTTGCTTTTCGCGCTCGTTGAGGTCAAATTCAACGATCTGCTCAATGCCGTTGCTGCCGAGTATTACCGGTACGCCGATGCAAATGTCAGACACGCCGTATTCGCCTTCGAGGGCTACGGAGCATGGTATGAGCTTCTTTTGGTTGCGTATTATGGCTTCGGCCACGTATGCTCCGGCGGCTCCGGGGGCGTACCATGCCGAGGTGCCGAGCAGTCCGGTAAGGGTTGCTCCGCCTACCATTGTTGCTTTCACTACCTCGTTGAGTTTTTCTTCGGCCAGCAGGGTTGAGCATGGCAGGCCTTTCCAGGTGGCGAGGCGTGCGAGGGGGATCATGGTGGTGTCGCCGTGTCCGCCGATTACGATGCCTTCAACTTCGTTGGCATTGCATGCTAAGGCTTGGGAGAGGTAAAATTTGAAGCGCGAGCTGTCGAGCGCTCCTCCCATTCCGATCACGCGGTTGCGGGGCAGGCCGAGGATTTTGCTGGCCAGGTAGGTCATCGTGTCCATTGGGTTGGATATTACGATGAGGATGGCGTTGGGCGAATGTTTGAGGGCGCTTTCGGCTACGGTTTTTACGATGCCGGCGTTTACTCCTATGAGTTCTTCGCGCGTCATGCCTGGCTTGCGGGGGATTCCGGAGGTGATGATGATAATGTCGGATCCGGCTGTGGCGGCATAATCGTTTGTGTATCCAACAACGGTAGAGTCAAAACCGAGCAATTGCGCGGTTTGCATCATGTCGATGGCTTTGCCTTCCGACAGGCCGGCTTTTACGTCAAGCATTATCACTTCGTCGGCCGTTTCTTTGAGGGCCAACACATTTGCACATGTGGCGCCTACGTTGCCGGCGCCTACAACTGTTATTTTCGACATAGAAAAATTTTTTAAGTGAGATTATTTATTAAATAAAGAATGATTCGTTTTCACTCTACATATAAAACAAGTCCTTTCAGGTATTCTCCTTCGGGATGATATATGTTAACCGGGTGGTCGGCCGGCTGCACAAGCTGGTGCATTATCCTGACTTGCCTATGCGCCTGGGCTGCCGCGCTGAATATGGTAAGCCTGAAACTTTCGCGGCTTACTACCTGCGAGCATGAAAAGGTAAACAGTATCCCGCCTTTGCCGATCTTGCTTATTGCCGAGGCGTTGAGCTTGCGATATCCCTGGAGGGCGTTCCGGAGGCTGTCTTTGTGCTTGGCAAAGGCCGGAGGGTCGAGTACTATAAGGTCGTAGATGGGGTCGGCTTTGTCGAGATAGCGGAAGGCGTCGTCGGCAAAGGTTGAGTGGCGGGCGTCGTCGGGGAAATTCATGTCAACGTTTTTCGCGGCTAAGTGGAGGGCTTTGGCCGAGCTGTCAACCGAATGTACCAGCTTGGCGCCACCTCGCATGGCGTATACGGAGAAGGCTCCGGTGTAGCAAAACATGTTGAGCGCGTTGCGGCCGGGGGCGTAGCGTTCGAGGAGGGAGCGGTTGTCGCGCTGGTCGACAAAGAAGCCCGTTTTTTGTCCCTTTTGCCAATCTATGTAAAAGCGAAGCCCGTTTTCGAGAGCCACGTCGTCAACTTTTCCTCCGATAAGAAATTCGTTTTCGGCTCCGAGGTTGGCTTTATAAGGCAGGGTTGATTCCGATTTATAGTATACGGAGTCGAGCTCGCCGTTGAACACCGTTTGCAGGGCCTGGGCTATGCTGTTACGCTCGCGGTGCATCCCTACCGAATGGGCCTGCACGATGGCCGTCCGGCCGTAAACGTCGACCACAAGTCCGGGCAGGTTATCGCCTTCGCCGTGAACAAGGCGGAAGATGTTGCCGCTCTCGCTCCGGGCAAGGCCAAGCGAAAGGCGGAGCTGCCATGCGCTGCGTATGCGCGCCGTCCAGAAGCCGGAGTTGATTTCGGCAGGCTCGAAGGAGAGTATCCTTACCGTTATGCCGCCTATCTGGTAATGCCCTACGGCCAGGAATTGCCCGTCGGAGCCGTATACTTCTACAACGTCGCCTTCTTCAGGCGAGCCTTCGATACTGCGGATGGCGCCCGAAAATATCCAGGGATGAAAGCGCAGCAGCGAATCTTCCTTGCCGGGCTTTAATATACATTTACTGTAATGGCTGTTGTTTTCCATTGCTGAGATGAGTGTGTATTACGAGGCAGGCCCATGCGTCGAGCGCGGCGTACTTTTGCTGCCATTCCGACAGCGCCGGGGCTTCCCAGTTGGTGAGCCTTTGCCGTTTTGAAATCTTTTTGCCGAAAAGTATGGCGTAAATCTTTTGAAGGCTTGCGTCGGCTATGCCGAACTGCCCTACATAGTCTTGCAAATCGAGGAAGCCGCACAGGGGCGTTTCGGTTCGCCGCCGTATGGCGCTAAAGTCGTCGCGGAGCGAAAGACCTATTTTCGTTACGCCGGGATCGGCAAGGAAGCCTATCAGCGGCTGGGGGATTCCTATTTTGTTGATGCGGAACAGGTAGCAGGCGTTTTCGGTGGCAAACTGCATCAGGGCAACGTTGTACCGGTGGCCTTTCCTGAAGCTGGGGCGGGTTTCGGTGTCGAATCCTATTTTTGATTGTTGCGAAAGCTCGGTTACGGCCTTTTCAACATCTTCATCGCTGTCTACCAATACTATCTTTCCCGAATATTCTTCGATCGGGAGGCCGGCAAGCTCCGCTTTGGTAATTTTACTGTTATTCATCATCCTCTATATTGTTGTGCAACATTTCCATATCGTTTGCCGGATAACGCAGGGCGTGCAGGGCCTTCAAGGCGTTGAGCAGCTTTTGCCCCCAATAGAGTTCAAAGTTGGCTTTGCAAATGGCTACGGCCCGGAGCATCGCCTCGCTGCTTCCTTCCCTGAAGAGCAGGCAAAGAGCGCATGCGTCCTGGTAAACGTCGGCCAGGTCTTCGGAGATGAATGCAGCTATGGGCGCGTCGCTTAGCGGCATATCGGGGTGGAAGGTTTCGAGGTAGGCGTCGTTTTCGCCAAGCAGTGCGGCTATTCTTGTCCGCACGGCTTCGTACATGCTTTCGGTAACGCAGAGCCATGCGCCGGGCTCGTCGAAATCGTTGTCCGAATATAATTCGGGGAGCATGAGCGCCTTCAGATACAACATTGGGAGGAGCTTTGTAGCCTTGTTGATAAAGGGGCCGGCGCCGGCTTCTTCGCCTGCTTCCATCAGCGAGCAGTAAGCCAAAGCTGTTTTTACAAAATCTATTGTTTGAGGATTGTAAATCGTGTTATCCGTAGTAGATATGTTATTGCTTTTTTCGTTCATTGCCGCAAATATAACGATAATTTCAAATTTGGGGGATTTTTCGAGCGAGGCATGGGGCCGGCGCCTTCGGCGGGCAGGCTTATCCGGATGGCTACAATGCTTTTTTCAAAAGCGTTGCAGGCATAACGGCCGGTATTTTTTGCCGGGGTAAACGCATTTGGCGGGCAAAGCGTTTTTGTTTTCCGTCTTTCAAAAGCTTTTGACAGTCTTTTTTGGACTGATTTCCCCTGTCAAAAGCTTTTGAAAGTCATGTTTGGGCTTGATTTCCCCTGTCAAAAGCTTTTGAAAGCCATTTTTTGGCTTGATTTTCCCTGTCAAAAGCTTTTGAAAGCCATTTTTGGACTGATTCTTCCTGTCAAAAGCTTTTGAAAGTCTTTTTTGGCCTGATCCTCCCTGTCAAAAGCTTTTGAAAGTCATTTTTTGGCCTGATCCTTCCTGTCAAAAGCTTTTGAAAGCCATTTTGCGGACTGATTCTCCTTTTCAAAAGCTTTTGAAAGCCTTTTTCCGGCCTTATACTCCCTTTCAACAGTTGTTGAGAGCCAGGCGCCCTTTGGGGGAGGCCGGCATAATGTAAAGCAAAGCCCGACGGGGGCTCCTTTAGCTGCTTTCCGCTTATGCGGCGGCCGCGATGGATAACGCCATGTACAGGATGAGCTTTGCCATGGAAGAATACGCTTTGTTATATCTTAAAAAACATGGGGGCGGCTTGTTTCCTCCGGGGGGATTATTCCAGGGCAAAAAAATGTCGGAGAGCTGACCGACAGACTCTCCGACTACTGTTACTAAACACATAGAAAGTGGCGCTAAGTATTTTTTTTGCTACCGTATGGTAAAGTGGAGAGCGGATGATTGTTGTGTATATGTTTGGAGGAGGTAATCATCGTTTCTCCACTTTCCGTTTCTATCTGATAATGGCTTTTGCGGTGTGTAAGCGTCCGCCAATGATTGCTTTTATGATATACATGGCTTGGTTGCCGGCTATGGATATGCGTTGCCGGGCGCTGTTTACGCCGGGGTTGTTGTATATCCGGCGGCCGGCGGCGTCGTAAACCTGGAGGGATTCGATGGGGCCTTCGGTTGAGGATACTTCAACGTATCCGCGGCCGGCGGCTACATGGAGCGCCGGGGATGGGTTAACGGGCTCGACGCCGGTGATGGTTATGCCTTTGCCGGTGTAGGTAAAGCGCAGCTCGAAGCGGTTGTTCAGCTCGACGATGGGGCTGCCTGCGGGGTTGGTTACGGCGAAGGAGTACGCGGGGTTTTGCCGGAGGTCGGTTTGCTTGTTGCCTTGCTGCTTGTCTACAAGGGTTACGTCGTAACCAAAGGTTTCGAGGTTGGTAAACTCGAGGCGGTATTCGCCGGCGGTTTTTACGGTTATGCCGAGGCTAACGGGGGTCATGTTGAAGTGCTCGCTGCTGTTGATGGCCAGCGGTTCGTTGGTTGTTGAGTATGTGTATACGGCGAGCGATGTTTCGTTGTCTACGGTGTGTATCACGGCGGGCATGTCTTCGCGGTCGAGCGAGGGGCCGGAGCCGATGGTGTGTATCATGGCTGCGTGGGCGCTCTTTGCTCCGTTGGTAAGGGCGATGTTCATTACGCCGCCCGACTTAACCATGGTTGATGCTCGCAGGGTGTAGGGCGCCGTGGGCGAGGTGGTGGTCCAGTAGGGCGACATGTTTACGGTTCCGAGCGGGGTTCCGGCCGAGGTTTTGGCTACGAAGAACGATTGCAGGGGCGGGATATAGGCGAGCGACGGCGATTGCAGCGCCAGGGGCGGCGTTGTTACCGAGATGCGGTTGCCGCTGGTGAAGGCCAAGGCGGTCATGTCGGCGCCTACTTCGCCGTTCCAGATGTAGTATCCGCTGCTGATGTTTGTGTTGTACTTCAGGAAGGAGTCGACGCTCAGGTAGGCCATGTAGGGGTTCACGATCTGTACGAGCCGCTGGGTTCCGGCGGCGGTCATGTCGCCGGATACGTCGAGTTGGAACTGGCCCTGCGCGTTGAGGGTCTTACCGTGGGTTATGAACTTGGCGCGGTTGGTTCGCGAGGGGAGGTTGACCGTGGTTCCTCCGGGCAGCGTATATGAGTTTTCGGCCCGGGGAAAGCGGAGGAGGCTGTCGCGGGTGGCTGTGGTGGTGGTTACCTTGAGGTTAAAGGCTGCGCCAAGCGGCAGCGGATGGTCAACGGCGGCAAAGGTGGCGGTGAAGCGGTTTACTTCGGGGGTTCCGCCGCCGTCGGGGTTGGCGAACTGGAAGCGGTTCATGAACACGTCGCCCCATTGTGGAGCGTTGCCTGTCCGGGAGTGATAGTCGCCGGAGTACATGCTCATGAGCGGGGCCGACCACATCACGAAGCGGTCGCGCTCGGCTCCCTTGAGCTTAAATTCAACGGAGGCGGCGGCGTATTTCAGCATGTGTGGGTTGCGCAGCATGGCCCGGTCTTTGAGCGCAATGTTGTTACAATTTGCGCTGTCGGCGAGTTCGGGGTAGTAATTAACGTTAGACGGGATGATAACGTTGGAACATTCTGCGGGCGCATAGCTAACGGGCGACGTTACTTCCCGTCCGTTATCGGTCAGTACTTCTACCCAGTTGCGGGGGTCGCGCCATTGGCGGTTTACGTGGCCCGTCCAGCGCATCATCGAGGTGGGCTTGGCGGGGTAGGTTACAAGGCGGACGGTTATTTTTCCGAGTGGGAAGTTGAGGGCTTTGTAGTAGTTAAGTTGGGCGGCGGTGAGGGTTTGCCCCGGCGCTCCGGTTATGCCTGTCATTATCGGTTTGAGAAAATAAACGGAGTCTGACAGCATTTGGCCGGTTATATGCTCAATCGTGCCTGTTTCTATCGGTTGATTCAATGCGTTGAACCAGTTGAAGCGAACGCCTGTCGGATTTTCGGATATCTTGATATTTGTAATGGTGTTATAGCAGGTTGAGAAACCTCCGGAGGAGCTTTTTATTACATATATATATGCGGTTGACGTAGATGTTTTAATTGCGGGAGGCGAGGCCGCTTCGTCCCAATACGTCATGCTGTACTGGAATGAGTCGATGCCCAGCGGGAGTGGAGCGCGGGCGTCGTGGTGGTAAGTAACGGCGGCGGCCGGGCCTTGAACATTGTTGAATGTGAGGTATCCTGCCTTTGGAGGAGTAATGATGTTCCAGGGGCCGATCCTTACGGTATCCATGAAGCTGAAAGTGTCGGGGGCTTTTGGAAGCACGGGGAGGATATCGTTTGTAAGAAGGTACATGGTTGTATCGCAAAACTCCTGGATGGTGTAGAAGTCGCTGATGGTTTGATAGCGGGCGGCTCTTACTACCTGGTTGCACCAGTTGCAGTCGCGGAAAGGTTTGGTGGCTACGCCTATGCCTTCGTTGAAATCGGGGCAGGCAAATGTGGTTCCATAACGATCGCCTCCGTTTACGCCGAAACGCCATGCTGACGCGTTGCTATCATCGCCGAGGCGAACTATGTAAATATCGGTTTCGCTGAGATTACCCAGATTGATGGTTATATCCTTATAAGCGCCGGGATTAAGCTTGAATGCAGTTCCAAGCTGGTTGCCGGCCACAAAGCTTGTTGTTCCGCCGTTGTATACGGTTGCCAGGGTTGAGCTATATACATTATATGTACTGTACGGATCCACCTTGTTGTTCTTGTATACTCTTACCGGCAAGTTAGCCGCAATGGCCGAATTAGCCGAGTTTCTGTTTCCAATCCTGATGTCGATACAGGTGTTGGTTCCCGATCTGCGGATCCTGGGAGCGTTAGTTGTTGTATGATCGTCGATATAGGCGTCTATAAGGTAAACAAGCGGCTCGTACTTCGGGAATACGGCCGGGTCTATATATGTGGCCTGTATCAGGTTGCCGTTAAAGGGCTGGTAGTCCTTAATCACATTTGTAACCTGGCCTGCGGCGTTCTTAATTTCTCTGTCGAATTTGTATTGCAGGCGGTTTGGAGCGGGGCCGATGGGCGTGGTAATGCTGTCGGGCCTGATCTTGAAAGGATCGTACATGGGCTGGTTCCATACGGGCCATGCCGGGGCGAATTTGTCGCCGTTTGAGAATATCGCCCACATGGGATCGCTATAATTATTGGTGCTGCCACTGGCGCCGCCGGTTACAACCATGTCGGCAGATGAATCGCCGTCGATATCGGCTATAACCGGAAATTCAAAGCCGGTATATGAACCCATTGCCTGCTTAAGCAGGATAACGTCGGAACCGGTATAACCATAGGTCACATAAGGTCTGACCGGTTTAAGGATACGCAACGACACCATGTCGCGATAACATATCTCGTTTATTCCGTCATTATCGAAGTCAAACATGGTAAAGCCTGTGTCGGTAGAGCTATCCTCATGTTCCAAAACAAACGAGAGTTTCAGTTTGTTGCCGGTAGAGACGCCTGCCGCCTTGTCAATGGTAACTGCAAACAATACGCCATTGCCGTTTGTAGTACCGCTTTGCGTCAACGCACTGTAAACATTGGGGTGGATAAAGTTTTGCCTGTCTACTGTTACTGTAGGTATGGCCAAGTCTCCGCTAAGCACAGCTATTTCGGGCAAACGATATGTTACGCCATTCACAATTTGTTCCCTTCCGTCAATATCTCCTACAAATACATACGAGTTGCTTCCCGTACTACGTCCTGATATGCTAAATGATCTCTGGGCTATAAGACCAACGTGCTGGTTCCATACAGATATCTGAATACCGCCTGTACTGCTATTTGCCGTAGAATTTATCGTCACTACATCAGGAATATCATCTCCATCCACGTCACCCACGGCGGTAAATCCGTCATTTACCCCGGCCTGTGTGAAAGTTTGCACCGGAGAGCCGGGCCATGCGCCGCCAACAGTGTTTTTCACAACATATATCTTTCCTCCGGCCACAACGTCGTATATTCCGTCGGGATCTTTGCCTTCAGGGCCGCCTCCGGCTATATCGTAAATAGCTGCGTAAGCCAATCGCTTATCGCCATTGCTGAGACCATTCGGGGCAAGCCTGTTAAGCCCTATAAAGCCGGGGTGGGTGCCGCCATTGCTGTTGTCTGTTGCCAAAGCGGTTCCCAGGCCTGTATACGACTGTAACAACTGTCCGTTCACAGCGTTGAAAATTTTATTGTATACCATTATTTCCGGAACTCCGTCGCCGTCAAAGTCGCAAATTTGCGGCATCGGTTTAAAATAGTTAGTGTTGCCGGTATTGTGCTCCGGCCATGAGCCCCATTTCGGATTCTCCTGTAGAGAGTATGTCGTACCGCTCCAGACTAGTTTGTATGATATAACCCTGTTCCGGTAGTTGTTATTGTTGCTGCCGCCGTTAGGAGCTGTAAAGATCAATTCTACGGTTCCGTCGCGGTCGGAATCAACCAAAGCGGCATTCATCGGCCAGTGGTAAGTATCGGCGCCCGATTGAAAGACCATTTCCTGGTTTGATGAATTCCTGAAAGGCAATTGCGCTGTCAGGTTCCATGCCTGATCATAAATTAATACGCCCCGCCAATATCCATAAGCCAATCCGGCTGGATATGTAGTATAAAGGTTTATTATCTCCGGTTTTCCGTCGTGATTCAAGTCGGCTATAAGCGGCACGCTGCAATAATTCACTTCAGGCGTCGAGCTCATAACAGACCTCGCTGTGAAAGTCACCGTTCCCATATTGTCGAAACACGAAGTAATATCTACGGGATCAATAAATCCCGGCAATTTGTCGCCCTCAATTACCCTAACTATAACAGTTCCGTTAGCCGTATAACTGCCATGAGTAACCGTATATGTGAATGAAGTTTCCACTCCAACAGCCGATGGGAAGGCCGTAACGGTAGCAGTATCGCCGGCTATATTAAAGCTGGCAACCGCATTTACGGTACTGCCTGTAAACGTCATAGGGCCGGCTCCTGGGGAACTGGCAACATAATCGCGCAGGCATATTTTCTTTGCCGGCGTTATAACTAGTCCGTTTTTCAGAGTAAACATCTGCACGGGAACAGGGTTTAATGTAATTGTTTGTGCCTTGGCAAACGGAGCTATCATACATAATAATAATGTAAGAATAACAGCAATTGCGTGCTTGTCAAATCTACCTATATGTCTCATACCAAAAAAAGTTATAATGTTTATTATTCAGTAAAGCAGAAAAAAATAGTAATACAAAAAAGAGTGTTGTGTTTATGTGTCTTTTATTATGTGTTAGCAGCGGTCTCTTCCGCCTGCATTTTCATTCAAATTTCGACTGCAAATCTATATCTTTTTTTTATATCCGCAAATTATAGCTCGAAAAAACGCCGTTGATCCATAAAAATTCTACCGACAATACTAATTATATGATAAAAGAATGATTTTGATATGCAAATATACTATTAGTTATTACGCGTTTCCAACGGCATTATTTAAGCGCATAACCTGCATCGTTGCTTAACGATCTGCATTTAGTATACGATACCGATATAACGTCGAATTACTGAAATTAGAAATCACTTTTAGTTTAAATATTCTCACAGGAAAATTTGCTTCACACAAGAAGATATAGCCCCATATCAGTAAATACAAAGCAAAAAAAGGCCGGAAGATAGATCACCTACCCTCCGGCTGCTACTAAACACATAGATAAGCGGCGCTAAGTTATGTCTTTGATGATTGGGGCGCTGTCAGGCCAAACGCAACCAAGCCTTTAAATCCTCAAAAAGTTGGGATTTGGCAAACGCAGTTTTCGCAAGCTTTCTCATCGTTGTAAAACCTTAAACGCAATCTTCGCAAGCTTTCTCATCGTTGGGAAACCTCAAACGTAATCTTCGCAAGCTTTCTCATCGTTGGGAAACCTCAAACGTAATCTTCGCAAGCTTTCTCATCGTTGGGAAACCTCAAACGTAATCTTCGCAAGCTTTTTCATCGTTGTAAAACCTTAAACGTAATCTTCGCAAGCTTTCTCATCGTTGGGAAACCTCAAACGTAATCTTCGCAAGCTTTCTCATCGTTGCAAAACCTTAAACGTAATCTTCGCAAGCTTTCTCATCGTTGGGAAACCTCAAACGTAATCTTCGCAAGCTTTCTCATCGTTGCAAAACCTTGAACGTAATCTTCGCAAGCTTTCTCATTGTTGCAAAACCTTGCGGAGATTTGGTTTGCCAAATCGCATTTTCCTTCAGGCGAAACGGGTTTAATCTTACCGTGGCTTGATGATGCGCTTGTCTTGTGGTCACTTCGTCCCTTTTATTTAATAATTGTTTTTCCTATCCGGAGCTCTCCGTCAATCATGGCTTTTACGATGTACATCATTGGCGGAGAGGAGATGGGGATTCTCAGTTGTGTGCTGTTCACGCTGGGGTTGCCGTATATGCGACGGCCGGCGGCGTCGTACACTTGTATTGATTCAATGGGGCCTGCGGTCGACGATACTTGTATGTGCCCTCGGCCGGCGGCAACGTTAAGGGATGGGGAAAGTCGAATCGGCTCTACGCCGGTGATGGTCACGCCTTTGCCGGTGTAGGTAAAGCGTAATTCAAAGCGGTTGTTGAGCTCGATGGTCGGGCTTGCCGGCTCTTTGGATATGGCGAAGCGGTATTCGGGAGTTTCGCCGAGGTTGATTTGCTTGTTGCCTTTTTGCTTGTCGACGAGGATTACGTCGTAGCCGAAGCTTTCGAGGTTGCTGAACTCTAAGAGGTACTCGCCGGCGCTGGTTGTCGTAATGCCGAGCGTAACGGGCATCATGTCGAAGTGTTCGCTGCTGTTGATGGCTAAGGGTTCGTTGCCGGCCGAGAGGGTGTAGAGCGATAGCGAGGTTTGGTTGTCGACGGTGTGGGCTATGGCGGGCATGTCTTCACGGTCGATAAAGGAGCTTGACCCGATGGTGTAGAGCAGGGCGGCGTGGGCGGTTTGCGATCCTTTGGCAAGCCGGATGTTCAGGGCGCCTCCCGATTTTATCATCTTGGCCGCTCGCAGTATGTATGAGGATACGGGCGAGGTGGTTGTCCAATATGGCGACATTTTTACGTTTGCGATGGCGGTTGTCGTCGCTACAAAGAACGATTGCAGGGGCGGGATATAGGCGGCCGACGACGTTTGTAATGCGAGGGGCGTTGTTACCGAGATGCGGTTGCCGTTGGTGAAGGCTACGGCGGTCATGTCCGTTCCTACTTCGCCGTCCCATAGATAGTAGCCGCTGCTTATGTTGCTGTTATACTTCAGGAAGGAGTCGACGCTCAGGTAGGCCATGTAAGGGTTTACCACCTGTACAAGCCGTTGGGTTCCGGCTGTGGTCATATTGCCGGATATGTCGAGGTTAAACCGGCCCGATGCGTCGAGGGTTTTGCCGTGGGTAACAAACTTGGCCCGGTTGGCGCGCGAAGGGAGGTTGATTGAGGTTCCTCCGGCGGGCGTGTATGCGTCTTCGGCCCGGGGGAAGCGGAGGAGGCTGTCGCGGGTGGCGGAGGTCCTGGTTACGTGGAGGTTAAAGGCTGTTCCGAGCGGCAGCGCGCGGGTTACGTCGGCAAAGGTGGCCGTGAAGCGGTTTACTTCGGCGGTTCCGCCGCCGTCGGGGTTGGCGATCTGGAACATGTTCATAAACACGTCGCCCCATTTTATGTCACCGGCGCCGTTGCGGTAGTGATAGTCGCCGGAGTACATGCTCATGAGCGGGGCCGACCACATCACGAAGCGGTCGCGCTCCGATGGCTTGAGCTTGATCTCAACCGAGGCGGCGGCGTATTTCAGCACATGGGGATTGGCCAGCATGGCGCGGTTTTTCAGCGCTATGTCGTTGCAAATGGCGGAGTCGACGAGTTCGGGGTAGTTGTTTACATCGGATGGGATTATCACGTCGGTACATCCCGACGGAACAAAGTCGACGGGCGATTCCTGCGGTTTGCCGCTGCCTACTGCGGGGCGCACCTGAACCCAATTCCTGGGGTTCTTCCATTTTTTGTCGACATGGCCTGTCCATCGCATTTTCGTTATGTTGCCTTGGGAGGCGTTAACGAGGCGTACCGTTAGCTCGCCTCGGGGGAACTTGAGCGTTTTGTAATGGTTAAGCTGCGCGGTAGTGAGTCCTGGGCTGGCCGTTGTTGAAATGCCGGTTGTTACCGGATCGAGCCAGTATACGGAGTCGGCTTTCATTTGGCCGGTTATGCGAACGCGATTGCCTGTCTGGAGCTTTACGTTGGAGGTTTTTGTTTTGTACCATTCAAAGCTTACTCCGGACGGGGCGTTTTGGAGCTCGATGCGGGTTGTTGCTCCATAGCAGGAGGAGAATCCGCCGGATACGCTCTTTAATATATATATGTATACGGTTGAGGTTTTGGTATCGAGCTTTTTCTCCACATCGTCATAATATGTGAGGCGGTACTGAAACGAGTCGATATTGGCTGGGATGCTGCCTCGGTCGTCGTGATGATAGGTAATGCGGGCTCCGGCTCCTTTTACATTATTATATGTAAGGTATCCTGATCTTGGGGGAGTAACGATGTTCCATGCGTTGAGCCTTACGGTGTCCATAAAGCTTTGGGTGGGGGTTACGCCTGCTAAGGAAACGACGGGTAATATATCGTTGGCCAAAAGGTCCATCGTAACGTCGGTAAATTCCTGGATGGTGTACAGGTCGCGGATGGTTTGGTATTTGGCGGCTCTTACTACCTGGTCGCACCAGTTGCAGTCGCGGAAGGCGCGGTTGGCTGTGCCGAGGCCTTCGCTAAAGTCGTTGCAGGGATATTCGGCTCCGTATTTTACGCCTCCGTTGTAGCCGAACCGCCATGTCCAGGTTGCGCCGACCTTTTTGCTGTCGTCGCCGAGGCGAACTATGTAAACGTCGCTGGCAACTGCGGCGCCGGCGCCGAGTTCTATCCATACTCTTTGAGTGGTTCCGGGAGGTATACTGAAGTTTGATCCGAGCTTCGTTGTTGTTCCCGACTTGAATACATTTTGCAGAAGTATGGTTTTAAAGAATGTGGCCTCGCTTATGGTATTCTGCTTGTAAATGGTAATGGGCGTGTTTGCCGATATGTCGGCTTTTGCCGACGTTTTATTGCCTATCGTTAGCTCTATGTAATGAGTACTGCCGCTCGTTGCTATTTTGGGCTTTAAAGGATCTGACGGCGAGGAAATGATATATGCTTCGGTGAGGAACACTATGGGCTCGTATTTGGGAATGGCTTGGGCGTCGAGCTTGGTGGCCTGCCTTAATGTGCCGTTGAAGGGATTAAAATCGGTCAGAGTATTTGTTATCTGTCCGCTTGCGTCTTTTATTTCCCGCACGAAATTGTATTTCTTATCCAGGCGGTTTGGGGCTAAGCCCCATGGCGTGGTCAGGCTGTCGGGGGTTACTTTAAAGGGGTCGTACATAAACTGGTTCCATACCGGCCATGCGGGGGCAAACTTGTCGCCGTCGGCGTTGCCTACAACATATACGTAACCGTAGGTATCATAGCCTGTTTTCTGCTTGCCTATTACAACTATGTCGGCCGAATTGTCGCCGTCGACGTCGGCTATTGCCGGATATTCGTATCCGGTGTAGGATACGCACTTTTTTGAAAAGATAACAGTATTCCCCAGCTTCTCATCAATCGGCACGTATGCCTTATTGGCTTTAATGATACGCAGGGTTGCTTCGTCGCGGTAACATATTTCCTGTATGCCGTCGTTATCGAAATCAAACATGGTAAAACCGGTATTGCCCGATCTGTCGTTATGGAGCAATATAAACGACGGTTTTAGATTTTGGTTGTCTGCCATATCCATAGTAAAAGCGGCAAGTACTCCAAATACGGTATAGTTTGTTGGAACGTTGTCGGACGATTTCTTTAGAGATGAAGAAGAAGTGCTGACAGGAATTTGGTTAAGACCTTTCACGTTGGGATGATAGTCGGATCCGTTCAATGTATAGGTATAGTGTCCTGCAATAACCGCCACTTCAGGCAGGCGGTAATCCTTGCCGTTAATTGTTTGCACTCTGCCGTCTATATCTCCTATATATATGTATGAATTGGTTCCCTCGTTCGGAGTTGCTAAACGTACGGAACGATTCGTTATCATCGCAGGGGTGAATGACGCCGGAGCGGCACTGTTCCTTCCCTGGCCGTCGGGGGTATAATTCTTTACTACGTTTCCTTGGACGTCTAATCTGAGAAATCCCGGATTCCATACATAGAGACGTAATTCTGATGTTGTATTAACACTTGTACGGTTGGCCACAACAATATCGGGAATACCGTCGCCGTTCATGTCGGCTACTCCGGTACGTCCGTCGCCGATTCCAGACAGGCCGAGTTTTTTATATGAGCCGTCATTTGTGCCGCTTGCGGTTAAGCGTATGTCGTAATAAACTTTTCCGCCGGCTACAACATCATACCTGCCGTCGAGGTCAACGTCGTAAACGTATCCGAAAGCTACCTGGTCGTCCCACGACCTGATATCATATGTGTTACGGCCCGTATAAGCTTCAGTTGTCGTATGGTTTTGATCAATAGATGAGTTTGGTGCGCTTGTATCGAACGACTCAAACGTTAGTTTCAACCTCCCATTGGTTGTGTCATATATTTTGTTATATACAAGGAGTTCGGCTCTGCCGTCGCCGTCAAAGTCTGCAACCTGTATTACCGGATGGTAGGCATATCCGTCGGTAGAATATGTTGTATTCCATTTACGGCTCATAGTAAACGGTTTGGTTTTTGATATTTCATAAGATACAATTTGCCCGTTGTATGGAAAATTACTGTTCCGCCTTGGAAAAGCTACTATCACTTCCTTTTTGCCGTCACGATCCGAATCTATCACTGCAAAAATGCCCGGCGAACCATGATCGCCATAATGATCGGCAAATACTACGCTGCCAGCTGTTTTCATATCCAGGCGTAAGCGCGAATTAGACTGTAATATGCCGGTGCGCCCGTCGTATATATCTAAAAAACCATAAAGGTCCACATTATAACTGTCTGTACCGTCCTTTCGTCCAAGCGCAATGATTTCCGGATATCCGTCGCCGTCTAAATCGGCCACCAGAGGGATAGAGAAGCCATAAATGCGATATTCATTGCCGTTGCTTCCGTTGAGCTGTGCGACGTTAGGCCATACATCGCTTGGCGGCGACTCGTCATAATTAGTCATGAACCGTATTGCGCTTGTAAAGGTCACCGGGCCCATATAATCATAACAAGTGGGGAACTGATAGGGATTAACAAGCCCCGGTATCCCGTGGTAGTCGTATACCGTTACGCTTACGGTTCCTATCGCCTCGTATGCGTCTTGCTTCACTTTAAATTGGAAATTAAAGTTACCGGCAATAGGCGAAGGGGTGATGGTTGCAGTAGAACCGTTGATTATGAAGCTCGCGCAGGGAGCTACATTTTGCCCCTCGGTGTGATAAGTAACCGCCCCGGTTCCGGGCAGAGGGGGTACAACGTACTTTGAAAGGTCGAGATTCACAGGCTGCATATTGGCCGAGTGAGTGAATGTTAAGGCTTGGACGGGGAGCAATGTTATACTCTGGGCTTGCACCGCAATGTATTGAGTCGCTACCCAAAGGAACAGAGCGGACATAATAATCCTAACGTGTTTTTGCGATTTATTTATTATCATAGTTAATAATTTAATATGTGTTATAACAGTTGAATGAGTAAACGGTGGGAAGGCGTTTTGCTTAGATTTAAAGCCTGCTTTAGTATTGGCGTCCTACTTGGCGTTGTTCATTCTTGAAATTCGGGGGGCAAAGATAAGAGGAAATCTAATTCCCTCCAAATATGACTTGGCATTTATATTTCGGTTTTACATGGTATGGAATCTTTTTTAGGAAGAATATATAAATATAGGTAGCCGAACAGATCTTATCATGAAAATCATCCTGACACATGGATTTGTATAGACATTTCTTGCGGCTCGCAGACAGCAATACGGCGTTAAATAATTCTCGTTTTTGTATAAGGCTACCTTGCGCCAATTTGCTCCTAAGTACAAACATTGCGCCTGCTTAAAGATTGTAACGATTCTTGATTGATATCGCTTACATTTGCGCCATGAAATGGAATAACAGCATAATAGATTCGCTCGACTGGGGTAAAGACATTTCCCGGCGAGCAGAAAAAGAAAAGGTGGCCGGCACGATTGCAGCCATGGTGAATAACGGCGCCACACTGGGCGTTGGGTCGGGCTCCACATCGTACCTGGCCCTTGTCAAAATTGCCGAGCGGATGAAGCTCGAAGGATTGCGCATACGCGCCATTGCCACCTCGCTTGAAATCGCAATGGCTTGCGCCCGGCTCGAAATCCCTATCGCCGGCCTCGAAGCGGGCCGACCCGACTGGACGTTCGACGGGGCCGACGAAATAGACCTCAACCGCCGGCTTATTAAAGGACGAGGCGGGGCAATGTTTAAAGAAAAACTTCTGATCAATTCAAGCCCCAAAACGTTTATACTGGCCGACAGTTCAAAAATGGTACGCCGGCTGGGCGAGAATTTCCCCGTGCCGGTTGAAGTGTTCCCACATGCACTCGCTTACGTGGCCAGTGCTCTTCAACGCGATCTTAACCCCCGCGACATACGGCTGCGCATGGCCGAAGGCAAGGACGGCCCACTGATTACCGAAAACGGCAATATCATCCTCGACGTATGGTTCGACAATATAGCAGACGATGCGGAAAAGGCTATAAAGCAAATTACGGGAGTAATCGAAAGCGGGTTGTTTATCGGGTATAATGTAGAGATTGTATGTTCTAATTAAATCAATCAAATACCCGCTCCCAAAGGAAATTTAAACACAGGAACAATATGTACAACAGCTTAAAAAACCATTTACAAGAAGAGCTGGCCTCCATAAAATCAGCCGGACTCTATAAAGACGAACGCATTATTACCTCGCCGCAGGGCGCTGAAATCAGCACAACCGCTTCGGGCTCCGTTCTTAACTTTTGCGCAAACAATTACCTGGGCCTTTCCAATCATCCCCGACTTGTTGAGGCCGCCTGCAACGCAATGCGGGAGCGGGGCTACGGGATGTCGTCGGTGCGCTTTATATGCGGAACCCAAGATATGCACAAGGAACTTGAAGCCGCCGTTGCCAACTACTTCCGCGCCGACGACGCCATCCTTTACGCCGCCTGCTTCGACGCCAACGGCGGACTGTTCGAGCCACTGCTTACCGACGCCGACGCCATCATATCCGACGCCCTCAACCACGCCTCCATAATCGACGGCGTGCGGCTCTGCAAAGCCCAAAGATACCGCTACGCCAATGCCGACATGAACGACCTCGAACGCTGCCTGCGCCAGTCGCAATCGCAACGCTTCCGCCTCATCGTTACCGACGGCGTGTTCTCAATGGACGGCAACGTGGCCCCAATGAACGAGATATGCCGTTTGGCCGAGCAATATAACGCCCTGGTGATGGTTGACGAGTCGCACTCGGCCGGCGTTGTAGGCCCGACAGGCCGCGGCGTAGGCGAACTGTTCGACTGCTACGGACGGATCGACATAACCACCGGCACCCTGGGCAAATCATTCGGAGGCGCAATGGGCGGATTCACCGCCGGGCCGAAGGAAGTTATCGACATGCTGCGCCAGCGCTCGCGCCCCTACCTGTTTTCCAATTCGCTTGCCCCGGCCATTGTGGGCGCGAGCCTCGAAGCGTTCCGCATGTTTGACGAAAGCGCCGCCCTGCATGCCAAGCTTACGGCCAACGTGGCATACTTCCGCAACAATATAATTGCCGCCGGCTTCGACGTTAAGCCCACCCAGTCAGCCATCTGCGCCGTAATGCTCTACAACGCCCCCCTGTCGCAAAAGTTTGCCTCGCTGATGCAAAAGGAGGGCATATACGTAACCGGTTTTTACTACCCCGTAGTTCCAAAAGACCAGGCCCGCATCCGCGTTCAGCTCTCCGCCGCCCACGAAACCGAGCATCTCGACAGGGCTATCGAGGCCTTTGTAAAAGTAGGCCGAGAGCTTGGAGTTGTTTCCTGATTAATAATCGAATACCGGCCTTGCCGGACTGACGAACGTTGAAACGCCGCTGCGGAAGCCTCTCGCAGCGGCGTTAATTGTAAAGAGGAAATTAACCTCCGGGCTATTTCCACACAAAATATTTTTCAAACCCATAAAAAACGCCTGAAACGTTGCAAGTATAAAAAAATAAATTACCACCTTTACCCCGTAAAAAAACAAACAGTAATGAACGGAATTTTTCAGCATATAACAGATAATGTAAGCGCCGCCGGGCCCGTAAAGCGAGCCGGGATAAGTTTACAAAGTAACGGGAAGAAATTCCGGTCGGGCGCTGATAAATTTCGTTGTGCCGCGAATATTTTTTTAACCTCAACTAATGCCTCAGGGACGAACCTAAACGCCTTAGGGGCCTGAAGAACTACAACGAGAATTGCAAGTTTATGCGGAACTAATAAAGCAAATCCGTACAAAATCAGAATCAATTGTCTATACCATATCAAACAATAATAATTATCATGAAAAAAGCAATTATTTTCCCAATTATCCTGATCGCAATATCAGGCTGCACAGGCAAAAAACAACCAACCGACGGTCTCATTACTGTTGACGTTACTGCAAATTATCCGGAAAAGGAATTGATCCTTCAGGACTTTATGGACGTTGAATATGTTCTGCTGGAAACTGCCGATACATTCCTTACGCAAGGCTTGGTTGAAGATATCGGCAAAACAATAATATTAGTGAGGAACCAAATTAATGATGGGAATATTTATGTTTTTGACCGTAGCGGTAACGGCATAAGAAAGATAAACCGAAAGGGGCAGGGCAGCGAGGAATATACATCAATTGCAAAATTATTCTGGATGAAGACAGGGGCGAAATATTCGTTGCAGACTCGCACGCAAGAAAATTTATGGTATACGATTTATACGGCAACTTTAAGCGAAGCTTTAATTTCACTGATACCGCTTACTATACCTATACATTCAATTATGACGGCGATAATCTGATTACCTACAAAAGCTATTCGTCTACCGAAATGGCAAATAACCGGCCAAGTCACTTAATTATTTCCAAGCTGGACGGGAGTATCGCTAAGGATATTCAAATGCCTTTTAAAGATGTTAAGACGCCGATATTAATATTGAGAGAAGCTACTTTAACGCCCATTTTTAATCCGACAATTCCCGGCCGTAATAATTGGATACTTGCCAATACATCGTCGGACACTATATACAGTTGTTTGCCGGATGGCGATATAAGGCCGTTAATTATAAGAACTCCCTCTATACAATCAATGGAGCCGGAAACATTTCTTTTCCCGCTTATGGTTACCAATAATTATTATTTAATGACCGCTATGAAGAAAGAGTATGACTCGGAAAAGATGAAAGGATTCCCGAAAGTTAATTTATTATACGACAAGCAAGAAAATTCCGTATTTCAATATACGGTATATAATAATGATTTGTTAGAGGAAAGGATAGTTTGGTTCATACAGCCAATAAATCATGAAATCGCGAACTATCAAAGATTCGATGCCTATTTCCTTG
The DNA here is from genome assembly GCA_031280645.1 of Tannerellaceae bacterium. Next base: position 29,362 of record JAITGL010000010.1, on the reverse strand, counting down.
TTGACGGCTATGAAAAAGGAATTCTGAAAGGCAAATTAAAGGAAATCGCAGCCGGATTAAACGAAGAATCGAATCCGGTTATTATGCTGATTAAACATAAACAACAATAATACCAATGAAAAAAGTAAGCGTAATTTTCCCAATTATCCTGCTCGCAATATCAGGATGCATAGGCAACAAACAATCAACCGACGGTTTCATTACTGTTGACGTTACGGCAAATTATCCGAAGAAGGAATTGATCCTTCAGGACTTTATGGACGTTGAATATGTTCCGCTGGAAACTTCCGACGCCTTTCTCACTCAAGGTTTCGTTTTATGCATAGGCAAAGACATTGTGGTAGCAAAAAACCATGTCAACGACGGGGATATTTTCTTCTTCGACAGGACTGGGCGCGGCATAAAAAAGATAAACCGCAAAGGTCAGGGAGGCGAAGAGTATACATTCGTTTTAGGCGTAACCTTGGACGAAGAACGACGCGAGATGTTTGTCAACGACCATTCTACACTAAGGATATTAGTGTACGACTTGGATGGCAATTTTAAAAGAGCGTTCAAGCACAAACAAGGCGCCATGTATAGCTCCGTATACAATTTTGATCTGGACAACTTGCTTTGCTATGACGATTTTATTGACAATAATGCAGAAGGGAACAGGCAGACATTTTTGATTGTATCCAAACAGGATGGAAGTATTACCAAAGAAATTCAAATACCGGTTGACAAGCAGGTATTATTGCCGATAATAATGAAAGACGAAGTTAATAATATGACTTGGGCCGCTGCGCCCCGTAGCCATTATCCCATAATTCCTTACCTTGACAATTATATAATTGTCAAACCTTCTGCTGATACCGTGTATTCGTATTCTCCCGAAAATACAATGACGCCTTTTATTGTCAGAACTCCGCCTGTACAATCCATGAGCCCTGAAGTATTCCTGTTATTGAGTATTCTTACCGACCGTTATTATTTCATGGAAACGGTAAAAAGAGAATATGATTTTGAGACGGATAATGGATTTCCGGCAACCGATTTAATATATGACAACCAGGAAAAAGCCATATTCCGATATACTGTTTACAACGGAGATTATTCTGACAAGAGGACGGTATATATGAAGACAAGGCCTATGAACAGCGAAATCGCAACATGCCAAGCCTTGCAGTCAGACCAGCTTGTGGAAGATTATAGTAATGGGAAACTCAAAGGCCGCTTAAAGGAAATCGCAGCCGGATTAAACGAAGAATCCAACCCGGTTATTATGCTGATTAAACACAAACAACAATAACCCTCAATTCCCAATCAATTCATAATACCCCATATCCACAAACCTCCCATCCTTAAATCCGGCCTTCCTCAACTTCCCCACAAGCCTGAAACCCGCCTTCTCAAGCGTCCTCGCCGAAGCAATATTGAAATCGAATACCGAAGCAAATAGCCGAACCAAGCTTGTATGCTCAAAAACGTAGGCGGCAAATGTCCGTACGGCTTCGGTCATTATGCCGCGGTTGTGGTAGGTCGCGCCGAGCCAGTAGCCTATCTCGGCCGAGTAGCGCTCAACGTCGGTTTGCGGTATAATACCGATTCCGCCTGCGGCTTCGTTGTTTATTACTATGGCGAAGTTACAACCGGCGGCGGAAGGATGAAAAGTAGAGGCTATATAAGCTTCGGCGTCGCTAATGGCGTAAGGATTAGGAAAAGCGTCGCGAACGTTGCGGCTGATGCGAACGTCGTTGGCATGGAAGGCAAGCGAAGCGGCGTCGGACGGCTCCCAGGGGCGGACGGCAAAGAGGGGGTGAGAGATAATGGCTTTCATAGCTTGATGGAATCGTGGTAGGCGTAGAGCTCGTAATTGTCGAAAGTTGTATTGCTGAATACTTCCATTATGATGGTGCCGTCTACCTCCCGGTCGATAAATGCAGGCATGTAGTTGCGAAGATCGTCGGCGTTATGCACTTCAAGATACGCTATGCCGCGGTCGAGGGCCCACTCCTTGGCCGAAGTGTTATGTAAAGCCAAGGCAAAGTTGTGGCTCTCGATATCGTAGTCGTAAAATCCTTCGAGAGCGCCGAATATGGCGCCGCCGCCGTTGTTGTTAAGCAATATCCTGAGCCGCGTACGGCGCACGATGTAGTAGTTCCACAGCGCGTTGATGTCGGTAAAGAAAGCAAGATCGCCGGTTATTACGTAGGTTGGCTCCGACATTTTTGAGATGGCCGCTCCCAACGCCGTTGATACGCATCCCTCAATGCCGCTGGTTCCGCGGTTGGCGCGCACTTCAATCCGGCCCTTGAGCGGGAAGAGAAGGGCATGGCGCACGGCCGAACTGTTGGCAAGATGCAGCTCGGCAGGACCGGTTATGGCCTTCATCAGCTCGCCGATGGCCATCATGCTTGAATAGTCGGGGGTGGGCGGAGGAATTTGCTCCGAAAAACTGTACCAGCCTGTAAAATACGGCAGCGTTTCGCGCGGAGGCTTCTCGTGGTTGGCGCTCATCAAGGCGTCGATAAACCGGCTGAATGTAGAGGTTATCGCATGGGTGAGGCATTGATAAGTGTCTACAATCTCGCCCCATGGCGATACGTGCCAATGCTCCCTCGGCTTATGGGTGCGGAGAAACTTCTTAATCTGCTTTGAAATGACCTGGCCTCCCGTTGTGATCAGAAGATCGGGAGCATAGGAGCTCCAGGCGCTTTCGGGAAGGGCGTGGAGGATGGAGTCGAAATTGCGGATTATTGTAGGCGTTTCAAACGTAACGGCAAGATGCTCGCCGAGGAGCACGCATTTCATGCCCTTGACATGCTCAAACACCGCGGGGATTATCATACATTCCACGCCATTATAATCTTGCTGGCCAAGCAGTATCATAGGCCTGTCGAAAAATCCGAACCGGTCTCCAAAGCTACGGTTTATGTCGTCTGTCGTATACAATGAATCCTTTAGCGAATCCCGCCTGATAACCCTGACCTTGGGCAGCGTTTCAACCGGAAACTCAAACAGCGGCTCCGGTATCGGGATATTAATATGAACCGGCCCCGGCCTCGAATAGTTAACCTCAAGCAAAGCCTCGTTGATAAGCCGGTTGCAATGCCATTCGTCTTCCTTGGTGCGGATTTCGGGCAAGGTAACCGACATCTTTACAAACGATCCGAATATGTCGGACTGACGGATTATCTGATTCTCAAGCTGCCCCAGCCAAGCCGCCGGACGGTCGGCCGTAATAATCAGCAAAGGAATGTTGCGATGCCAGGCCTCGGCAACCGCCGGAGCGTAATTAAGCGCCGCCGAGCCTGAAGTACAGCACAAGGCCACCGTATACTTACTGTAAAACTGCGCCATGCCAAGGGCCATAAAGCCCGCGCTGCGCTCGTCGACAACAGAGTAGCACGAAAACTCGCCGCACTCGGCAAGGCTCTGGGCAATCGGGAAGTTACGCGCGCCGGGCGATATAACAACCCTCGATACCAAATGCTCCTTCATCAGCGCCACAAGCTGAAGGATATTCTTCTTATCTGAATACATTATATATATAGGTGATTTTAACAGCCTGCAACCATCATACAACCGCAAGCATGGTTTTTAATTTACTTGTAAGCTCGCTCCACTCGTCGGCCAGGATTGACCCGGCCGTCAGGCCGCCGCCGGCATAGAGCGTTAAAGCGTCGGGCTCGATATTAACGCAGCGGAGGTTAACGTAAACGCCCGTGCGCCCGCCGGGGTCGAGCATGCCGGCAAAGCCCGTGTAATACCTCCGGTCGTAACCCTCAAAAACGCTCATGCGGCCGCAGGATACCGCCGGCGTAGGATGCAAAGCCTTCAGGATGCCGCCGGCCAGGCCGGGTTCATGATTACCGAAAAGCATCTCCGTGCAAAGATGTATAACGCCCGAATCGGCAACCAGCGGATAAGGCCCATACATCGCACATTCCCACCCGAAATGCAACCGCAGCGCATCATGTATGTAATCAACCACAACCAAATGCTCCTCCATGTTCTTCGTAGAAAACAGCCCCTCCCTGTCGGCCGCGGTGCCGGCCAGCGCAACCGTTTTCCACTCATTTTTCTCGTTCGACAGTAATATCTCCGGCGAGCATCCCATCCAAAGCCCCGACGCCGCCGAGCGAAACATAAAAACATAAGCCGACCGATACCCCAGGCAAGCCCTCGCAAAAGCCTCGGCCGCCGGATACGGAGCCGCCCCACCCCACTCATGCCTGAAGCTATACGATAGCGCCGCCTTCTTCAGAGGATCATTCTGATCCCTCAAAACACTCGTTATCTTCTCAAAGGCCGCAACATAATCGGCCGGAGGATCGCTTGGCGCCCCAGCCGGCCGGAACGGAGCGGGCAGCTCGCCGGAAGGCTCGCTAAAGGTTTCGATCACGGAAGCCTCAAGCAATACGCCCGGATGCAGACCCCCGTCGTAAGGGAAAATAACAAAGCCGCAGCGCCCGTTCATCTCCTCAAGATCATTAAATTTAACCGACGACCGGGCGCTAAGAACGCTCACAACGCTCTCGCCGGGCAACCGCCAGGCCGCAAAATCGGAGCCCGACAGGAGGATATCGCGCAAGCGCCCGGTCAACAAATCCTTCATCGCTTCTTTAAAATACTGTTAACCACCCTCACCGTCGACACCAATTTATCGGTCGAAGTAAACACATCCACATTCCATACATGCGACGACCGGCCCCGGTGAATAACAGTTGCCACAGCCCTGACCGTATCGCCCTCGCGGGCCGACGACACATGATTGCCGCTAACCTGCATGCCCACCATCATCTCGTCGGGACGGCACAAAATCATCGACCCGAAGCCGGCCACCGTCTCGGCCAGCGCCAGCGTAGCCCCGCCGTGCAGGATGCCGAACGGCTGCCGGGTACGCTCGTCTACGGGCATAGTTGCCTCAATCCTGCCCTCGTCGGCATAGGTGTACTGTATGCCGAGGTTGCCCGTAAGCGAATGCCGGCCGCTCAGGTTCATCTCGTCGAGAGGAATATCCGACGGGCTGATGCCGGCGATGATATGCTCCTCGATGGCGCGGGCCACGCCGTCGTCGTTGTTCGAGGCGGTAGTAAAATCGGCGCAGCGCTTTACCCTCTCGTCGGCGTTATCCATGGCGATGCCGAGGCCCGCCATCTGGATCATGCCGATGTCGCAAACCCCGTTGCCGATGGCTATTACCTCCTCCGGCTCAACATTAAGCTTGCTCATCAGCGCCCCCAGCGTATCGGCCTTGTTAACCTGCGGAGGCACAATTTCGAGGAAATAGGGCTCGGAGCAAAACACGTCGAGCGATCCGTCGAGCCGCAGCTTCAGCCGGCGTTCAAGGGTAGCCAAAGCCTCGTGGTTATCGCTTGTCATCATACATTTGCAAGGTGCAAAATCAAGGAAGGCGGCAAAATCGGCAGCCTCTATAATCCTCATATCATTCCTCGCCGCCTCCCGCCGCACATGCTCGTTGGAGGCGTCGGAAGCAATAAGCGTATCGTCGCGGTAAGTGAAAATAGTAAAGCCGTTTTTCCTGGCCACGCTCTCGATATAAGGTATCGACTGCGGATCAATTCGCCTCTCAAACAGCAGCTCGCCGGTTTGCATGTTAATAATCTGCCCGCCGTTGTACGACATAACAAATCCGCCGTAACGGTCGAGTTCGATAGCCGCGGCCAGCGGCCTCAATCCATGCGTAGCCCTTCCCGAAGCCAGCGCCACCCGTATGCCCATCTGCTGGATCATGAACAGGGCGGCGAGCGTTGGAGACGTAATTTCCTGCTTGTCGTTCAGCAAAGTATCGTCGACGTCGAGTACCAAAAGTTTCTGTTTAATCATCTATTGAAAATTATTAGATTGTTTGCCTGAAAGAGGCCCTCGCTGTTTTTTCATATTCCGGCTCGCCGTTTTGCTGGAGCTCGCTTGCCGGCGGGGCTTCTTAAATTGTGCGCAAAGATATGTTTTTATAAGATGCGGCCGAGCGGGAGGCGGCGGCGCGGCAGCTACCGGCTTTTCGCCCCAAGCCCCGGCTGCCTGAGGCGGCGCAACGGCTTGTATACGGCAAACCGTATTTTTTAGCGTAATATACGTCACGTATATTTTATAAAGCAGGTTTCGCAGCAATACATGCGTAATGTATATTGTACAAACCTTATTTCAGGATACCATATACATTACGTATATTACCTGAATCTGATTTCAGGATACAATATACATAATGTATATACAGTAAATCGAATTTCAGGATATAATATACGCAATGCAGATATCTTAAATCTAATTTCTGCATACGATATACATTAAGTATATACCATGAACTATATTTTAATATTAAATATACGTAAAGTATATAATCCAAATAATATTCCGGAAGACAATATACACAACGTATGCGCCAAAAACCTGATTTCAACAGCAGATATACGTCATGTATTTTTATTACCGGCATTTCATATCAACAAAACATAGCTGTTATTATCGTCCTGAAATTATTTTCGTATATTTGCGGCAAATATTCATCACCAAATAATTTCAGTGCAATGAAACATTTCATATCATCCCTTGTAAAAGTCATCCTCCGCAGGCTTCATAATGCGGAGCATACCGACTTTTACGAAAGCGGCATCATCGCGCCTCTTGAGTCGCTAATGAACTCGCTGCCGATGATTTCCGGCATTTTCAACGCTCTAAAAACAACATTCCAGAGAGAAGACGCGCTCTACAAGCAAAGCCAGGCGTCGATACAAACCAGGCCGCTACGCGCGCTGCACGAAAAGCGGATAGCGTTTTACGAGTTTTTCTGGTACAGCGTAAATATGTTCAAGTTCTACGACGACCCGCCGCTGATGCAGGCCGCCGAGCAGCTTAAATTTCTGCGCAAAACCTATAAGGGCATGACCCATGCAAGCTATTCAGACGCCAACGGCCTTATGACCGCCTTCCTGGAAGACTGCGAAGCGCCTGTCTGGAAGCCGCTAATCCAAACCCTCGGGCTAACGCTGCCGGTCGACAAGATGCGGGCCGCCCACAATAAGTTCAAGGATTATTACAACGAGCGCTCGTTTAATAAGGAGCATTTGGCTCAAATGGGTAAATTTTCTTTAATACGCGTTGAAGTTGACGACGCCTTTGTAACCGTACTCGAAAACATCAACGCCGCCTGGACTATCAACGAGTACGGCCTCCAAGACGAGGCCATCCGCAACACTCTGCTCGAAGTGAAAGAGCACATATCCGCCGCCATCCACCAGGCCCGGCTCAACTTTGCCCATCGCAACGTGCGCCACAAGCGCGCCAAAGCCGACGCCGGAGCCCAAACGCCCGACGCCGGCCAGCCGGCAACCGATAAGCCGGGAGAGCAAATCAATCAGGAGAAAAAGGATTAGGACTTAAGCCCAACCGGGCTCGATTTTTCATAACCGCAGGCCGGCGCAACCTGCGAGACTGCTAAGCGAAAGGGCCGTTGAACAGCGAGTTCAACGGCCCTGTTTGATTTTTATAGCCTCTCAAAAAAAGATCGGATCGCTCTTAATTACCGCCGGCTTCGGAGGTGCAATAGTTTTTACCAAGATCCCACCAGATGGGAACGTTTACAAGGTCGCGCCCGCCGAGTAGCCCTACGCCTTTGTCGTATTCGGCTTTGTTGATCCGGATTTCGTTTTGCGGATACTGCACGCGTCGGATAAAGTTAGAGGGATTCAGGAAGTTGCGGTCGCTGTTGTTGTACAAAAGCTCGTCGCGAAACATGGGGACGTCGAACCGCGGCAGGTTCAGCCTTCGGTGATCGCTCCAGGCTTCCATAGACATGTCGGGGAAGAGGGCGAGGTACTTCTGGGTGATTATCTTTTCGAGGGGCGTGTTGCCCGGCCCCTGATTGTCGTCAAAGCCGGCGCTGGTTCCGGCCAGGTTTTTGCCGGTCGAGGCAAGGTATTCGTCGGCTTTGCTTCCCACGCCCCAGGTTGCGAACGAGGCGCGAACGCCTTTTTCGTACTCGCTTTTTGCATCGCCGGCGATGAATCCGCGGTGGGCGGCTTCGGCTTTAAGGAAGCATACTTCTTCGTAGAGGAATACGTCGTAGGGTCGGTTTACATAGCGCGATCCGTTGCGGATAAGGGTTCCGAGTTCGGCCCATAGTACGCCGGTTGCATAGTCGCCGGTGATCAGCGCGCCGTACATTCCGTCGGGATATCCGCGCCATGCGCCGTTTTCGTAGGCGGGGTCGAACATCAGCGGGCCGCGGGGGTCGACCGTTTCGGGATGCGAGGATACGGCAACGGGGGCGGCTCCGCTAAGTCCCGAACGGCGATTAACTACTCCGTCGGGCCATGGCGTTCCGCCTATGCCGGTGAGGAGTTTCTCCATCGTGGAGGTCATCTTGAGGGGGCCTCCCCAGGTGATTTGGAACATCGTGTAGTTGTAATCCTGCCCCCAGCCGCCGTCGGCTTTGGGCGGGATGTAGGCGTTGTCGGCAGCCGATTCCATTACTCCCGACGCTATTGCTTTTGCGGCCTGCTCCTTGCAGAGCTCTGGTTTCACTTCGGAGAGGCGGAGGGCAAGGCGCAGGCGGAGCGAGTTGGCAAATTTCCTCCATTTGGCGGGGTCGTTGCGGTATATTATGTCGGAGGCGGGGTCGTTAAAGATGGGGTATATGCCTCCTTTGTCGAGCAGGGCTACGGCTTCTTCAAGTTCTTTGAAAAATTCGTTGTAGGCGTTTTCAACCGACATGTATGGCGGATTTTCTTCCGCTTCGGAATATTTGGCGAAGGGGATGGGGCCGAAATAGTCGATCCCGATTGATTCTACATACGCTCGCCATATCTTGGCTACGGCTATGGCCTGGGCGAAATCGCTGCTGCGGTCGCCGAGGTTGCGGATCACGATGTTGAGCGAGGCCACGGCGTTTTGCACCCGGCGGTACATGCGCTGGTTCCAGTCTTCATTCATCAGATAGTTGCGGGTGGTGAAGTCGCCTCCGTCGAGCATCTGCGCGTAGAAGTCGACCATAAGCGATTTAACGCGCTGCTCGTCGTCGCCTTCAACGGCCGGCAGGCTGGCGCGGAATGTGGAGGCGAGGCGGGCGTCGTTGAGGTTATAGTCAACTTCGGCGCTGGGCTGGTTGGGATTGACGTTGATAGGCGTGAGGTCGCAGGCTGCCGGCGTTATTATTAATATGGCGCATACGGCGGCGAGTTTTAATATATTTTTCATATCCGGTTGTTTTTTGAAGTAATACATCTTAGAATGATACATTAACGTTGAATCCGATGCTGCGCATTGTGGGCATGGATCCATATTCATATCCTTGCGTTTTGCCGCCGCTGCTGAATCCGGCTTCGGGGTCGAATCCTTCGGTTTTGCTGTGAATCATGAGGAGGTTGCGGGCCACGAGCCCGGCCTTGATTGCGCCGAAGGGGGTTTTGCGCAGCAGTTGCCTGGGCAGCGAGCAGGCGATATTAAGCTCGCGGAGGCGAACGCTCGTGGCGTCGAAAACAAAGGCTTCGTCGATAGAGCCGAGGTTGCTCCAATAATCCTGCGCCTTAACGATGGCGGTATTGTCGGCGCCGGCGCGGGTTACTCCGCCGACAACCATTCCGTCGCGCCCGGCCAGCGTTCTTGCGAGGCTGCCGAATTGCGTTCCTGCTTTGATGGAGCCCATGTAAACGCTGCCGCCGTAGTTCATGTCGATCAGGAATCCGAGCGAAATGTTCTTGTACGAAAATTCGTTCGACCATCCCAGCATCCATTCCGGCTGGTTGTTGCCGAGTTTTTTCATGTCGGCGGCGCGAACCGGAAGGCCGTTGTCGCCAATAAGAATTTTGCCGGCTGCGTCGCGCTCGTAGGCATAGCCGTACATGTCGCCGTAGGCTCCGCCTTCTTCGGCTACGATTTGCAGGGGGATGGAGGTTCCGTCGCTAAGTACCTGGCGCTTGGTGTCGTTGGTAAGGGATATGATTTTGTTTACATTCTTCGACCAGTTCAGCATTGTTTCCCACCTGAACCGTCCGGCGGTTTGCACCGGGGTTGCATTGAGGGCTATTTCGAAGCCTTGGTTCTGGATGTTTCCTGCATTGATCAGCTTGTAGCGATAGCCGGTTGCGGCCGGAACGGATATTTTCAGAATCTGGTTAAAGGCGTTCTTCTTATAATACGACACATCGAGGCCGATCCGGTTGTTAAAGCCTCGCAGCTCGAGGCCGAGCTCCCACGAGCGTATTGATTCGCTCTTCAGGTCGGGATTGGCCATAAAGTCGAGACTGCTAACGGTAAACACTCCGCCCTTGATGTCGTATCCTATATTATAATAGTCTTTTAACTGATAGGGATCGGTGTCGTTCCCAACCTCGGCCCAGGATACGCGAAGCTTTCCGTAGGTCAGCGGGCCGAGGCTTTTGCCCTTCTGAGTAAGCATTTGCGAGAATACCCAGCTTCCGCCAACCGATGGGTAGGAGTACGAGCTGTTGTTTTTCGGAAGGGTTGACGACTGGTCGGTCCGGCTTGTGAGGTCGAGGTACAGGTAATTATCCCACGATAACGAGGCTGTGGCGTAAAGCGAGTTGATTTGCTTGCGGCTCTTCCGGAATCCTTCGCCGGTATGCGTTTTGCCGTTGGAAATCGTGTAAAAGTCGGGGATAACCAGCTCGCCCGAAAAGTCGTTGTTCAACGTACTTGAGCGGAACATTGTGTTGCCGCCGGCGGTTACGATCAGTCCTAAGCTCCCGAAGTTTTTCCGGGCCGTGAGCAGGAAGTCGGTATTGGTTTCCTTGAAACGCTCCGTTTGTATGCGTATGCTTCCGCTATTTTCCCAATAGGGGTTGCCGGTGGCGCGGATATTTTCGGAATAGAGGGTATAATTGTCCATACCGCTCCGGAGCTTCAGGCTTAGCCATTCGGTTATGGTAAAGTCGAAGGCTACGAGACTGATGTACCGGTCGCGCTCGTCGCTGTTGCGATTTCGGTAGGCCGTCCAGTAGGGATTGTTGGGCGACGAGGCATGGGTGTCGAGGTAGGTGGCCGGCTTCCCGTCGGGACGCTTCCAATCGGTTGATTTGAAGGGAAGGAAGTCGGAGTAGCCAACGCTTCGCGGCATGAACAGGCTTTCGAGGAAGATGTTGTCGGGGTCGGCGGCCAGCTTGATACGGTTTTTACCCTTCTGGTTAATGTAGTTTACTTTCACGTCGACCGACAGCCACTTTGCCAGCTCGGCGGTTGACCGTAGGGTGATCGAGGTACGGTTAAGGGCGCTGTTTGGCATTGCCCCCTGGTTATCCATCCGGGTAACGGCGGCGCGGAAGGTCAGGTTATCGGCAGCCTTGTTGATGTCGAGGCTGTTAGTCCAGCTCGAACCGGTTTGCAGGAAGTCTTTGTAAAGATTATTGTCGCGCGCCGAATAGGCAAAGGTTCCCAGGCCGTTGGTCACGTTTTTGCCGTCCATAGCCGGGCCCCAGCTTCCGCGAACGTCGCGGTTGAACTCGCCGTTGGTACCCTGTCCGTAAGCGTTTTGGAGTTCGGGAGTTTGCATTGGGGTTTCAAACGTGTAATTTGTATTGTAGGCAACGCCTACGCCTTTGGCGGTTCCTTTCCGGGTTGTGATCATCACAACGCCGTTGCCGGCTCTACTGCCGTAAAGCGCGGCGGCGGCGGGGCCTTTCAGTACCGACATTGTTTCGATATCGTCGGGCGAAATGTCGGATATTCCCGATCCTTTGTCGATATTTCCGTTGCCCCAATAGTCGGCGGTATTATTGGCAAAGTTATCAATCGGAACTCCGTCGACTACAATAAGCGGCTGGTTATTTCCTGCGATAGAATTGTTGCCTCTGATAAGGATATTTGTTGCTCCTCCTACTCCGGTTCCGTTTTGCCGGATCTGCACCCCGGCAATTTTGCCTGCTAAAGCGTTGGCCACGTTAGCGTCGCGGGTTTCGGTTAGCCGGTCGCCTTTTACTTCCTGCATCGCGTAGCCAAGAGCTTTCTTGTCACGCTTGATGCCTAAAGCCGTGACCACAACTTCGCCTAAGGCTTTTGCATCTTCAACAAGTATAACCGACAGGGTTGGCTGCCCTGTATAATTAACTCGCTGCGAAACGTAACCTACGTAAGAAACAATAATTACATCTCCCGGCTTAACTCCTTCCATCGAGAAACGGCCGTCTAAGTCGGTAACGGTTCCGTTTGCAGTTCCTTCAACCAGCAGCGAGGCTCCGGTTATCGGCCCAAGCTCATCTACTACCGTTCCGATCAGTTTGCCGCTTTGCTGCAAGGCATTAGCGGCTTGCCGGAGGGGCTCCTCAACGGCTTTTATATTCATTGAAAAGCAGATCAATGCTGTTAGCGCGATCAAGCTTTTAAATCTTAAAGAATTTAACATAAACGTACAATTGGGTTGATTATATTAGAAATAAAATAAGAATGAGAAATATAGTTTTCACTATAATTAGTTTGTCAAATAATTAATAGGGATATACATCCGGGATGTATGTTTCCATACGGTTTGTTTTAATTTTTCGGCGTTCATAAATCATCATTTTTTGAGAGGTTCAACATCTAATAATCACTTCTTTACATTTAATTTCGGCATTGTCGGAGCAAGCTAAGGACTCTGACGACAACGGCGGCAAAGGTATGTGAATACTTGTGAAAACTACTGCATCCTGCAAAAAAAGATTCGGATTTATTTTTCAACAAGCAGTTAATCTCCTGGAAAATTGAGTATTGCGTATTTGCAGAACCGGCATTAATTAATCCCCGGAAAAATACCGGAACGGTGGGCTAAAGCCGGCTAAAATGCAGGTTTGAAAAGGATATAGCGAGGGAGAAAGCGGTTTTGGGTAGCTACGAAAACCGTTTGGGTAGCTACAAAAACTGTTTTGGTAGCTACGGAAAACGTTTGGGTAGTTACAAAAACTGTTTTGGTAGCTACGGGAAACGTTTGGGTAGCTACAAAAACTGTTTTGGTAGCTACGGAAAACGTTTTGGTAGCTACAAAAACTGTTTTGGTAGCTACGGAAAACGTTTGGGTAGCTACGGGAAACGTTTGGGTAGCTACAAAAATTGTTTTGGTAGCTACGGAAAAGGTTTTGGTAGCTACCAAAAACGTTTGGGTAGCTACCAAAACGACGTTTTCCACGGCGATGATTTTGTATCTATCCAAATAACCGGGTTTAGCAGGCCTGTTTTTTCGGAATATTTAACGTTATCTTTGCCCCTCGAAAAACGAAATAAAAAAGGAACAACAAAGTAAAAGCATGGATATAAGTACATTAAACAAAAGCAACAAGGATTATTGCCCCGAAATGCACACCGCCGAGCATATCCTTAACCAAACAATGGTTAGAACCTTTGGCTGCCGTCGTTCGCAAAACGCCCATATAGAGCGCAAAAAAAGCAAATGCGATTATTTCCTCCCCGAAGATCCTGGAGCGGAGCGGCTGGCAGAGGTTGAAAGGAAGGTTAACGAAATCATTGCCGGAAATTTGCCCGTTACAATAGAATATGTAGAAAGAGAAAACGCCGCCCAATGGGTTGACCTCAGCAAACTGCCGGCCGAAGCAAGCGATACGATCCGTATTGTTAAAGTTGGCGATTATGATACATGCGCTTGCATTGGCGAACATGTGAAAAATACTTCCGAGATAGGCGAGTTTCATTTTCTTAATTGCGAATTTAATCAAGGACGATTGAGAGTAAGGTTTAAAGTTAGCGGAGGGGGTCAGGCATAGAAAGATAGGCGGCGACGGCCGGGAAAAGATATTTTGTTTAGAAGTGTTGTTGTTAAGGAAAATATACTTACGTTTGCATATCGTTTAACTAACGATATGTTTATTACGCGTGTCTTTTAATTTAATATTATGTTGAACCTTGAAAGATTACTATTTAGTTATCCAAACATTCAGAATTAGTATGAAAGTTTACAAGCAGATTATTATTAAAACGGCAACGATGCTTACAGCAATCGTTGCGCTTTTCTGGCTCTCCTCGCAAGTCGCTGTATCACAGGGAAATATGGGGGGGTCAAACGTGTCCGGCATAATTACTTCCGAGACTGGCGAGCCGCTTATCGGCGTAAATGTGCGAGAAAAAGGCAGTACAAACGGTGGAATTACCGATTTGGACGGGAAATATTCCTTCCAGGTATCCAACCGTAACGTTGTTCTGGTTTTTTCGTACATAGGTTTTGTAACCCAGGAGATTAACCTGCAAGGCAGGAACTCCCTGAACGTAACCCTCGTTGAAGACACTCAAACCCTCGACGAAGTGATTGTGGTGGGCTACGGAACTTTGAAAAAGAGCGACCTTACCGGAGCCGTGGCCCGCGTAGCTCTTGAAGACAAGGCTCCTGTTCCGAACATTAACCTTGCCCAGGTTCTTTCGGGAGCCTCGGCGGGAGTAAACATCACGCAAACGGGTTTGGCCGGAGGCGATGCTCGGCTGTCGATCAGAGGAAAAACCTCTCTTTCGGCCAACGATAACCCTCTTATCGTACTCGACGGCATTATTTACAACGGATCGCTGAACGACCTCAACGTTAACGACATCGAATACGTTGACATCCTGAAAGACGCCAGCGCCGCCGCAGTTTACGGATCACGTTCGGCCAACGGCGTTATCCTTATTTCTACCAAAAAAGGGAAATCGGGCAAGCCGAAAGTAAACGTTAACGCTTTCTACGGAACCCAGGGCTATACGCCTTCCGAAATGAAAGTAATGAACGCCGAGCAGTACGCCATCCGCCTTGTCGACTATTACTACCAGCAAGACCTTTACAAATGGTACGCAACAAAACCCACAGCCAATGCAGGCAAGCCGGCATATCCCGACATAAACGACCGTAACTTCGTTGCATCGCGCCTCCGCAGAGCCGAAGAGCAGGCTATGTACCTTGATACAAGTACAAAGCACGACATCGACTGGGTTGACGTAGTATCCCGCGAAAGCCCGATTATCCAGGGCTACGACGTAAACTATTCGGGCAGCACCGACAAGACAAACTATTATGCCTCACTGTCGTACAACAGCGAGGAAGGCGTAATGGAAAACGACCAGTTCAGCCGCGTTACGCTCAACACCAAGCTCGACACCAAGTTTACAAGCTGGCTGTCGGCCGGGCTTAACATCAACTACGCCTGGCGCGACTACTCCGGCCGGCACGCCACCCTGAACGACGCCCGCGAAGCGAGCCCGCTGGCCAATGTTGATCCCTACGATCTTCAAAACGCTCCATTATATATTACGGATGAGAACTACATGGTTTATCCGCTTTCGCCGCTGCGCGTAAGTGATCGCGATGTTCGCACCACTCTGTTCTACGTTGGAAACCTGCGCCTCGACGTGCCTTTTGTTAAAGGCCTGAGCTACGACTTCAACTACTCGAACACCTCGGTAAATGAAGACCGCCGCACCTTCTGGCCCCGGAATACCGACGAAGGATCCGCTACGCGCGGACGCGCCGAACGGCAGCCCCGCGTCAGAACCGACTGGATCTTCAACAACATCATTTCCTATATTAACAAATTCGGCGATCACAGCGTTAACGCTACCTTGCTTTACAGCCGTGAAAAAAGCGCATACACCCGCTTCACAATGCGGTCGGAATACTTCGACAACGACGCTCTCGGCTACGACAATCTTGCAATGGGAACAACCATAACGGCGCGCGATAACGAATCGTGGGAAGAAATGGGCGTTTCGTACATGGGGCGCGTTAACTATCAGTTTAAGAACAGATATATGGCGGCGGCCACCGTAAGGCGCGACGGTTTTTCGGGCTTTGGATCTACAAACAAATTTGTAACCCTGCCCTCATTCTCGCTCGGATGGATAATCTCCGAAGAAGACTTTATTAAGGATAAAGCGCCCGCGTTATATACCAAGCTACGCTTGTCGTACGGTCAGAACGGCAACCAGGGTATCGGGCGATACAGTAGCTTGTCGCGCATGGGCACCGACCCCTATGTTTACGGATCGAGCACCGTTGTGGGCGTATATCCCAACGCAATGGGCAACTCCGGCTTGAGATGGGAAAAAACCGTGTCGTACAACCTCGGTCTCGACCTCGGATTCCTCGACCGGCGCATAAATGCCTCAATCGACCTCTACACCGCGCAAACAACCGACGTACTTGTAAAAAGACGCCTCCCATGGGCCGCAGGATATCAGGAAATATGGGATAACCTTGGCGGAATTGCAAACAAGGGAGTCGACATCGAGATTACATCGCAAAACGTAAAAACCCGCGACCTGCAATGGGATCTGGGAGTAGAATTTTCGCTCAACCGCGACGAAATCACCAAGCTATACGGAGGCGACGACGATAAGGACATAGGCAACGGATGGTTTGTAGGACAGCCGATCTCGTCTGTTTACGACTACAAAATCATCGGCATGTGGCAAGAAGAAGACCTCTATTCGGGCAACATATACGACGGATGGTATCCCGGACAATGGAAATATGAAGACCTCAACGGCGATAACAAAATCACGGCCGACGACCGCCAAATCCTCGGCAGCAAATCGCCCAACTTTACTCTTAGCATATCCAATACGCTGAGATACAAAAACTGGTCGCTCTACTTCCTGCTCAACACCATCGCCGGAGGGTCGGACCGCTACCTTATTAATACGTACGACTACGTAAACGTATCGCAACGCTCCGACGACGTATACCGCATCAACCAAACCTCCGCACGCCACTATTGGACGCCCGATAACCGCACCTCCGAATCATCCGGGATATACAACTCGCCCGCAGTATACGGCGGAGTATGGAAGAACCGGGGATTCACACGCCTGCAAGATCTGTCGCTAACGTACAGCTTCAGCCCCAAAGTACTCAAGGCGCTGGGAGGTATGGAGTATTTGCAGATATACCTGTCCGGCAAGAACCTTCTGACATTCTCCGACTTCCCCGGATGGGACCCGGAATATGCCTCGCTTAATACCGACGACTATGCGCACCAGCGCGGTATACGCAACATCGTGTGCGGAGTAAAACTATCGTTCTAACATTTTAAATTTACAGTATATGAAAACATATTTTCGAAAGAATATATTCTTCCAGCTCATACTGATTTCGCTCGCCGTACTAACGGCATGCGATGACGACGCATTCCTGTCCGAAAAACCCAAAGACTTCCTCGCTCCCAACAATGCCTACGCTACTCTGGCCGGAATGAAGCAAGGAATCACCGGACTACACTTCCGCACTAGGCACGACTGGTTCCAGCCCGGCAACGACGACTATCAAGACTGCTTCGCCATATACAAAGGACTTGGAACCGACGTAGCATTCCACGGCGAAGACCCCGGCAGTACACGCTTTTTGTGCAACTATGTAACCTACCTTGTTCCCAACTCATCGTACGTTGAAGACTATTGGAAACGGCCATTCATCGTAATCCAATACGTTAACATGCTCATCAAGGCCATCGACGAATCCGATCCAACCGTTTGGAGCAGCGAAGCGCAAAAGCAAGCATACCGCGCCGAAGCGCAATTCTTCCGCGCATTTATGTACCGCCACCTCGTAACGCTATTCGGCGAAGTACCCGTAATTGAAGAACCCTTCAGTTCGGCAAAAACCGACTTCGTTCGCGATCCGCTCGACAAAGCCTACAAACTGATGGAAGACGACCTCGCCGCCGGCGCAACCTATCTGCCCGATCCCGGCAAGGAAGAAGACCCCGGACGCATAACCAAAGGCGCCGCCCTCCACCTCCTTACGGAAATCTACCTTATGCAGAAAAAGTACGACCAGGCAATCGCATCCTCAACACGCGTTATCAACGACTTCGGATATAAGCTCATGACCGCACGCTTCGGCAACCAGAACGACGTATTCGGCTCCGGCGACGTATACCAGGATCTCTTCACCTTCGGCAACCACAACCTGCCCGAAAACAAAGAGGCCATCTGGGTTGTACAAGTCGAGCCTCCTACGGTAACCGGAGGCGGCAACGCCCGCACAATCCGCGCTTTCGGCCCCGCCTACTTCCGTATAGGCAACACCCCCGACGGCGTTCCGGCATTCAAAGGAGAACTTGTTGACGGCAATTACACAGGATATTCCGACACCCTCGGACGACCCGTTTCATGGATACATCCTTCCGTACTTATGACCCACAACGCATGGGACGGCAACTGGAACAACGACATCCGCAACGCTCCGAACAACGTAAAGCGCGACTTCTACTTCGACAACCCCGACTCGAAATACCACGGCCAACGCATCGACTTCAGCCTCTATGCCGAAGATTACGCCGCCGGACGTCGCGATCCAATGCGTGATACCTGCCAATACATCTATCCCTACTTCATGAAAATGGCCGACCCGTGCAACATTCTCAACAACCCCGCGCAATCAGGCGGCGGCAACACCTTTAAGGATCAGTACGGAATGCGCTTGGCCGAAACATACCTCATGCGCGCCGAAGCCTACATCCAAAAAGGCATGAAAGCCGAAGCAGCCGCCGACGTTAACATGATCCGCAACCGCGCCAAAGCCAACCCTGTAACCGAAGCGGAAATCTCGCTCGACTACGTACTCGACGAATCAGCGCGCGAGCTCTACGGCGAAACTTGCCGGCACTTCATCCTGCGCCGAACAGGCAAACTGCTTGAACGTGTTCGCAAATACAACAACAATCCCCGGTTTCCGGCATGCAACATTCAGGACTACCACGTTCTATGGCCAATCCCACAGTCGCAAATCGACCTGAACATAGATGCTAAATTTGATCAGAATCCAGGCTATTAATAATTTGGAAATATTTTTTTTCATGATGTAATTCTCAATAGTTTCACAACATATATATAGAGAAAAGCCTCTGCGCGAGCAGGGGCTTCTCGTTTTATACCTGTTCTTTCGCAACTGCACATAGTCGATCCTAATAATGATTAATCAAGATAAGAACCGACCGGGATGAAATTTCGCTTCCGGCTGGAGTATGGCGCATCGTAGCGTCGAGACAAAACAGGTAGCCACCGAATTTTATTACCTTTCCTCTAAAAAACCAAGAGCACCCTTCTCTTTATGGGCTTCTTCGTGGTGTCATCTCTGTATTTTGGCATAAGATATGCTTTCTACTCTTTAAATTAAGAGCAGATCATAGTTATTTATATATATACAAATTTCCTCTTCGAGTTTAGTATCTCAAACTGGCATCCTAAGCCGCTTAACGTACAGTCAGTTTGCAAACGGTGTCTATAGCTACCACAAAGGTAATGACCTTGCCGATAAGCGGTATATTATGGTTCATCCCATAGCGGATGTACGATAATCTAAGGTTCTATCTTAAATACTGTGGGTAATCAAATTTTAGTTTGCCACAATTAAAGTAAATCATGTTTATAAAATTGCGAGAGTTTCTGTATCCTCTTGCCCGTTTTTTTGCAAGTTGTATTTTCGAGTTCATGCCCTCTAAGATTCCATTGGAGATATTACTTGTCACATATCTGATAATGCCCCTCCAATGCGCTTTTATTGTATTAGTTAATTTGATAAACGATTGTATTTTAGATTCAGTTGCAAAATCACACCAAATAGCTAAAAAACCAAAAAGCTTTCCGCTTCTATAGGGTCTTTTATCGTCCAAAAATCTTCAAACATCTCCCTAAGCCGGCAGCTTTGTCCTATCTTCGGGTACATTTCAAGGAGAAAATCTTTCTCTGCCTGTAACTTATGGCTCAGGTTCTTTTCAAGAAAGCGCATTTATGACCTTTCAACAAATCATTTCCTTTGCGTTCCAATTTGCGCAGTTCATTCACCGCCCCGTTTACCTCTTTCACTACATGAAATTTATCAAAAGTGATCTGTCCCTCAGGTAGATGTTCCAGGTATCCGGCTATGAAGGCGGGAGACATGTCTATGCAGATATCTTGAATTTGAGCCGTATCCCATTCAACCGTAGTGACACAGCGATTCAGATATTCACGAACACGTTGTGGAGTTTGCTTGCCAGGAACAGTTACCGGATACACACTCCAAAATCAGAGCGTGCAAATCATCTGCTTTTACAATACAGTCTTCATCTTTGTATTCCAAAAATTCATGAGGCAAAACAAATAATCTGTCAGAACAATTATCGGCAATAAAATTTCTTGCTTTTTCATCTGGCGAGATAATTTGGTACTTCTCTGATTTGGCAATAATGGCAAAGCCTGAATCTCTTTTTACAATAATGCAATTTTTGAAGAATTGCTCATTGTTGAGTTTGCAGAATTGAATCAATGCTTTTATTTCTTGCGTATATAATTCACATTCGTTGATTTGCCAATCAAATAAATCAGAATCATCTACTTTGAATGGATAATCAGAAAGAAAAGATAATATTTGTTTGTTCGGGGTTAATGCCTTTAATAACTTTTGAATTGCACTTTGAAAACTCAAATATTGATTCCCGAATTCGTTCATTTTTGAGTTGAAAAAACACCTGATTGGCCTGTATAAATCCTTCTTTCGTGTAAACAAATCGCTGTGTTTTTAAGCGGTTTATTGTCTTCATTCAAATCACAATATTTTTTACATTTTGATAAAATTCATGAATATTTGCAATATTTTCAATGACATTTTCCCAATTGGGCAAAATAATTTCTTTGTAAATATCTGTGTCTTTGAGAAGGTGCTCATCTAATTCAGGTATATATTCGGCAATATGAATTTTGAAAGGAAACAACCAATTGGGTACTTGAATGTCGCCTTTTAACAAGTTGCGCAATGGGCGTATATTACCTTGTACATCTTTAAACAGCTCTAAATCTTTTAATTTTTCTGTGCCAACGCCGTAAAAATTTTGTAAAGCAATAAACAGTTTTTGCTTTTGGTCTTTTCTAAAATGATTTTCTTTAACTCGATAAGCGATTTGTTGAAAAACAGATAAATCATTAAATCTATTTTCTATCAATTCTTTGATATCTGGGTAATCTGCAATGTTGATATATGAAGATTTAAAGCCAATCGCTTGTAACTCAAATTGAATATCGGAAGTTTTTTCGTAGTTGAGAATTAAATCATCATTATTAAAAATTTCGTTTAGCGAATAAAACTCCTCATCGGAAAACTTAAATAATTTTATCTGCATAATAATCGGTAACGTCGTCTTTGTACTATGTTTTCTATCTCTTTGAGACAAGCATAGTATATTTTTGGTTGAGCATTTTTTACCCAATCATCTACATTTTTGATTTTGCCATTATCAACCACATATTTCAGCAAATCAATAATATTCCATTTGTCAAGATTTAATTTTTCGGGATTTCGTGCCTCGTTAATTAAAATACTATCATATTTTTCATTATTACAATAAAACCAATTAATTTCAGGGCAACCCAAATCAGCCGGTTGAATTTCCAAAAATGTATTTTTGATCTTTACATCGTTCTTATTATTAAAATAGCTGCCTATTGTTGGTATATTGTCCAATATGTATTTTCTGAGATATTCAAAGAAGCTGCTACTTATATGAGCTTTGCTTTTGAGCTCTTTTGATAGTAATAAATTGACATACAGGGATAAAATAGATTTCTATTTACATCCTTCTGTTTCTTAATGTATTGAAGTATATTCTTTGCTATTTCCGGTAATATTTTTTCGTTAATTTGGGAATTTGCCTGTCATTTGCGCCTGTCATTGTTCATATCAAAGGCGTTGCAGTGTAATAAAAACTAAAACCATTCTTTGCCTCGTCCATCGAGAAAAAAGTGTACAGATTGGGAACTAATTCATTACGCAAGTTTTCAGCTTTCATATAATCTTTGTAATACGCAAATGTGAATTTTACGTGCGCCCATATTGTTGGACTTTAATTGCTGGATAAAAAGTTGCTTGTTGTGGAGCAATCCGAATTTATAAGCATCCAGCGACTTTTCGACCGATATAGTACAACATCGACCTTATTATCTGCATAGTATTTGGCGACTTCATTACCTGTACGGATGCCGCTCCCGTCGCGTTGTGTCAGATCTGATGGCCGCCACGGACAGTCAAGGTGATGGATGGCAACGCACTTTTTCTGTGCATTCACACCCGTTCCGAGCATTTCGGTTGAGCCGAACATGACACGGATTATACCCTCTTACATTTCTCCTATCATGCGTTTTCGCATACTCTCGCTGCTGGCGGCTTCCTGAATAAAGCGTACTTCATTGGCGGGTATTCCGTGGTCTTCGACCAACTTACGTTTCACTTCGCTATATATATTCCATTCCCCGGCTTTGTAAGTGCCGAGGTCGGAGAATACGAACTGCGTACCCTTATGCTGGTCGTATTTATTGTAATAGCCGGCAATCATCCGGGCGCAATGGCTGGCTTTGTTATCCACATGGTCGCCGAAACGGGTCGGATCGACCATCCGCATATCAAGCGACATTTTGCGGGCATAGTCCGTAGCAATCAGCATCTTTGCCTTATCTTCCCTATCGGTCAGTTTACCCCGGAACAACAGTTCCCCGTCTCCGGTTTTGGCCAACTGTACCAAACGGTCGATAAATGCCGTCTGGTCGGGCGTGGGTGGTATGTTATGCAGTATTTCGTTTTTCTCCGGGCGGTCTATACCGATGTCCTTGGCGGTACGGAAGTCGGTTATCTCGGAATAAAAGGCTGCCAGTTCTGGCATTTTGATAAAATATCTGAAGTGTTCTTTCTGCACAATCTCATTCGTTACCGAAAATTCGTAATCTATGGACTTTTTGGCGAAAACGGCTGCCCACGCATCAAAGGTTTTGAGGTTCTGCCGTTCCATCTCCTGCGGACGGAGATATTTAAACAACAGGTACAACTCCGTCAGCGAGTTGGATATGGTTGTACCCGAAAGGAAAGTTGCACCCAAATCGCGCCCAGTGCGTTCCTGAATGGTACGGATAGCAAACAGCATATTCAGCGCACGTTGCGAGCCTTCGGGGTTTCCTAATCCCGCTACCCGGTCATGACGGGTATTGAACGTAAGGTTCTTAAATTTGTGCGATTCGTCCACGTAGAGATGGTCGATACCCATGTGTTTGAAATCGACCGTATCGTCCTTTCGGTTTTCGATAGTGTGCATAACCGTTTGCAGTTTGGCTTCCAGATTAAGTTTGCGCCTTATGCAGCCTTTCAACATGGCACGGGAAACTTCTTTGCCCTAGTCTTTGAGTACCTGCAAGTTTTCCTCTACGCTGTCGAGTTCGGTCTGTAATATCTCCCGTTGCAGTTCCGGTGATTGCGGTATCTTGGCAAACTGTTCGTGTGTCAGGATTACGGCATCCCAATCGTTGTTCTTTATCTCACGAAAGATCCTCTCCCTATTTTTTGGAGTAAAATCTTCCTTGCCGGGGTAAAAAACTTTTGCGTTTGGATAGGCGGTACAGAATGTTTTGGCAATCTCATGGATATTGGCTTTCAAGCTTGTAATCATGGGTTTGTTCGCCAATCCAAGCCGTTTTTTCTCCATTGCACCACAACACATAATCAGGGTTTTTCCTCCTCCGACCTCATGGTCGCAAATATTACCGCCCAATAGCTTATCCATCCAGACGGTATCTTTCTGGCTCTTATACAGGTCGTTTATTCCCAACCCTTTCAGATCAAGCCCCGGAAAGGTTTGGTGTGAACCGTCGTAGTTGGGACGTACAAAACAGTTGAACGTGCGGTTATAACGTTCAGCCAGCCTGTCCTTAAACTCCGGTGACTGGTCGCGCAGCCAATCGGAAAAACCGTTCCGCATTTCGTCTATTTTGGAGTTGGCGAGTTGTATGGCTTCCGGATCACGTACTTTGACCTCCTGCATTTTACCATCAATCAACTTATTTACCTTTTGGGTAATGTCGAGCGAGGTGTTTTGCAGGGCGTGTTTCATCAGATGTATGCCGTTGAATGTACGGCTTTGTGATTTCACTGCATACTGGTCGGTTATTTTTACGTTCGTCCTATCAGCCTTTACGCTGTACTCGTCGATGTTGGGTGCAAAGTTTATTGTAACATCCGCATCAAACAGGTGCGATGCGTATTTTTCGTAAATCTCTTTAGGTATCCAGCGTTCACCGAAATTAAAATCAAGGTCATCGAACGCAATAGGCTTCGGGGTAGCTTCCCGAAGTGCCTGAAGGGATTCCTCTGCCGCAGTATGCGATGGATTGTCACGAAGAAAACGCTCCACTCCGTCGGCTTTCTCCATGACATTATCAGCTATGTATTTGTCGGCAATCTCGTAGCCGTCAATTTCCGGATTGAAATAAATACTGCCGTGCAGCTCTTCCAAAATATTATCTTTAGTTCCTCCGGTAAGCCCTGCCATATATTCCAGATTTACCCCGGCGTATTTGTTCAGGCTGGCTACCAATGCTTCACGGGCATCGGCAGCTTCGGTAATCTCATTTGGGTTAAACGCTACCGGATGATGGAATATATCGGCTTTTTGCGCCACTCCGTCTATGTAGCGTTCGAGCGAGAGGATTTCCGTACCCCGCGCATCCATTTTAATCAGGTCGAGGTTTTTCTTTTCGTTTAGCTTGCCGAAACGGTCTGTGAAATTGTCGTACAGGCGGTTCAGCATTTCCCGCAGGGCGGGATTCGCTTCCAACCGTTCGGCTTCATTCTGATACAGATGATAATAAGTATCACGTATTTCAATATAGATAGAGGCTTTCCTTTCTTGCGTTTCGGCCAGTTCCAGCGGGTGGAACATAGGTTGAAATCCATCCTTATCCCGCAAATAGCCGATACGGTTATGTTCGTCCGAAACGAGTGATCCCTCACGATAATGCGGCAGCATCTCGGCTTTGAACGGGATAGGTTTCAGGTATTCTTCCCGCTGCATCCGTTCCTGTTCGTGTCGAAGTGCTTCCTGTTGTTCCGCTCTGCGGGCATCCTCAACGGGATAAACAAACGGAGTTTTGTCCGGCTGTTGTCCTCTCTGCTGTCGCTCTTTTTCTTCCCGTTCAAGACGGGCGTTATGTTGCATCTCCTCCCGCCAATCCATAAAAGGCAACTCCGGTGTTCTTTTTTTGCAGGAGGTGTTTTCTTACGCCTGCGGGGACGTTTAACCTGACTACGTTCTTCTTCGGAGAAACCGAACAGGTCGTAAAGCGTTATCAGTGGTTCTTGTTGTACTTTTACTTGCAGAGCAGCCTCCATAGTCGGCTTTGATAGAATAGCCGGGTCGTCCATATCGAACAGCGTACTGCTAAAATTACCTGCCGGAGTGGTCTGTGTGTTTTGCTGCGGCTCCATAGTCGCCTGAACAGGAGTTCCGGGACAGGCTCAATAATGCCGTAGTCTTCCGGTTGAGGTAATCGCTCTTCCATGCCCCGGCTTTCCCGCTCGGCTAAGTATGCGCCGTAATCTGCCCAATCTTCAGCAGTCGGTTCATAATCCGTATCGGCAGGTGAAATATCAGGGGATGGTTCCACGACTGTTATAGGTGTCAATTCTCCAGTGGTGGTATCAAGATTATACCCTTCTGCCTGTGCTTTTGCGATAGCATCCTGTTCTTCTGCCGGGATAATCGTTTTAGCTTTATCCTGTCTGCTTAAATCATCAAAGTGTTCCTCTACGGCTTGCCCAAACGGATCAAGGTCATCCGTCTGCCAAAGGGGATTAAGGTCATTTGGCAGCGTTCTTCCCCCTGTGGTCTTTGCCGGTGCGAGGTGGAAACATCGGCTTCCACTTTGTTTGAAGCACCTGCAATGTCCACTGTTGTACTTTGCTCCGGTTTAACTTGCGGAGCGGTTTCATTTCTGGCTTGCGTTTGCTCCGCACGTTGGGGAGCAAAAGAGAGGTAGCGATTCAGGTCGAGGTGTTTGGAAAAGTCCTCGCCCAGCATCCGTCGCAAGTCTTCTGCGATACCTATTTCGCCACCGGAATGGGTAAATTCCATTGCGGGTTTGCCATAAGGGTCTGTTCCGACTTTGGCATCGGTTTGGATTACCCGGTCTAACTGCTGGAACAGGTTATTTACGGAAATCCCGTTTGACAGTTTGCGGGATTCGATAAAATCCGCTTGCCGCTCCATTACGGGATATTCACCCGGCGGTCGTTTCTGCAACACAATAAGGTCGCTTCCGACTTCGGTTCCGGCATGGTCGGTAAAAAGGTTATTGGGCAATCGTATAGCGGAAACCACATCGCACCTGTCGGCAAGCCACTCGCGGATGGGGCGGTTCTGCTCGGAGTTGAGAACGCCCTGTGAAATGATAAAAGCTATGACACCGCCACCTCGGACGGTATCAACCGATTTCATAAAGAAATAGTTGTGCAGTGTCCGTGTACCCTGCCGACGGGCGGGATCGGTGTGCGTGGAGAATGCCGGATCGAAAATGGCGACATCCCCGAACGGGATATTACTGGCCGCCACATCGTAATAGCCGGAATACTTTGGCTCAATGGTTTCGTAGCCTTGTACCCTTACTTTATCCTCCGGGCGCAGGTGTTTTAGTATCATACCCGTCATCGAGTCTTTTCAAAACAGGTTATCTCTGCATCGGGGACGAACTTTCTAAGGCTGTCGGCGAATACTCCTGCTCCGGTGCTGGGGTCTATTGCCCGAAAGGGCGTAACGCCGCTTTGCACTAATGATGCAATCAGGGTGTCGGCAATGATGGGTGAGGTATAAAAGGCTGACAGTATGGAATCCTTAATACCACCAAAATGCCGCTTGTACTATCGTTCATCGGCGATATTTTCTCTTAGGACTGTATGTAGTTCTTCGATTAAAGGAGTTAAGGGAGTTGTTTTCCCACCGTCCTTCGGCAGTGGGTCTATCACTTCCTTAATCGCTCCGAAACCGCTATATGCCTGCAATGTTTGTCTCTCCTCCGGGGGTGACTTCACGGTTCTCCCGGTCGAGCGTAAAGGCTACCTTTATCGCGTCGATATTCTGGCGAAGGTGCGCCGCTTTATTAAATCGCGCCATCTTCCAGAAGTATTTGCATCGTTCCTGTAAGTTCCGTATATAAGAGATCGTATGCAGGAGTGTCGGCAAAATCATCCGTCAGGGTGTATTTTGGCAGCACGTTACCGCATTGCAGTAAGACCTGCAGGGCGACCTTGCGGGCATCGTCTTCGGGTATTTCCACCGGAAACTCGTCCCAGAGTATATTTACAAGGGTGTTGTAAGCGGAAAAGTGTAAATCCCGATATAGTTCGGCGTTTGCCTGTTCTTCCGCTTCGATATGAGTAAGGCCGCTTCGGATCGCTTCGCTGTAATCCTCCGAAGCACGGTTGGCACGCTTTGCTATAAATGCCTTATCCCCGGCTTTGTCGGGGTGGCTATCGCGCAAATACGATAAGAGGGATAAGCCGTAATAGGATAGTTCGCCCTGTGGCGATAGATTATTCTTTGTCATAACATTGGAATTTTAGTGGTTGAAAAAGTGGAGAGGGAGAAAGCGAAAAGACACTTCGGATTCCCACCCGAAGTGCCAACCACTAAAATTCCGTTCAAAACACGTCTTAAAAAACAATATTATGATTAGAATCTTAATGGCAAAGATACTATTATTTCCGTTTTTTTCCTTTCCCTGCATTGCCCGGTTTGTTTTTCGGAAATTCAAAAACGGTCTTATATTCGCTGTCGAAAGCAATGACGGCATCGAAAGTTCCTCCGGCTTTTTTATTGAACCCTTTCACTAATCCGGTTTTTCCTTTACCGAAAAGGTCGGATAGTTGCCCGTCCGTGAGGTCTTTTCCGGCAATAGAGCGGAATACCATCAGTCCGCAATCCTCATTCTGGCATTTGGCGACTTTGGGATAGAAAACCACCTGTCCACTGCATTTAGGACATTTGCATCCGACACGATTGCTTGCTCCCTCGATAGAAATAGAGAGCAACTCCGTTGTAATCTGTGCGGCATATACTTCTATACCCTTGTGAAAAGTATTCGCATCCATTTCTCCCGAAGCAATTTTATTCAGTGCGCTTCCCACTCGCCGGTCATCGAAACATCCGCAATCTTCTTATCCTTAACAGCCAGATACACGGTCAATCCTTTATTGGTGGGTACAAGCGATTTTTTATCGCGTACAATATATTCACGGGAGAATAGTGTTTCAATAATGGCCGCACGGGTGGCAGGCGTTCCGATGCCCGATTCTTTGAGAGCCTCACGTTCGGCTTCGTCCGTAACTTCTTTGGAACAGGTCTCCATTGCTGATAATAGACTGCTCTCTGTATGCAATGGGCGGGGTTTGGTCTGTTTCTCCAATACGTCGCAACCTTTCACTGGCAGGCTGTCGCCCTGAACGATGTCGGGCAATACGGTGGCATCTTCTTCTTTTTCTTCATCCTGTGCGCCAAATACGCCACGCCATCTGGCGGAAAGGATAATACTTCCCCGTGCCGAAAATGTTACTCCGCCACATTCAAGGGAAACAACCGTATTTTCTTTCTTACACTTTTTGGAAAATGCCTCCAACATACGTCCGGCAACCATTTCATAGATGATGCTTTCATCAGATGAAAGTTCGCCCAGCTTGTTTTCTGTAAAGATGATCGCATGGTGGTCGATAATCTTCTTGTCGTCCACACTACGGATATTAAGCGGGGCATTCTCCATTGAAGCGGCATAAGCTGAAAAGCGGGAATAGCTTTTCAGGCTGTCAAGTAGCTGCGGTATCTCATCGAATACATCGGTGGAAATATAACGGGAACCGGTACGGGGATAGGAAAGTACGGCCTTTTCATAGAGCGCCTGTGCTATCGTGAGGGTTTTATCTGCCGAAAAACCATGCTTGCTGTTGGCTTCTTTCTGCAAGGTAGTTAAGTCATATAATAATGGTGGTTCCTGATTGGCTTCCTTACGTTCTACACTTACCACATTTGCCGTACCGCCGGAGTTTATAAGGGCGTATAATGCATCCGCTTTTGTCCGGGTATCAGACTTATCCAAAGACAGGGCTGAAAAAAGGGTGGCATCTTTAGCTGTATGCAGTTTGAGTTGGAAATAAGTCTGCGGTTTGAAATCCTTATTTTCCAGATAGCGGCTGCATATCATCGCCAATGTGGGTGTTTGAACCCGTCCGAGAGAGAATACACCGCTTCCGGCGGCAATACTTAATGCTTGGCTGGCATTAATTCCCACGTTATTCGAGAACTCGAATAACGTGGGAAGCAAAAGTACTCCGGCAGTTTGTAAACGCCGCCCTGTGCGAGCGGTTGAAAAAGGGCAAAACGACGGAACAGAATATAAAAATCGTTTGGCCTTACAGTCATCAAATGAATTATATGTGGAACTAAAAACGGTTTAATAGTCACACATTAAGCCCGGCACGTCGAAGTGTCCGGCTTTTTGTTTGACTATCATGTATATTATCTAACGGGTGTAAGTCCCTAACGAGCCCAAGTAGTGGGAATCGTCCAGCCAGAGAGAGAAGGGTGTCTATCGCGAGGTGGAATCTGAAAGA
>JAITGL010000044.1 GCA_031280645.1 Tannerellaceae bacterium | reverse complement strand
AACCTGAGTTCGACGCAATTAATTTACCAAATTTAACAGAAAGTTCTGTGCGGAAATGGCACACAAATTTAGCTCAGGATTTATTTGAGGATAATATTCTTTGTAATAGCTATTTATGATTGACTAATGGAACAATTCCAATTGTCCGGTTGGCAGGGAACGCTCAAACTTTATTGAGGGTTTTTTCTCAAAGAAACTGTATGCTGCCAGTCCGGCAAACAGGTTTATCAGGAAATTGACCGGACTGCGATGTCTGGAATGTTCAATTTCACAAATATTTTTCAGTTCGTCGTTAATGGTTTCAATAACAGAACGTTTTCGTAGAAGGATTTTATCGCTCATGCTCATCAGGCGGTTTTTCATATTGTTTTTGATACCGGTAACCAAATGCAATCCATCTTCGAAAAGCAGTTCGCACAGGGAGGCTGAAATATAGCCTTTGTCGCCATAGAGTTTCCCAAATAACTTTTTGCATAGTGACTCAATTACAGGCACATTCCCGTCATCTACATTAGCTGGAGTAATACAAAAATTGAGCAGTTCACCCTTGTCGTTGACCACCAAATGGAGTTTGAAACCATAGAACCACCCCATCGTGCTTTTGCCTACTGTTGCTATATCTTTGAAAACCCTATTTCGCTTGATACGCCTGTTTTTGCAAACAGCCATTTTAGTGGAATCAATGAAAGTGATGCCTGTGCATTGGCCGAAACAAATCAGTTTCAAAAATAGCGCAAACGGAATCATGACTTTTCTCTCAAGTTCAACAAAGCGATTATAAGACAATAAATTAGTAAATTCACTCCGCAAATGTTCAGCGACATAAAACAGATAAAAATGTTTCAGATTACGAAAACTGCCGTAGTGAAAGCAAATCATAATGGTAATGATCTCGGCATCAGACATGGCAAATGAGCGATTTCTATGCCGTTTACCATCATCGGGGAGAATTTGGTGGTTTTTGATTTCTTTTGAAAATTCTTTGCAAAAATCGTCTGCAATACAATAAATTTCGGCAATTTTGTCAGTAGTAAGTTATGCCGTAATTTTTATTTATTTTATTGATTTTTAGCGATAAAAATAATAAAATTTAGCCGACTTACCAATTTTTTTCTGGTTTTTTTACGTCGAACTCAGGTTATAAGTACTCGGCGGCGACTAACTCGGCCGAATCGAAGATGGAGTGCTCGTTCGTAAAGGTGATGCGGCTCGACACTTCGGGTAATGTTGTGGTTGGAACCGACAATGGATTGTATATATATAATGAGGAGGAACCCCGGAGGGCTAAGCATGATTCGCGCGATCCGAAGTCGCTTGCCAACAATATCGTTTGGGCCGTATATGCCGACAGGGATCAAAACCTATGGCTCGGCACCGATTACGGCATCTCCATGCTTCCGGGTAATAATAACATTAAGTATATCCCCATCCACCGGCTCACGGGCTCCGGAGAGGGCAATCATTTCTATAATATATATAAGGATAAAGACGGATACTTCTGGCTGGGCGGAACAAACGGACTTATTCGCACCGCCAGCCCCTCCGACAACAGCACCGCCCGATGGTATATGGTTGACAGCAGCACAAGTTTCATCACCCATAACCGCATCCGGTATATATGCGAAGACGGCGACGATAACCTGTGGGTGGCCACCGACGGAGGCATCAACCGCTACGATAGACAGTCGGGGCACTTCTCATGGTGCAGCATTGCCGACAGTGCAGGCAGCTACAACTCCTCGTGGACATACCATATAGCCGAAGATTCGCAGGGTAACATCTGGATAGCTACCTGCATGAGCGGCATACTCGTTATCGGTAAAGAAAAGCTGAGGGAGAAACGCCGGCAGTATATTGCCGACAAATGCTACACGGCGCGGTCGGGCTTATCGAGCAACTTCATCAGCCACATTGCCGTTGACCATTCGGGAAAGGGGTGGGCTCTGGGCTACAAAACCGGCATCGACCGTATCGACCCATCGGGCGGCATAGATCGCGTGAGCCTCGGCGAGGGCATCGTTCCGGTGCTTATACTATGCGACTCGGAAGGATATATCTGGACAGCCTTCGGCAAGGGAATAGCCAGGATCAACGCCTCAACGCTCGAAGCCCAAACGGTTTACTTCTCGAATAATACCATTGAACCCCTCTCAATGATGGAGGTCGGCGACGATATATGGGTATCATCTTCCGACGGGATATGGATAACCAACCGCAAGGCCATGACCACCCGCCGCCATAACATAATGAACCGCGCCTTCTCCGGCATATTCTACGACGCCGCCACCCGTCTTGCCTATCTCGGCGGAAGCGACGGCTTAGCTCTTGTCCGTCCAGCTACTCTGGCCGATGCGCAAGGCGAGAGGCCTATTCTCATCACCTCGCTACGCTTTAACAACAGTTCGGCCGCTCATTCCGGAGGCTTCGAAGGCAGGAGCCTGCGCTATCTTAACGGGATAAGGCTGCGGCACGACAGCAACACATTCTCGGTTGATATATCCGACCTTAATTACTCGCAGGAGCGCAAAAGCTCGATTATCTACAAGCTAAGCCCTCTTGACGGCGAATGGCAGATGCTTAAAGCTGGCGGCAATACCATCTCATTCTCCAACCTTGAGCTAGGCAAGTACTCCCTGCTTATCGGCAGACAGGGAATTAACGGCGGACCGGCGGGGCCGATTAAAACCTTTGACATCCATATCCTCCCTCCATGGTACTTCTCGCTCGCGGCCAAGGGCATCTACTTCGCCATGTTCACCGCTCTCGCTCTATGGACGGCATACTCCATCAGAGTAAGGAGCCAACTGAGGTACGAACGATTGGAGAAAGACAAAACCCGCGAACAGATACGGCTCAAGCTCGACTTCTTCACCGAGATATCCCACGAGTTCAAAACTCCGCTGAGCCTGATAGTGGCTCCGCTAAGCAGATTGCTCCTCGACCCCGCCCGTTCGGCCGACGAGAGGAACTCTCTCTCGCTTATATACCGGAATGCCATGAAGCTAAGCGCGCTCGTTCATCAGGCCATCGACTTTTACCGCTACGACAGTTCAGGAAGCATCAGCCTGATACGATCGCACGTAGAAGTTTGCGAGGTTTGCCGAGAGCATATTCGCATCCTATACCGATAGCATGAAAGACCGGGGCGTTACCTTCATATTCAACTCCGGAATCAGCCGCATATACCTCAGCATCGACGCCGTAAAGATTGAAGCCGCGCTCAATAACCTCCTCACCAACGCCTGCAAGTACTGCTCCGAGGGCGACAACATAATGCTCTCATTAGAATATATACCCCATTCGGAGGAGATAGAGATAAGAGTGTCGGACACCGGCCCCGGCATCCCCGAACAGGATCTATCCTTCGTTTTCCAGCGATACTTCCAATCATCGGCCGGCACATCCGAAAAGGAAGGGTCGGGGGTGGGGCTCTACATTGCCAAGAAGTTTGTAGAGCTTCACGGCGGCAGCATACGGGCCGATTCGGGCATCGACGGCGGAGCCTCATTCGCCATCCGTCTCCCGATTGATACCTCCTTAAACGATGAGCACAACGGATCGCCGGGCGCAACCCTGATGAACGAAAACGCCGACAAGCTACTCATCCTTGCCGTTGACGATAACGCCGACATGGCCGAGTTTATTTGCAACATGTTTGCCGGCAATTACCGCTGCGTGATAGCTCACAACGGCAAGGTAGGCCTCAAACTCGCCATGGAACTGCTCCCCGACCTCGTCATAGCCGATGCGATGATGCCCGTAATGGATGGCCTCGAGATGTGTCGCAAGCTCAAGGCTCACGTGCCGGCCTCAACCATCCCCATCATACTCCTTACCGCCCGCGACGACAAAACAACCGAGCTGAACAGCATACGTCTCAACATCGACACATTCATCCCAAAGCCCTTCGACGCCGCCATACTGCTCTCCCGCGCCGCGCAGCTTATCGACAATAAGCGCAGGCTTGAAAAGAAAGTAAGGATAGAGATAATGTACGAACCCAAAGCCCCGGCCATAGTGTCGCACGACGAGAAGCTACTTGCCAATATAACCAAAGCCATCGAAGAAAACATCGACGACTCCGACCTCAACGTCAACTTCCTTAGCCAAAAAACAGGCATAAGCCCCAAGCAACTCTACCGGAAGATAAAGCAGATGACGGGCATGAGCGCCATTGAGTACATCAACTCCATCCGTATGAAGAAGGCCGCCCTCCTCCTGTCGAGCAAGAAATTTACCGTTGCCGAAGTGATGTACATGGTAGGCTTCAGCAACCATTCCTACTTCGCCAAACGATTCTTTGCCCGATTCGGAAAGACGCCCCACGAGTACGGCGAAGCGCAGTGATATTCCCTCCCCCGGATACGGAATCTCAGGAGGCCCGGCCCCCAATTCCGCCTTATTGCTATCTTTGCCGGCAATTAATTAAATATTATTATCATGATGAATACAACAAGACGTAACTTTCTTAAAACCCTGGGCGGCGCAGCCGTCTTCACCATCATACCCCGGCATGTGATGGGCAAGGGCTTTATCGCTCCGAGCGATCAGCTTACAAAGGGTATTATCGGAACCGGAGGCATGGGAAGGGGCCACCTCAACTACGGAGGTACACGCCTTACAGCCGTTTGCGACGTCGACAAGAAGCATCTGGAACTTGGCCTTAACCTGGTAACCGACAAGATTGCCGGATATCACGATTTCAGAGAGCTGATTGCCGATCCTAACGTTGATATAGTTCATATCGCTACGCCGCCGCACTGGCACGGTATAATGTCCGTCGAGGCCGCGGCTGCCGGCAAGGATATATGGTGCGAGAAACCCATGACGCGAACTATCGGAGAGGGCAAACGGGTAATAGAAGCCGTAGAACGATACGGACGAATGTTCCGCCTCAACACATGGTTCCGCTTTACCGACAACTTCTATGGACTGGGCACGCCCGTCAAGCCGCTCAAGAAACTTGTGCAAAGCCGTATGCTGGGATGGCCCCTCACTGTGACCATAAGCAAGCATACCGGATTCGACTGGAAGTTCTACTGGGTCGGAAAAGAGTATCTCGAACCGCAAACCGTACCGCAGGAACTCGACTATGACATGTGGCTCGGCCCGGCTCCATTCAAAACCTATAACGCGCATCGCACCCACCAAACTTTCCGGGGATACTGGGATTACGACGGAGGCGGACTCGGCGATATGGGACAGCATTACATCGACCCCGTACAGTACCTACTCGGTAAAGACGACGCAAGCCCCGTAAAAGTAGAGGTCGACGCGCCACAGCAACACCCCGACGCCGTCGGAACCTGGCGCTCCATCACATATACATACGCCGACGGCTGCCGGATTATACTATGGGGAGGCGACTACGGAAGCCCTGATACGCCTTACATTGCCGGACCTAACGGACGGGTATACAAAAACTTTGTTTGCGATATCCCCAACTGGGAGAAGAAACTGGCCGAATACCCGGAGCCGGAACCGCAGCAGACCGACTTTATCAACAGCGTACGATCCAGGCGACCCTTTGCGCTTAATGAAAAGAACGGATTCCGGTCCGCCACGATTGTTAACATGGGAGCAATCGCCCTGCGCCTCAATCGAACGCTCAACTTCGACCCCGTGAAACTTGAGTTTATTAACGACGACGCCGCCAACCGCCTGCTCAACCAGCCGATGCGCGCTCCATGGACAATTTAATACCAAACATCATGAACAGTAAAAAGATATTCCCGATCCTGCTCCTCCTCCTGTGCGCCGCCCTCGGCGGACTTCAGGCGCAAGACAAACGCATCGCATCCACCATAGCGGCCGACGTGCTGGCCCAAATGCCCGCCTCTAACCAGGCCGACTACAACAAGCAAATGCTCGACCTCGCATCTGCAGGCGAAGAAGCCGTTATCGCTATGGCCAAAATGCTAAAAGCGCCCGGGCAAGGCAGCAACGCCGTAGTTGAATACGCCCTTAACGGACTCGCATCCTACGTTTCGGCTAATACCGCCGACGCAGCCGCCAGGCAAGCCATCGTGAACGCCTTCCGCAAAGCCGCCGGCGAGGCTACGGTTCCCGAACACAAAGTATTCCTTAACGACTGCCTGCGGATACTCGGAGTGGGATACGTTCCCGCCGCCGAATCGTGTGCTATACTGCCGAAGATTACCGGCAAGTCGCCCGTTCATCTGAGGATTGCGGCGCTGAGGGAAACGGTGAGGGCTAAAGGCAACGAGCAAGCGGGAAGCAAGTCCGACTTTGCCGATATAATCAAGGCGGCGCTCAAAGACCCGTCGGCCGAGTATCGCAGCGCAGCCCTGAACTTTGTGTCGGCCTACACGGCGCAAACCCATACCCCGCGCGTAACGGCCCTCTATACCTACCTCTTGAAGGATCTGCCGAAAATGAAGACCCCCGTGAAGGTTGAAGTTCTCGACTGGCTCGGACGCGAAGCCCTCGACCCGGCAAAAAACGAAGCCCTCTCGCTTATCGAGACCAATATCGACGTGCCCGCCTCGCAAACCATCGCTAAGGAGCTTGCCAATTCCGACCGCAACGTTAAGCGGGCCGCCGCATGGGCTTTGGTTCGCCTCGGAAGGCCCGAATCAGTTCAGCCCTTAGCTGCGCTCCTTGCAAGCAAGGAGTATTATCCCTCGGAAGGGAAGAACATATACCCGGCTGTTGATTTGGGCAAGGAAGCCTTGGGGGCTTTCCGAGGCAATATCTCGACAGAGGTGGTTCGCAACCTGGCCGCGGCTGCCGACGCCGGAAAGATAGCCGGCCTCGAACTGCTGGCCATGCGCCGCGCAACCAATCACCTGAACGACGTTCTCAACCTTGCCAAAACCGGATCGTCCGAGGTGCAGGCCGCAGCATACCTCGCCCTGAAAAATGTTGTGGGCGAGAAAGACCTCACCCTGCTCTGCGGTATGTTGGAAACGGCCGGGCCGGTTGCAGTTCCTCCCTTGCAGCAAGCCGTTATCGCTTCGCTCTCGTCGCTCCCCGTAGCCGGCCAGGTTGAAACCGTTAACAAGCGGATGTACCAGGCGGGAGAGGCAAAAAAGCATCTGTATTACCTGCCGCTCGCCTCCACGGCCGACAGCCGCACCCTCGGCATCATCTCCGAGGCCATCGAGAATGGTAATCCCGAGGCTAAGGATGCCGCCTTCGCCGCGCTGCTATCATGGAAAGGAGCCGAGGCAGGCGACGCCCTGTTCGGTATAGCCTCCTCCAAAACATCGGGAACCTACGCTGCAAGGGCCCTGACGCGCTATGTTGAACTCGCTTCGGCCGCATCCCTCACCCCCGAAAACCGTCTCCTCAAGCTGCGCAAGGCTATGGAGATCGCAACATCCGACGATCTGAAAGCTACCATACTGCGCCGCATAGGCCGCACCGGTACTTTCCTCGCCCTGATATACGCAGGCGAATATATCGACAACCCTTCCCTGAGGCAGATTGCAGCCGGCGCCGTTATGGAGATAGCCCTCAACCATCCCGAATACATGGGCGCCAACGTGAGAGCGCTGCTCAACAAAGTATCGTCGGTACTCGACAACCCCGACGCCGACTATCAGCGCGAAAGCATACGCAAGCTCCTGGCAGAGGCGCCCGCCGAAGAAGGCTTCGTTTCAATCTTCAACGGCAAAGACCTTACCGGATGGAAAGGACTGGTGGAGAATCCCGTCAAGCGTGCCGCAATGACCCCGGCCCAGCTTGCCGAAGCTCAGGCTAAGGCCAACGAAACCATGCGCCGCGACTGGAAGGTTCAGAACGGCTTACTCCTCTTCGACGGAAAAGGATTCGATAACCTCTGTACCGAAAAACAGTACGGCGACTTTGAAATGTACGTCGACTGGCTCCTCGATACCTCCGGCAAAGAAGCCGACGCCGGCATCTACCTCCGCGGAACCCCGCAGGTGCAAATCTGGGACACCGCCCGCGTAAGGGTTGGCGCACAGGTAGGATCGGGAGGCCTCTACAACAACCGGGTTAACCCAAGCAAACCCCTGGTTGTGGCCGACAACAAGCTGGGAGAGTGGAACACGTTTTACGTAAAGATGGTAGCCGACCGCGTAACCGTATACCTCAACGGAGTTCTCGTAACCGACAACGTTATCCTTGAGAACTTCTGGGACCGGAAGCTCCCCATCTTCCCCGTAGAACAGCTCGAGCTCCAGGCCCACGGCAGCCTCGTGTACTATCGAAACATATACGTAAAGGAACTCAAGCGCGCCGAGCCCTTCGTACTCTCACCCGAAGAGAAAAAAGAAGGCTTCCGCATACTGTTCGACGGCTCCAACATGCACGAGTGGACCGGCAACCTTACCGACTATACCCTTACCGACGGCGCCATAGCCCTCGTACCCTCCGAAGGATCGGGCGGCAACCTTTACACCAAGGAAGAGTTCGGCAACTTTAACCTCCGCTTCGACTTTATGTTGACCCCCGGCGCCAACAACGGCCTCGGTATCCGCACCCCGATGGAGGGCGACGCGGCCTATGCAGGCATGGAACTCCAGATACTCGACAACGACGCGCCCGTGTACGCCGGCCTCCAGCCATACCAGTACCACGGCTCCGTATACGGAGTTATCGCCGCCCGCCGCGGGTTCCTCAAACCCAACGGCGAGTGGAACTCGCAGGAAGTTATAGCCAACGGAGATAACATCAAGATAACCCTCAACGGTACCGTAATCCTCGAAGGCAACATACGCGAAGCATCCAAAAACGGAACGGCCGACAAGCAGGAACACCCCGGGTTACTCAATAAGAAAGGCCATATAGCCTTCCTCGGCCACGGATCGGAAGTAAAATTCCGCAACATCCGCATCAAGCCCATGAAGTAAGCCCGCAATCAGCATCCGGCACGCCGCCGTGCAGGCGCCGGGAGAGGCCCCGAACGTAAACCGAAAGGTAATGTTCGGGGCCTCGTTGCATCAAGCCCGGCCGCGGATATCCCGCCCCCGGCTACGGCCCCGGTATCGGCCTGGAAAAATATACGCCTCATTACAGGCGTGGAGGAACCATTCTAAACAAATCCGCCGCAACTACGGACATGTGAAACTGCAAACCCCAACCCGGAGGTGGTCTCCCATGTGGCGGGAAACCGCAAACCCGAACCGGATGAGGGTTTCCCATGTGGCGGGAAACCGCAAATCCGGAGCTTGGAGGGGTTTCCCAGCACATGGGAAACCGCAAATCAGGTTGGATTGGAGGTTTCCCAGGGGATGGGATTGGGCCCTCCGGGATATTTGTACAAATCCCGCCGCCTGGGAAACCCCTATCCGGTTCCGGTTTGCAGTTTCCCGCCACATGGGAGACCTCCATCCGGTTCCGGTTTGCGGTTTCACACCACATGGGAGACCTCCATCCGGTTCGGGTTTGCGGTTTCCCGCCACATGGGAGACCACCTCCGGGTTCCGGTTTGCGGTTCCCCGCCACATGGGAAACCCCTATCCGGTTCCGGTTTGCGGTCTCCCGCCACATGGAAAACCCCTATCCGGTTCCGGTTTGCGGTTTCCCGTGTGTTGGGAAAGGTATATCTCGCCGTGGCGGAGGAATGTTGGGGCATGGGAAACTCCGCCGGGGTTCCGGGGCGTAAAATCTCAAGCCTTGATATTCCGCTCTTGCAATTGCGGGCGGGGTATATCAAGGCTTGAAACAGGAATAATGTTTTGGGGAGAGGGGTATGCGCGGCGCGTCAGGAGAGTAATTTCAGGAGGGTTTGGCGGAAACCGGGGTAGTCGCTGCCTGTCTCTACGCTTTGTTTGCGTCCTTTCATAAACTCTTGGAGCTTGCCGGGGATGGGGATGTCGGAGTTCAGGATCGCGTCGACGGTTGATTTGAATTTGGCGGGGTGGGCCGTTTCGAGGAAAAGGCCTGTTTCGGCGTCGGACAGCTTATTGTCGAGCAGGGCCTGGTAGGCGCAGGCTCCGTGTGGGTCGAGCGTGTATCGCCGCTTGGCGTAGGCCAGCTTCATGGTTTCGGCTATCTGCTCGTCGGAATAGGAGTATCCTTTGATGCGTTTCTTTATTGCGGAGTAGGGATGGGGATAGATGCCGAAGAGGTCGACTATGCGGGCAAAGTTGCTGGGATCGCCCACGTCCATTGCGTTGGCTATGGTGGGGATGCTTGGCCTCGGCGAGTATGTTCCGGTATTTAGATAGTCGAGGAATACGTCGTTGCGGTTGTTGGCCGCTATGAACCTCTTGATGGGAAGGCCCATCCAGTAGGCCAGCAGGCCTGCGCACAGGTTGCCGAAGTTGCCGCTGGGCACGCTTACCACGAGCTCGTCGGCGCGGCCGGCCTTATCCAATTGCGCGTAGGCGTAAAAATAGTAGAATGATTGCGGGAGGAAGCGGGCCACATTGATTGAGTTGGCCGAGGTAAGCTTAAGCCTGTCGGCAAGATCCTCGTCCATGAAGGCGGCTTTCACCAGGGCCTGGCAGTTGTCGAAGGTTCCGTTTACTTCGAGGGCTACTATGTTTTGTCCGAGGGTGGCAAACTGCGCTTCCTGTATGGGGCTTACTTTTCCTTTGGGGTAAAGCACCGTTACGCGCACCCCGTCTACGCCGAGGAATCCGTTGGCCACGGCGCTGCCCGTGTCGCCCGAGGTTGCCACAAGCACGTTAACGTTGCGTACTCCTTCCTTTTCTATAAAGTAATTGAGTAGCCTGGCCATGAACCTTGCTCCAACGTCTTTAAAGGCGAGTGTTGGTCCGTGGAATAATTCCTGGCAGTAGATATTGTTATGGATATGTACGACGGGTATATCGAAATTGAGGGTATCGGATACGATATGCTCGAGGATGTCGCCGTCTACATCGTCGCCGAAGAGGGCTTGGGCTATAACGTTGGCTACTTCCGGCAGGCTCATGTCTTTCATATCTCCTACCACGAAGTCTTGCAGCAGGAATATATTATCGGGCATATACAGCCCCCGGTCGGGGGCCAGGCCTTTCATTACCGCCTTCTTGAGCGAGGCGAGCGGAGCTTTTTTGCTGGTACTGTAATACTTCATTGCTTTATCAGGTGGTTTATAAAACTGTTTCCGGATATCAGCCCGTATGATCCGTGCAAGGCGTCGACTTCGTTGAACTTCACAACGCTGTCGGGCCGGTTGCCGGGCTTGCAGATAAGGAATGGCACGGGCTGGGAGGTGTGCGTCTTAACTGCGCATGGGGTTGGATGGTCGGGGAGTACGGCTATGGCTACGGGGTTTGCGGAGTCTGCGAGGGCGTTGCATATCGGGTTGAGCAGCCGTTGGTCGAGGTCTTCGATGGTTTTTATCTTTAGCTGTACGTTTCCTTCGTGTCCGGCCTCGTCGGGGGCTTCAACGTGCAGGTAAACGAAGTCGTAACGGTTGAGGGCTTCGATGGCTGCGGCGGCTTTGCCCTCGTAATTGGTGTCGTAGAGCCCTGTCGCTCCTTCTACGGGGATATTAACGAGCCCGGCATATACTCCTATTCCGCGTATCAGGTCTACTGCGGATATTACGGCTCCTCCGTTTATTCCGTACAATTCCTGCATCGTTTGCATGTTAGGCCTGTATCCCGGCGACCATGGCCATATACTGTTGGCGGGGAGTTTTCCTTCGGCTATCCTTTGGAGGTTAACGGGGTGCGAAGGCAGTATCTCCTGCGACCGTATGATAAGCTCGTTGAGCATACCCGCCGTATAATCGGCTTCGGGATGCAGCGGCCTTGGCATGAGGGGGCCTACGTTTTGCATCGGAACGTCGTGCGGCGGAGTGCAGTTAATCCTTTTATCGCCTCCCTTTACCACCAGCAGGTGACGGTACGACACTCCCGGATAGAAGCGCGCGGTATCCGACCCCAGGCTATCGTTAAGCGATGCGATGAGTTGGGCGGCTTCGGCGGTTGAGATATGTCCGGAGGTATGGGAGCGCATCAGTCCGCCGTTGATGCAAACCATGTTGCATCTCATGGCCATGTCGCCCTTTTGGAGGTCTACGCCTATGCTGGCGGCCTCAAGCGATCCTCTGCCCTCGAAAACCTTATTAAGATCGTAGCCTAGGATGGCTATATTAGCCACTTCGCTTCCGGGATGGAATCCGCTGGGGATGGTATGGAGTAGTCCGTTGCATCCGAGGGCTGCGAGACGGTCCATGCTGGGGGTGCGGGCGTATTGCAGGGGCGTGAGTCCGCCCAGCTCGGCAACGGGTTCGTCGGCCATGCCGTCGCCAAGTATTATGATTGATTTCATGATTGGTGTCGGGGGAGTTTGTTATTACCGTATGTTGGCTATTGAGATAATGTCGGCGAATACTCCTGCGGCGGTTACGTCTTCGCCGGCTCCGTATCCTTTTATTACCATGGGGTAATCGTTGTATCGCTCGGTAGATATCATTATTATGTTATTGCTTCCTTCGAGCTGGTAAAAGGGATGCTGGCGGTTAACTTCCTGGAGGCCTACTTCGCATTTGCCCTTGTTCATCCTGGCCACTATGCGTATGCGCTTATGCTCCGATTCAACTCGCTTGCGCATTGCCTCAAACTCGTCGTCGAGCTCGTGTATATTGTTCCAGAAGTCGTCGAGCGAGCCTTCAAAGTATGATTGGGGGATAAAGAGGTTAAGCTTCACATCCTTCCTCTCTACCGGATATCCGGCTTCGCGCGTAAGTATAACGAGCTTGCGTATTACATCTTCGCCGCAAAGGTCGATGCGCGGATCGGGCTCGGCGTAGCGGGCTTCGGTTGCCATGCGTATTGCGCGGCTGAGAGGTATGTCGGCGCTAAGGGTGTTGAATATAAAGTTAAGGCTGCCCGACAGTACGGCTTCCATCCGTAGGATATGGTCGCCGCTGTTGATCAGGTCGTTTATGGTGTTGATGATAGGCAGTCCGGCGCCAACGTTGGTTTCAAAGAGGTATTTTACGTCTCGCCTTCGGGCTGTTTCTTTCAGCTTTATGTAATTGCAATAGTCCGACGATGCTGCAACCTTGTTGGCTGCAACTACGGATATGTTATTATTGAGCAGGTCGGCGTATATATCGGCTACGTCGGAGCTTGCGGTACAGTCTACAAACACCGAGTTGAATATGTTCATCTTCAGTATCTCCTCGCATAGATGTTTTGAGGAGCTGGGTTCGCCGTTAGCGCGCAGCTCGCATATTATTCCCTCGTCGAGGTTGAGGCCCTGCCGCGACAGCAGCAACCGGGTTGAACCCGCTATACCCACAACTCGCAGCTTGAGACTGTTTTGCTCAAGCAGCATAGCCTGCTGGCTGCGTATTTGCTCAAGCAGCTTGCGGCCAACGGTGCCAACCCCGGCGATGAAGATGTTCAAAACCTTATATTCGGACAGGAAGAACGAGTCGTGTATGGAATTAAGAGCCTTGCGCAAATACTTAAGCTTTATCACAAAGGATATATTAGTTTCCGACGCTCCCTGCGCGCATGCTATAACGCTTATGCCGGCCCGTCCGAGGGTGCCGAACAGCCTGCCGGCTATTCCGGGAGTGCGCTTCATGTTTTCTCCCACTATGGCAACGGTAGCCAGATCTTTTTCAGCTGTAACGTCGGTTATTTCGCCAAGCGAACGTTCGTGCTTAAACTCCTCGTTGAGTACTCCAACGGCAAGCTCGGCGTCGGCGTTGCGAACGGCGAAGGTTGTATTATTCTCCGAGCTGGCCTGGGATACCATAAACACGCTGATGCCGTTTCGGGCAAGGGTTTTAAAGATGCGATAGTTGATGCCTATCACTCCCACCATGCCGAGTCCCTGTATGGTGATAAGGCAAGTATCGTTGATAGACGAGATTCCTTTGATAAGCGACTTGCCGTTGTTGGCCGATTTATCTTTCGATATATATGTTCCCGGAGCTTCCGGGTTGAAAGTATTAAGGATACGGATGGGGATGTCCTTATGATAAACGGGATAAATGGTAGGCGGATAAATAACCTTGGCCCCGAAGTTGCACAGCTCCATGGCTTCGGTAAAGGTAAGCCTGTCGATAACGTAAGCCGAGCTGATAACCCGCGGATCGGCAGTCATAAAGCCGTCAACGTCGGTCCATATCTCCAGAACCGAAGCGTTGAGCGCGGCGGCAAGGATGGCCGCGGTATAATCCGATCCCCCTCTACCGATATTGGTAACCTCGCCGTTATCGCGGCTTGAAGATATAAATCCCGGAATTACCGAGACATCGGGAAGCGGGAGCAAGGTTTCGCGGATCAGTTGGTTGGTAAGATCGAAATCAACCGTATGCTTTGCAAACTGCTTCTCGGTTTTAATAAACCTGCGGGAATCGTAAAGCTGCGCCCCCTCGATTACATGCGAAATTATTAGCGACGATATCCTCTCGCCATAGCTTACAATCGTATCCGAGGTTTTAGCCGACAAATCGCTTATCAGGAACACCCCTTTCAGGATATTACCCAGCTCGTCGAGCATACCGATCACGCTTTTCTGCACCTCGGCGCGAAGCGTTTTGCAAGGAATTACACCCTCTATTACATCCAGATGCCTTGAGATGATTTCCGACAGATCCTTTTCGTATATCAAATCGCCCCCGGCGGCAAGCTCCGAGGTATGAAGCAGCTTGTCGGTAATACCTCCAAGGGCCGAAACCACCACGATTACAGGTTCTTCAACAGCCTCGACAATCTTTTTAACATTCAGGATACTTTGTACGGAACCCACCGAGGTTCCGCCGAACTTTAATACTTTCATCTTTTATCTTTGATTTGAGCGCAAGTATAGGGAAAAAAAATTAATTGGGGATAGATTTCATGTAGTTGGGCCGTTGAGGCGCCTTTAATACCGGCCGCTTTGCAGCTATTCCAACCAATCGCGCCTTTGCCGTTTCCGCTTACCACATCGCTCCGCTAATATCTTATTGTATAAAGAATTGGAAGACAGGCAATCATCCCGTAGCAACCATTATTAACAGCTTACGCTTTATCCGCAAGGCAAGCGCCGGCAACTATGATTTCCGCATTAATGCCGCCAAAGCCCGGCCTGTTGTCCCGCAGTTATGAAAGAC
Organism: Tannerellaceae bacterium; assembly: GCA_031280645.1. Next base: position 11,467 of record JAITGL010000044.1, on the reverse strand, counting down.
GGCTATTACATTGTAACAAAGCAAGTAGCGCAAAGCGGAAATATTGAAAACAACCGAACTTGCATAGCCCAATATCGGCAACTTACCGATTCTGCCTGTTCGCAAACATTTATTAAGTTTGCACAACCCACAAAAGGAACGATAAGCCTATATGTATTACTCTAATGTTATTAGATACGAACATAAAACGCCTGCTGCCGGTTTGCAGGCAGTAAGATCAAGGCATGTCTGTATATATTCCATTTATTTTCATGCCATTGTAATACAAATTCACTCCCCTTCAAAAGATATTTATAAGAAATCATTTCCGCGCCGCCTTGTTTCACCTCAAAAAAGAAGCAATAAATTTCCGCGCCGATTTACCCTGCCTCCAAAAGGAAGCAATAGATTTCCGCGCCGGACAGTCTCCGCTTCTCAAGGAAGCAATAAATTTTCGCGCCGATTTGTTTTTCCTGATCAAAAGAGCAATAAATTTCCGCGCCGCCTTGTTTTGCTGCGTCAAAGAAATAGCAAATTTCCGCGTCAATTTATTTTTCCGCGTCGCAAAAGCGTTAAATTTCCGCGCTACCATGTTGCGCTTCGCAATAGGAACAACAAATTTCCGCGCTACCATGCTTTGCCTTATACAAAAAACAGTAAATTTTCGCGCCGCCTTGTTTTATCTCATCGAGGAAGCATGAACTTTTTATTTCGATTTTCCCAATCCTCTCGGGAAAACATATACGCTTCGATACGGCTTGCTTTGATTATCCGAAAGGCCGGTTATTTTTTAAGCCGTCTTATTTCTTTTTTCCGTGAATGCTGTACGACTTCCAGTCGCGTTATTATATTTTGCCTGGAAGGCAAATACTTCTTTCTTTGCCTTGTTTCAATTTTCCGGGAAGCCGGTTATTTTCCTGTTTGCATTATTAAAATTTTTCGCGATAGCGATGAAGATTCACATTGCATCGCTTTGTTTCATATAGAAAGTATCCACTTTTCTTTCCGGCTTGCTTCAATTCTTTCCGAAAGCGATTATTCTCCAATCTGCATTATTCATTCTTTTTGCGAAGGCGACGAGTGTTCGCATTGCATTCCTTTATTTTATCAGGAAGACGGATGCCTTCCTTTCCGATTTGCTTCAATTCTTCCGGAAGCCGACTATACTTCAATCTGCATTATTTATTTTTTTCGCGATAGCGACACATGCTTGCATTGCATCGCTTTATTTTATTGGGAAGGCAGATACGTTTCTTTCCGGTTTGCTTCAATTATTTGTAAGGCCGGATATTCTTCTATCTGCATAATTTTTCATTTGAATGAATGCAATACATTTTCACACAACATAATTTTGCTTTATCAGGAAAGCGATTGCTTTTCTTACAGGGTTGAAACTTGATATTGGAAAGTCTTAAATAACAACGTTTTACGCTTTTATTTCATCTTGTGGGGTACGACTTAGGGCGGTTTCAAAGAACTGTTTTGACCACGTTTGTCCTGCCCTTGTCTGCATAAAACTCGTGACAAAGGTACGATGTTTTTTTGGAAAAACAAACCATTTGAAAAATAATTATTTACCTAAGTGCAAGGTGCAAGCCATATATATATATATATAAATATATGCTTGCACCTTGCACTGATTTTGTAAAGCTATTTCAGGACTAACACGTTCTGACCTGATTTTCCCCCCACTTCCAATTTTTTTTTCTTCCGGTATTATCTTCTTTACATCAAAATCACCCTGTTTTTGCCTGTTTTTTGCTCATTTTTCATGACATTTTCTTCTATTATTTTTATTTTCAAGTATTTATGTTTTCGTAAAAATATAATGTATTTTTTGCCGGATTTTCCGTATCATTCCTGTTTTAAGAATCCATTAAACTGCTGTTTATCAGGATGCTAATTTCTAAATACTATTGTTTGAATGTTAAAAATACACCTCAAAATACATTACCAATGAATTTTACTTTTTCCGGTTGCCGAACTTTGCAGCGGATTTTAATTCATCAAAATAAGAATATGGAAGTCATTACAATCGAATCGCAGGCATTCAAGGATTTACAGGCAAAAATCAATATGATTGCCAAATTCGTTGCCGCAATACAGAGTAAGGCGGAAGAACAGCCGGAAGACGGTTGGGTGGACAGTTACGAAGTCTGCACTTTTCTGAAAATCAGCAGTAAAACCCTGCAACGGCTCAGAGCAGAAAACGCCATCACCTTTTCCCGGATACGCGGGAAAAACTTTTATCGCATCAGCGAAATCGAACGCCTGATGAAGAATAACATTATTCGTCGGAGCGACGAACATTTACAGGATTTAATTAAAAACCACCAGCTTCATGTTGAACAAAGACGAAATCTTAAGACGGACAAGTAACGGTCTGGACGTTTTCAAGCATTATATTCCGGGTGGATGGCGCGTCGGGCGCAATTTCCTGAACCCGCTTTACGAAGACCGGAAAGCATCCTGTAATATCTATTTCGACCGCAGGAATGATACCTACCGTCTGAAGGACTTCGGCAACGATGCGTTCAGCGGCGACTGTTTCGATATTGTGGGCAGATTGAAGAATCTGAATTGCGGCAATTCCAAAGATTTTGTAGAGATACTCCGGTTAATAAACCGTGATTTGTCGCTTGGGTTGGACGAAAACGACACTTCGTTTGTGGTTACGGTTATTCCTGCTGCGGTGAAATCTACCGGAAAACAGGACGTCAACCCTGTCCCAACCCCGAAAAAAACAAAACCCTATTCTGTTGTCGGGCAGTCTTTATCGGCAAAGGAACTTTCTTTCTGGACGCAATACGGCATTACATCCGACATTCTGAAAGCCTATAAAGTTTTCTCTTTGAAGGAATTTAAGAGCGAAAATAATGACGGGAAACCCTTTACCTTTTATGCAACGGATGCAGAGCCGATTTTTGGTTATTCAGGCAGGAAACACATAAAAATTTATCGTCCCAACTCCGAAATTCGTTTCCTGTATGGCGGTCTGTTGCCTGAAAATTATTGCTTTGGATTGGAACAATTGCCGTCAAAAGGCGACACGCTTTTCATTACAGGCGGGGAAAAGGACGTGATGTCGCTTGCGGCGCGTGGCTTCCATGCAATTTGTTTCAATTCGGAAACGTCCAATATTCCGCAAAACATTATCAAAAAATTGTCGTACCGATTTAAGCATATAGTCTTGCTTTACGACAGCGATAAAACCGGATTGGACGCTTCTCTCAAACACGCGCAGCAACTCTCGGAATTGGGCGTTAAACGGCTTGTTTTACCGCTTCCGGGAACAAAGCAGGAAAAGGATATTTCCGACTACTTCAAACTCGGAAATACCCGCGAAAATTTCATTTCGTTATTCATCGAATTTTTAGACAACTTATACAGCGAAACCATGTCCATACTCAAACCTTGTGAAATTGATTTCAACAATCCGCCTGTTCAGGCAGAGATGATAGTTTCGATTAACGGCGTGCCTCTGGGAACACAGGGGAACCTGTTTGGCATTACGGGCGGAGAAGGAACAGGCAAAAGTAATTACGTAGGCAGTTTAATTGCGGGAACTATTCGCGAAAAGGAAGATATTGATACGTTGGGAAGTATCATTCGACGCAACAGGAACGACAAAGCCGTATTGCTTTATGATACCGAACAGTCCGAAACGCAACTTTACAAAAATATTTCCGGCATTTTGAAACGTGCAAAGATGGAAACAATGCCCGCCTGTTTCAAAGCCTACTGCCTGACGAGCATGTCGCGCAAAGAGCGCATGCAGGCTATTGTTCAAAGTATGGATAAATTTTATTATCAATTTGGCGGTATTCAGATAGTGGTGATTGACGGGATTGCGGATTTGGTACGTTGCGCCAACGACGAAGCGGAAAGTATCGGCATGATTGACGAACTTTACCGTCTGGCGGGGATTTACAAGACCTGCATCGTTTGCGTACTGCATTTTATTCCCAACGGCATGAAACTGCGCGGGCATTTAGGCTCGGAACTGCAACGCAAGGCGGCTGCAATCCTTTCCATTGAGAAAGACGAAAATCCGCAAATATCGGTTGTCAAGGCATTGAAAGTGCGAGACGGCAGTCCGCTTGATGTACCGCTCGTTCAATTTTCATGGGACAGGGAAAAGGAAATGCACACGTACATCGGTGAAAAGCCCAAAGAGGAAAAAGACAAACGGAAGGAAACGGAACTGTCAGGCGTTGCCAAAACGATTTTTTCCAAACAGAAACATTGCACCTACGCCGAATTATGCGAGCAGATACAGTCTGTTCTGGATGTAAAGGAACGAACGGCAAAGAGTTACATCCGTTTCATGCGGGACAGGGAAATTATCCTCAAAGACGCTGTGAATCAGAGTTATTTTATTGTTGGACATATTAATGGTTGATGAGTATGTTTATGGAAAGCCGGGATTTTGATGCGTGGATGAAAAAGATAATGGAACGGTTTGACCGTATAGAAAATATGATTGACAAGCCGAAAGAACAGGCGCAGGCGCAAACCATTGACGGCGAACGGCTGTATGACAATCAGGATATGTGCCTTCTGCTCAATATATGCAAGCGAACTTTGCAGCGTTACCGCACGCTGGGCTGGCTGCCGTTCCTGCGGATAGACCAAAAGGCTTACTATAAGGAATCGGACGTAAAGAAATTCATTGAAGAACGCGCAAGAAAGAAAAAGTGATTATCCATTTCGTAGCCAAATAGGGTTCATGATTGTATTTTTTGATTGATTTTGTTGGGCAAAGTCCTGTCGTGATGATAGGGCTTTGTTTTTATATCCGATTTTCATTACCTTAAAAATTAATTGTTGTTTGCCTGTGAATCGCGTCCGGAAAATCAATCCCGCAATATTGCAAAGCCTCTTTGTAAGTTATGCCGTTGTTTTTCATCTGCATAAAATGCTCATAGATTTTCGGTTTGTTTTCTTTCAGGAAATAGAAACGGCGGTCGCCCTTTACATGAGCGCCGAAGCCACAGCACAGGCAGCCGGTGCGCCTTATTCCCATGTCGTAAATGGAACAGTAAGGAATGTTGAATTTGTGGATATACGCCCAAATATCCTCCTCTCTCCAAATGGACAAAGGATAACTTGCAATCATCTTCGATTCAAAGGAATTGCAGCCATGTTTCAGCCACTTTTGGAATCTCAGCCTGCTCTCGCCTGCCATTGTCCCGATGATTGGATACAGTCCCGTTTCCTTATGGAATTTATCGAAAGGCTTCTTCTTCAAATGGTCACAGCACTTTTCACTCATGTCAAAAGGAGCGTCAATCAGGAATTTCCATTTTTTGGCTATTTTCCCGATGCCGTTAATGCTGCCATGCAAGCGGATATTTCTCAGTTTTGCGGAATTTGTGTGTTTTGCCTGACGGATATATTGGCTCTGTTCCTTGCTTATCAGGGGAAAGCCGTACTTTTCGATAACTTGCTTTACGTGCATTTCGGGACGGATGACGGTAATATTCGCCGTTTGCCGGACGAATTTCACGACTTCGGGGTACTCATTGCCTGTATTACAGAAAACCGCAGGGACATTTTTATCTACAAAGCGCCGGATAATGTCCAACATGACAGTTGAATCTTTACCTCCACTGAATGAGGCGAATATGTTCCCATTTACTCTGCCCGCGAAATAAGAAACAACACCAACAGCATGGTCGATTTTCTGTTCCAATGTCCAGCCCTGACGGTATTTTAATTCATCGGATGTCATATTTTAAACCCTTTCGACTGTTTTTCGTTTTCATGTTTCGGGATGCTTGCAATAACCAGCCTGTCGCCCATCGCTTCCTTTGCTTCCCGCAGCCTTTCCTCCGAGTTGACATTGCCAAAATCTTTGGGATGAATTTTGCCGGACATCAGGTCATGTATGACCTGCACGGCATTGTCGCGCGTGTTGTTGCCCTGTGCGGCATGTTCCGGCTTGTCTTCGCTTTGGTCTATGGGCTTGAGCGAAAGTTGTATCTTTCTGTCCAATGCTAAAAGTTCCGTTTTCAGGTCTTTCAGTTCATCTTCCCTGCGCCATGTGGATTGGGTAACTTCTTTCAGGACAGGCAGGTCTTTTGATATTTTTTCCGTATCCGCCTGATATTTTTCTATCAGTGAGGGAATTTTTTCCAGAGCGTGTAGAAAATAATGAACGGCTAATTTCGGGTCGTTGGCGATGTTTCCGTTGTTGTAAGTATATTTGATATTTCCTTCTCCTTCAATGAAAAAGCGGTTTTGCTTGAATAACATGCCTTCTTTCATGGAATCTTCGGTCTTGACCGATAAACTGAATCCGTACAGTGAGCCGATTTTGTAATGTTCGCCGTGCGTAGTGGCATTGTCATTGATTTGGGTTAGTTTGGCTGCAAGAGCCTTAACGTCGGCGCTTTCAACTCCATCGAGTTTGACGGGATTGAGTTTGTTGCCGTCCTTATCGTATTGTACGCGGCTGTTGAATGTTTCCCAATCTTTGCTCATGCGGGCAACCAGTTCATTGTTACCGTCCACCGTGCGGACAATATCCTGCAATTTGTATTCGGAAGAAATTTTGTTTTTGGAAAATGCCTGCCGTTCACTTTCGAGGGCGGCGACTTTCTTTTCCAGACGGGCTTTGTCCAAAAGGTCGGTATTGCCCGACAAAATAGCGACGTATTCCGAAAAGTTCATGCCGCTTTTTTCGTCCATACTGCCCTCGTCAATGGTACGTGTCCCCATGTTGTTGTTCTTGAGTTGAGTAATGAATAACTGTTTGTTGTGCAGCAGGTTGAATTTGTAACTGTCCAATGATTTTTCCACCGCATAGATAATTACATCTACTTTGTTGTCGGCATGTAATTTGGCTGCTTCGTTGCCTTTGCGAATTGCCCTGCCTTCTCTCTGTTCCAAATCAGACGGTCGCCAGGGGCTGTCAAGGTGGTGGACGGCTACCGCCCGTTTCTGCGCGTTTACGCCCGTGCCGAGCATGTCGGTCGAGCCGAACAGGACACGGATATTTCCTTCGTTCATGCCTGTTATCAGGGCTTTGCGGGCTATTTCTGTTTTGGCTTCCTGAATAAAGCGGATTTCATGCGCCGGTATCCTGTGGTCTTCCACTAATTTACGCTTGATTTCGCTGTACGGATTCCATTCGCCGGGCTTGTATGTTCCCAAATCGGAAAAGACAAACTGCGTTCCTCTTTGGGTATTGTATTGATTGTAATATTTGGCAATATTAGCGGCACAATGGGAAGCTTTGTTGTCAATGTGGTCATCATATTTGTTCCGGTCAATCATGCGCATGTCAAGCGACATTTTGCGGGCATAATCCGTTGCTATCAGCATTTTGGCTTTTTCTTCACGGTCGGTAAGTGGGGTGCGACCGAGCAGTGTGGCGTCCCCTGTTTTGGCAAACTCTACCAGTTTTTTAATAAATTCCTGCTGTTGCGGAGTCTGAGGTATATTGTGCAGTATTTCATTCTTTTCAGGGCGGTCTATGCCAATGTTCTTTGCTGTACGGAAATCGGTTATTTCGCTGTAAAAAGCTGCTAATTCAGGGACTTTGATAAAATAGCGGAAACGTTCTTTCTGTACAATTTCGTTGGTTACCGAAAATTCATAGTCGGTACTCTTTTTGGCGAATACCGCTGCCCACGCATCAAACGTATTGATATTCTGCCGTTCCAATTCTTGAGGTCGCAAATATTTGAACAATAAATATAATTCGGTTAAAGAATTGCTTATTGTTGTACCCGAAAGAAAGGTTGCACCTAAATCTTTACCTGTCCGTTCCTGAATGGTACGCAGGGCAAAAAGCATGTTCATTGCCCTTAGTGAACCGTCAGGACTGCCCAGTCCTGCCACGCGGTCGTGGCGGGTGGTAAACATCAGGTTTTTGAAACGGTGCGATTCATCGACAAAAATATGGTCGATGCCCATGCGCTTAAAGTCCGCCACATCATCGGTGCGGTTTTTGATTTGTTCCGATAACTCCTTTAATTTTACTTCGAGGTTTTCTTTCCGCTTCTCTACGCCCCGCAACATGCCTCTGGAAATATCCTGCCCCTGACTGCGCAATACATCGAGGTTTTCCTCTACACTGTCCAATTCTTTTTGAAGGATTTGATGCTGTATTTCGGGGGATTGGGGTATCATGCCGAACTGGTCATGCGTAAGAATCACAGCATCCCAACTGTTGTTTTTGATTTCGTTGAAGATTTTTACGCGGTTTTTAGGCGTAAAATCCTCCTTTCCCGGATAAAGGATTTTTGCGTTCGGATAAGCGGTTTTGAATGTTTGCGCTATCTCATGTACGTTGGCTTTCAAACCGATAATCACCGGTTTGTTTGCCAGTCCGAGGCGCTTCATTTCCATTGCGGCACAGCACATAATCAGGGTTTTGCCTGCCCCTACCTCGTGGTCGCATATCCCGCCGCCGTTTTGTTTCAGCATCCAGACAGCATCTTTCTGACTTTGGTAGAGGTCGGGAATGCCCAGTCTTTTCAAGTCCAAACCCGGAAAAGTCTGGTGGCTGCCGTCGTACGTCGGGCGTACAAAGCAGTTGAATTTCTCATTGTAGCGTTTTGCCAGACGGTCTTTAAATTCGGGTGATTGCTGATTCAGCCAATCGGAGAAACCGGTTCGTATCTCATCAATTTTTGAATTTGCCAACTGTATTTTTTCGCCGTCTCGGACTTTCACGGTTATTTTTTTACCGTCTTTGTCTGTTGCATCCACATTTTTGGTAATATCGGGTGTGGTATTGTGCAGGGCGTGCTTCATCAGGGCTATTCCGTCGTATGACCTGTTTTCTCCTTTAATGCAGTATTTGTCATGAATGTGGGCATTGCGATAATCTGCTTTGACGGAATATTCATCCCGCGTAGATGAATAATGGATGTTGGTGTTTACGTCAAACAGGTAACTCGCATATTTTTGATAAATACCTTCGGGAATCCAGCGTTCGCCAAAGTTAAAATCCAGTTCGTCAAAGGTGATGGGGCGTGGCGTGGCTTCCTGCAAGGCTTTGAGGGATTCGGATACGGCAAGGCGGTTTTCGCTTTGGGGATTGTTTTCAAGATATTGTTCAACCGCCCGCGTTTTTTCAATGACGTTTCCGGCAATGAATTTGTCCGATACCTCATAATTTTCAATGAGCGGATTATAATAGATACGCCCGTGCAGTTCCTCAATCATTTCTTCCCTGCTTTTTTCTTCCATCAGCGAAAGCATATATTCCAAATTAACCTCTCCGAACTTGTTGAGCGAAGCAGATAATGCTTCAATCGACGTATCCGCGTGATTAATCTCATTGGGATTAAAGGCTACGGGCTGCGAAAAGATGTCGGCTTTAACGAAACTTCCCATAAATGCACCTTCGGGTGGCACTCGTTCCAAAGAAAGCATTTCCGTTCCGCCTGCATCCATTTTGATAAGTCCAAGATTTTTGCGGTCGTTCAGATTGCTGTAGCGTTTGACAAACGTGTCGTACAGGTCATTCAGTTTTTCCCTTAGTCCGGCGTTTTCTTTCAGTTCTGTTGCTTCGTAGTTATATAAAAGATGGTAGGTGTCGCGGAGTTGGATATACAATTTTGCCTTTTGCTCCTGCAGGGGATTTAATTCCAGCGATTTGAAAACGGCATCATCGCGGTAACGTTCCTGCAAAAAGCCGATTTGTCCGTTTTGCTCCAAAACAAGCGAGCCTTGTCTGTGATGTTCCTGCAAACTGCCTGAATAGGGGCGCGGTTCCTGCAATTTGCGCAGTTGCTTTTCCATTTCTTCCTTCCGCGCATCAAAAACGGGATAGACAGGGGCATGGGTTTGAGGATTGTTGCCGGAGTTGGCAGGAATCTTTTCCTTATTCGTCTGCGTGGGTTGCGAAAACAAATTGAGTTGTACGGGTTTGCCTTGAGTTGACGAAGTTTTCTTTTTATTTTTCTTCCCGGTATTCAGTTGCTGACGTTCTTCTTCGCTGAACCCGAAAAGGTCGTAAAGCGACATAAGCGGTTGCTGTTCAACTTTAACTTTCGGTTGGGAGAGTTGGGGTTGTACTTCCTTCTTTTCTTCCGGTTTTTCAAGCTGCTCACGCTCAACTTTTCCGTTTATATAAGGGCGTTTTGCGACAAATTCATCCCATTTTCCCGCTCTGGCGGCTTTAACCGCTTCATCAATTTCTTCCAGTTCTTCCCGTGTAAGTTCATTGTCGTAACTGTGGGCAGGCGTAATATTTTGGGTATGGCTTTGATACAGTTCCCTGTCAAGATGTTGAGAAAAATCTTCGGAAAGCATTTTTTTCAAGTCAGTAGCCATACCCAAAGTCCCCCCTTCATGCAGGAAAATCATTCCCGGCTTGCCGTAAAGGTCTTTGTCGGGATAGCCTTTCGTGTGTACCACGCGGCTGAAATCGCGGAAATAATTATTGATGGGCGCACCGTTGGAAAGTGTACGGCTTTTCAGGAAAGCCTGTTCTTCGGGCGTTAATGCCGTTTTTGCCGTATTCTTTTGAAGGATGATTAAATCACTCCCAACCTCTGTCCCGGCGTTGTCAGACATTAAATTGTTCGGCAAACGGACTGCCGAAACAAGGTTGGTATTGCGCATCAGCCATTCGCGGACAGGTTCGTTTGCCGGGCTGTTCATCACGCCCTGTGAAGTGATAAATGCCAGCACGCCTCCTTCGCGAAGCGTATCCACGCCTTTTAGGAAGAAATAATTATGAACGGCGCGGGTTGCCTGCCGTTTTGCCGTATCGTTGCTTTTGGAAAACGAAACATCAAAAACGGCGGTATCGCCAAAGGGGATATTGCTTGCAACCATATCAAATTAATTGTCGGGGCGGTTTTCGATTTCTTCAAAACCGCGAATGTGTACTTTATCATCAGGATTGAGGTGGGAAAGGATTTTGCCCGTCAGCAAATCCTTTTCAAAGCAAACGGTTTCGTTTTGCGGAAAGGTTTGCCTGAAAGCATCGGCAAATGCGCCGTTGCCTGCCGAAGGCTCAAGGAAACGGGAGGGCGTAATGCCGCTGTCCCGCAAGGCGTCGGAAAGTACCTGTATAACTCCCGGCGGCGTGTAGAAAGCCGTCAGGACGGAGCTTTTCAGACTGCTGAAATAGCGTTTGTACTCGCTTTCGTCGTGACTGTTTTCACGAATCAGTTTGTGTAAGTCCGCAATCATCGGAAATAAATCCAATTCTGATTTTGTCCAGTAGGCTTTGTCCGATTCTTTTTCTGCCGGATTAAGGATACATTTCAGTCCGCCGAAGCCGCTGTACTGTTTCAATACGGCTCGTTCCGCTTCCGTTGCCCTACGTTTTTCCCTGTCAAGTGCGAAAGCGATACGGATAGCTTCGATATTGGTTTGCAGATGCGCCCGCTTGTTATAACTCATGGCTTTCGAGATATAGGGCGATTGTGCCGGTTAGTTCGGTATAGAGTAAATCGTATTCAGGCTCGTATGCAAAGCCGTCAGACAGGGAGTATTGGGAGAATACGGTTTCACATTC
>JAITGL010000052.1 GCA_031280645.1 Tannerellaceae bacterium | reverse complement strand
GGATTGCCAAACTTCATGAATATTCCTGGCGAGAGCCTTATCGGAGTAATGTCGTCTAACGAATATTTGACTCGCGTAAACCTGATGGATGCGGCCGGCGAGAGCAGCGATACTCCCGTATTTATCGGTAAGAAAGTGGCCGTTATCGGTGGCGGTAATACTGCAATGGATTCGGTTCGCACGGCTCGCCGACTTGGCGCCGAGCGGGCAATGATTGTTTATCGCCGTAGCGAGGAAGAGATGCCGGCCCGAATTGAGGAGGTCAAACATGCAAAAGAGGAAGGCATCGAATTTCTTACTCTTCATAACCCGCTTGAGTACGTTGGCGATGAAAGCGGCCGTGTTTGTCGTATGCGACTTCAAAAGATGGCTCTCGGGGAGCCGGATGCATCCGGTCGCCGTCGTCCGGCGCCTATTGATGGCGCTATTGAGACGATCGAAATCGACGAAGTTATCGTTAGCGTTGGAGTTTCGCCGAATCCTCTTATCCCGAGTTCCTTCAAAGGTTTGGAGGTGACAAAATGGGGTACGATAGTGGTTGACGAATCAACTATGCGCTCTGCCCTGAGCGATGTATATGCAGGCGGCGATATTGTTAGAGGTGGCGCTACTGTTATTCTCGCAATGGGCGACGGGCGACGGGCAGCCGCGGCAATGAATGAGGCTTTCGGAAAATAGGCTATGGGAGTTTTTAAACTTCAAACATTTGTACTCTTAATGATCCTCCTCTTTTGGGGAGGATCATTATATGCTCAAACCTATGAAGAGTTTGTTGCCAAAAGCTATGATTATCTTGAGAAAGACGATTTATTCGCTGCCGAAATGAGCTTGAAAGAAGCCTTGCGAATGGAGCCGGCCAACCCCGGCAACTATGCTTTGCTCACCAATCTTGGTACTATTCAACGTCGGCAAGGAAAGCTTGAAGAGGCCCTCCTCTCTTATACTACGGCTTTGAATCGTGATCCGCAAAATACTATGATTCTGGCAAACAGGGCGACGTTATACATAGAAATGAAGGAGTCCGATAAGGCTTTAAACGATTACAATCTGCTTCTTCTTCGCGATTCTACCAATCAAGACGCTCTCTACAACCGTGGTATGATCCATGTACAGAAGAAAAATTTCCTGTGGGCAGAATATGATTTCAATAAGATTCTTGAGCTAAACGAAGCCACTTTCTATGGTCGCCTTGGCTATGCAGTGCTTGATAAAATGCGAGGCAATTACGATGAAAGTGAACGTATCTACAACTATCTTATCGAGAAAATGCCGCGCGAATGGCAACTCTACAAAGGTCGCGCCGAACTCTATATTTTTATGAACAAAAACGGACGAGCAATGGCCGATGTAAACCGATTATTTTTGGAAACCGTTCCCGATGCCGAACTTTTTGTTCTCAGAGGAAGGGTAAAACTTGCTCAGCATGAGCGATCGTCGGCAACAAAAGATTTTTTGAAGGCGAAAGAAATGGGTTATGACGCCCAAATGATCGACAAGCTCCTCCGCATTTCTCGCTAACTCTATAACACTTCTATTATCCTTTCAAAGCCCATACTGTGCGACGCTTTTAGCAGTATGCAATATCCTTGCAGCGGATGGGCTTTTAGATGAGCGATAAGATCGGTTGTTTCTGGAAAAGTGGGAAATCCGAAGCTTGTTTGTCTGAATAATTCGCCGCATAGGAATACTTTATCGAATTTGGCTTCGGATGCTGCGGTAGCTATTTCTTCGTGCAATACGACGGCCGATTCTCCCAGCTCTTTCATATCTCCTAAAATTATTGCCTTGGGCGAAGCTTTCATTTGTCGAAAATTTTGAATTGCAGCCCTCATGCTGTCGGGATTAGCATTGTAGGCGTCGACGATAAGACGATTATGCGGCGTTGCAACGAGTTGCGAGCGATGATTCGAAGGACGGTAGGCGGCTATGGCTCTGTTGATATCGTCGGAAGAAAGGCCGAAATAGCTCCCAATGGCAACGGCCGCCATCACATTGTCGATATTATAGTTGCCCACAAGTTGCGTTTCCACCGTATGCCTCTCGCCATTTTTTTTCCAGCAAAAGCGGAGCGTTGGGTCGCTGTCGATTATATTGCCTGATACGAAGGCATCTGATCCGACGCTGTAAGTAACTTGCTTTATTCCTTCGGCAAGCTCCCTGATTATTTCATTTTCCTTTTTTAGAAAAACAATGCCTTGAGTATTACGTATAAAATCGAAAAGCTCTCCTTTGGTTTGCACCAAATTTGCAAATGATCCGAAGCCCTCAAGATGTGCGCGACCAACGTTGGTGATGATTCCGAAATTAGGTTGTGCTATTGCGGCTAACTCTCGAATATCGCCGGGACGGCTTGCCCCCATTTCAACGACTGCAACTTGGTGTTCTCTTGTTAGCCTGAGGAGAGTAAGCGGCAGGCCTATCTGATTGTTGTAATTTCCCAAGGTATGCAGCGTTGTGAATTTAGAGGAAAGCACGGTTGCAATGAGTTCCTTGGTAGTGGTTTTTCCGTTGGTTCCGGTAATGCCAATTAGCGGAGTTTGCAATTGTTGGCGATGCAAAGAGGCTAACGACTGCAAACTAACGAGAGCGTTATCCATCAAAACGGTTCTACCGTTATCCAATAAAAATGCCTGATCATCAATCACCGCGTAAGAAGCTCCATTGGCTAAAGCCTGAGCGGCAAATTTGTTGCCGTTGAAAGTTGCACCCTTCAGTGCAAAAAACAACGAGCCTTGTGAAACGTTTCTGCTGTCTATCGAAACGCCGGTGGAATGGAGAAATAAGTTGTATAATTCTGAAATATCCATATTTAAATAGTTTAATGATGATCAAAGATAACATTTACTGCTTCTTGCCGCTGTTTTTTGAAAGTTATCCGAGGTCTCGGAAAGTCTCCCGGAAATCCCGGCAAGGAATCCGAGGTCTCCGAAGGCTTCAAGGAAATTCCGGCTGGAAATCCGAGGTCTCAGACAAGGAAAATCTGAAATCATTGGAGATTGAGAAACTTATTGCGGGAAAGAGTTCCGAATAAAATAATGTATATTTGCGCAAAGTCAACGAAATACTAATTTTTTATTCACAGATTATGAAACAGAACAGAAGAACATTTTTTAAAAAGGGATTAGGCGGAGCGCTTGCAATAGGAGCTGCACCGTTACTGAATGCTATGCCTGATACTATTAACGCGAAATCACCGACGCAGAAAAATCCGTTTATGATTGGAATGGCAGGTTATACATTCGTTAATTTTGATTTGGACACAACGTTGAAAACGATGCAAAGGCTTGATGTTCGCTATTTGTGCATCAAGGATTTTCATCTTCCTCTAAACAGCAACGAGGAGCAAATCAAAGCGTTTCACGATAAATGCGCATCTTTTAATGTGACGGGCTACGCTGTTGGGCCAATTTATATGAGAAGCGAAGCCGATGTTGATAATGCGTTTGAATATGCAAAGCGAGTTGGCGTTAAATTGATCGTTGCTGTGCCGAATTACGAGTTGCTTCCGTATGTCGATAAAAAAGTCAAGGCATATGATTTCCGTATAGCCATTCATCTGCATGGTCCTGACATTAAAACTTATCCTGATGCAACGGATGTATGGGAAAATACGAAAAATTTGGATGCTCGCATGGGAATGTGCCTCGACATCGGTCATGATTTGCGTAACGGCTGCGACCCTGTGGCCGACCTGCTCAAGTATCATTCCCGTGTTTTTGACATTCATATTAAGGATGTGACCGATTCGACTAAAGCCGGGCGATCTATTGAGTTTGGGCGCGGTTTGATCGACTTCCCTTCCTTTGTGAAGGCTTTGAGGCAGGTTAATTATACCGGGTCGTGTAGTCTGGAATATGAAAAGGACATGAAAGATCCTTTCATCGGGATAGCCGAGTCAATAGGATATTTCAAAGCTGTTTGCGATTATATTTGATTATTCGTACACCAGCGTAAAAAGATCACCGGGGGAGAAAATCTCGTTTGCTGCGGCAAGGATTTCTTCTCCGGTTACTTTTTCTATACCGCTGATCCTTTCGGCAAGGGTGTAATATCGGTTGTGATGGAGGAAATGTTTGCCTGCATGGAGGAAAAGGCTTTCTCGATTTTCCATTCCAACGAGCATTTGTCCTGTAAACTGTTTTTTTATGGCAGATAATTGCAGGGCCGTTAATTTGCCGGAACGTAATACTTCCAATTCTTTCCTGACTAAACCAACGGCTCGTTCAACGGATTTTGCGTGTGTGCCGAAATAGATTGAAGCCATGCCGGTGTCGGTATAAGTTGCGACGCTGGATTCTACGGTATATGCCAAGCCGTTTTTTTCTCTTAGGCTAAGGTTTAGACGGCTGTTCATTCCCGGCCCGCCAAGCAGATTGTTTAACAGGAGGAGAGGCGCGCGTTTTTGGCTGCTCTCAAACATGCCGTACGAACGTCCGCCGATTATTACATGAGCTTGATGGGTATTGCGATTAATTCGCTCGTATCCTCCGGCGAATCTTTCCGGTGGAAGCTTTTGGAAAAGCGGCGCCGACACGTCCGTTCTGTCAGGAACATTGTCTAACATTCGTATTATGCGGCTAAATGGTATATTCCCCATTGAGAAGAAAATCATATTGCCCGGAAGATACCAGCAGCGGGTGAAAGATGCGGCTAATTCGGTATTGAAGCGTGTAAGCGAGCTTTCATCGCCGAGTATGTTATGACCGAGGGCGTGATTGCGGAAGAGGATGTTTTCAAATTCATCAAAAATAAGTTCGGATGGGCTATCCTTGTATGAATTAATTTCGTCGAGGATGACCTCTGTTTCTTTCTCTATTTCATTTTGAGGAAACTTTGAATTGAAAACAATGTCGATAAGTAACTCTAGTGCGCGCTGGAAATATTCTGCCGGGAATACGGAATAAACGAAGGTTTCTTCCTTTGATGTAAAAGCGTTAAGCTCGCCCCCTACGTTTTCCATTCGATTAAGAATATGCCAGGCTTTTCTTTTCTGAGTTCCTTTAAAAAGCATATGCTCAACAAAGTGCGCTAAGCCAAACTCATCTGCATTTTCATTACGCGCTCCGGCTTTTATTCCGAATCCGCAGTAAGATACGGGCGAATCTAACGGCAGATGAATGGCGCGGAGACCGTTTTGGAAAGTATGTACGTAATAATTCATGCAGGAATCTTAGTTCGCGCCGCATCCGGCGCAATGAACGAGTTCGCCGCGAAAACGCTTTTGGATCAAAGTATATAGACGATCTTTGAGTCCGTCGATGCGGATATTATCTAAAACATCGGCGGTGAAGGCGATGCTTAACAATGTGCGTGCTTCGCTTCGGGGAATGCCTCGGCTTTGGAGATAGAATAACACGTTTTCATCTAATTGGCCGGTGGTCATGCCATGAGAGCATTTTACATCGTCGGCGTAGATTTCAAGTTGCGGCTTGCCGTAAACACGAGCTTCGCGCGTTGAGCAAAGATTTCGATTTACCTGCGATGCCGACGTTTTGAATGCGCCTTCCTTTACGAGTACTTTGCCTTGGAAAACGGCTGTTGAGCGTCCGTTCAGTACATTTTTGAAAAGCTCGTTGCTGTTGCAGCGAGGAGCGGCATGAGTTACGCGGGCAAAAGTGTCTACCTGTTGCCGTCCGTCGAGAATAGATAGTCCGCCAAGATTTGATTCGGCGTATTCACCGTTCAGGCTTACATGATAATTGTTTCGCGACAAGCCGTTGTTCAATGTTATGCTGTTCATAGAAACGTTGCTGGAGGCTTCCTGTGTGGCATAAAGCGAAGTGAAGCGGGTTGTATTTTCTGATGATTCTTCAAGGTCGTAATAGTCAAGATGCGCGCCTTCGCCGGCAAAAATCTCGACAACTTCGTTTGAAAGGAAGCGCACCGGGTCTACGCTATGCGTACATACCAATAGCTTGACTTCCGATCGCTCTTCCATTATAACAAGAGTGCGACGGTTCGACATTGTATCAACATCGCTCCTGTTGATGTGAATAAGCTGTATGGGAAGATCTACAACCGTTCCTTTGGGAATATAAACGGCAAATCCGTCTTGAGCGAACATTGAGTTCAGGGCGATAATACCGTTGTGACCGGATAGCGCGTTTTGTCCGTAATATCGCTTTGCAATGTCCGGATGTTTATCTGTAAACTCTCGCAGACTTCCGATGAAAACGCCTGGAGGTAGTTCTTCCTCCGGCTGCTGCTGGCTGTAAAAGGAATCGTTTATGGTGAAATATAGCGCGGAGCTTAAATGCGGAACATTGCAGCGGAATACATTGTAGGGATTTACGGGTATGTTGATTTGATTAATGTTTAGGCCAAAGTTGGGTGAAAATGCCTTTACAACGTCGGTACAGCTATAATCTTCGCTTCTCGCCGGAGGGAAGCCCAAGCGTTTGAAGGAGGCAAATGCCTCCGGGCGATGCGTATTCATCAGCGTGGAGGAATGTTGGGCTATAAGGCTTTCGTTGTGGGTGAAAAGGTCGATATATTCTTGCTCGGTTTTCATGCTTTGCTCTATTCTCCTGTTTCTTCCTTAATCCAGTCGTAGCCTTTGGCCTCAAGTTCAAGAGCAAGTTCGGGGCCTGCCGTTTTTATTATCCTTCCATTATACAAAACGTGTACTACGTCGGGCTTTAGATAGTGGAGTAGCCGCTGGTAGTGTGTGATAACGATCATTGAGTTATCAGCGGTTCGTAATTTGTTAACACCTGCGGCAACAATGCGCAGAGCGTCAATGTCGAGTCCGCTATCGGTTTCATCGAGAATGGCGAGAGATGGCTCAAGCATTGCCATCTGGAATATTTCGTTACGCTTCTTTTCACCGCCGGAAAATCCTTCGTTAACGCTCCGTCCGGTTAACTTACTGTCCAATTCAACGAAAGCTTGCTTTTCGCGCATGAGCTTGAGGAATCCGGTTGCCGATATGGGCTCCAGTCCTCTGTATTTGCGATGTTCATTTATGGCGGCTCTCATAAAGCTTACCATGCTTACTCCGGGTATTTCAACCGGATATTGAAAACTAAGGAACAAGCCTTCCCGGCTGCGATCTTCAGGTGAAAGATCCATGAGGTTTTTACCGTTGAAAACGATGCTTCCTTTTGTTACTTCGTATCCCGGATGCCCGACTAATACGTTGCTTAGAGTACTTTTGCCCGATCCGTTTGGGCCCATAACTGCGTGAACTTTTCCTTTGCTTACGGAAAGATCAACTCCTTTAAGTATTTTTTTTCCGTTGATGGAAACGTGCAGGTTTTTTATATTCAACATAAATTAATTAAGTAGTTGTGCATTGTTATAGAGGCAAAAGTAATACCTTTTGGGAGCAAATCAAATTTCAGCACAATTCAATTAGATTTTTTCAATTCCTGATATATTACATATCTTTGCCCAAGTGAAATAATAGAGTGAATGAACGCATACGTATCAAATATATTATCCCTCTCAACTCACTGCCGGATTAACGGCAGGGAACCTTTACAAATTACCCCCCCTCATGTAAATTACGGGTTGATTGTATAGATCAAACCTCTCCTTCTTTTCTTAAACTTGATGTCATGCTCTTCCAAAAAAACGGGAAGGGCTATTTTTTTATCTTTCCAAACCCTTGGCAAGTCCGAATCACTCATAAAATTAGGCGTTAAACTGTTTCCTGCTAATAATAAAAAAAATCAACTTATCATGAAAGTGTCGATAAAAACTGTTCCTGTTTCAGTTACAAAACTTATAATTCTTTGTTCGATTGCATTGTTTTTACTTGAACCGTTTACTTTGGCAATTATATTGTTGCGTACAAACGCCGGTTGCAAGATTATTGTGAGATTAGCTTTTAAGATCTTAATGATGCACCTCGGCTTCCACTTCCGATTTTGGAAGAACAACCTGAAGAATCTAATGTTGTAACCCGGCCCAATTATCCGGTCTAAAATACATGCGATTTAAGTAGTTGAGAAAACGTTTTTGGTAGCTACGAAAACTGTTTTGGTAGCTACGGCAACTGTTTTGGTAGCTACGAAAAATGTTCTGGTAGCTACGGCAACTGTTTTGGTAGCTACGAAAAACGTTCCGGTAGCTACGGCAACTGTTTTGGTAGCTACGAAAAACGTTCCGGTAGCTACGGCAACTGTTCCGGTAGCTACGAAAAACGTTCCGGTAGCTACCAAAACAGTTTTCGTAGTTGCCAAAACGACGTTTTTCACGGCAACGGTTTTGTATCTATCTAAATAAACGGCAGTTTTACAGCAAGATATGGGCTTTGGGGCTGTGGAATTTGCTTGGGTAAAGGAATGCGAAAGACATACATATCATACAATGCCGGGGTGCGCATTACCGATAATGTGGGCAATCAAATCATGAAAGATGTTGATTTTTGGAGAGATCAGTTCGTCGGGTTTAAACGAAATTTATGGCGTATATTGAGGACGCACGCCTCAGTATGCCGATTATCCGATTCGGGAATCACGTTGCCCGTCAATATAGCGAAGGGCATCCGTACATCCGGTTTGTATTTATCTTCGGCTTTCCGGGTCATTTTGCCGCTTGATAACAGGCAAGCACATTCATTGCAAAGCGGGCGGAAACTGTGGCCGGGCCGCCTCCCATTTCGATACCTACTTCGATGGCTTCGATAATTTCAGCTTCCGTTGCTCCACTGTCGAGCGCCTGCTTGACGTGCCATTCCATGCAGGATTCGCAATTTATTACGATTGAAATGCCGATAGCGATTAATTCTTTCTGCAATTTGCTTAATGCACTGTCTTTAAAAGCGGCTGCTTCCATATTCACAAAAGCTTGATAGACCTTTGATTTTTGCAGGTAAAAACTGTGGGCTTGCTTTCGCAGTTTGATTATCTGCTCGATCTTTTCCCTGTCTGGATTTTCCATATAGTAAGATTCTTTTTTGTATTCATGTTCTACGGTAGCTCCGGCTTTTCAGTATCGGTATCATTTGTGAAGTACTCCGGAGCAACCTTGTCCATTATTGCGAATAATCCGGCAACGGTATCTGCGCGCAGCATGTCGATACGGGTTTGGCGAAAGTTGGGAATGTTTTTAAACAGCGGAGTTGCTGCAATATGCCGGCGGCTGTGCAGGATTCCACGCCGCTCGTCTAATTTCTCAACGCTTTGTATAACTTGTTCTTTTAAGAGATTTAGATACCATGAAAACGGCTCTTTTGGTAGTTGTTGGCCGGTTGTAAGCGCGTGTTTGACTTCGCGGAATATCCATGGTCTGCCAATGCTTCCTCGGCCGATCATTACAGCGTCGACGCCGCATGATTCGAATCGTTCCATACATATTTCGGCTGAAACGATATCGCCGTTGCCTATGATGGGAATTTTCATGCGAGGATTTTCTTTGACCTTTCGGATAAGCGTCCAGTCGGCGTTTCCGGCGTACATTTGGCTGCGCGTGCGTCCGTGGATGCAAAGGGCGGCGATGCCGCAGTCTTGCAGCATTTCGGCCAGATCAACTATTATTTGGTTCTCAGTATCCCAACCCAGACGGGTTTTGACCGTTACAGGCGTTTTGACCGCATCGGCAACTGCTCTTGTTATTTCGAGCATGAGGGGAATGTTTCGTAGAAGGCCTGATCCGGCGCCTTTGCCGGCTATTTTTTTTACGGGACATCCGAAATTAAGGTCGATAATGTCGGGCTTGGCTTCTTCGCATATTTGTGCGGCTTCTTTCATGGCGGCAACGTCTCTGCCGTATATCTGAATTGCTACGGGGCGTTCGTCGTCGGCAATTTCCAGCTTTAGTTTTGTCTTGCTTACATGCCGTATAAGCGCGTCAGACGAGATGAATTCGGTATAAACCATATCTGCGCCAAGGCGCTTGCACATAAGGCGAAAAGAGATGTCGGTAACGTCTTCCATGGGGGCGAGGAAAACGGGGTGGCTGCCGAAATCAATTGAGCCTATTCTCATCCGGAGGTATTAGTCGTCGGTGCGGGATACCGCTTTTATATTGTTTATTTTGGATAGCCTCTTTACGAGCTTGTTGATATCGTTTGTATCATGTACCTTGAGTTTTATTCTACCGTTGAATACTCCGTCTTCCGCTTTAACGAACAGTTCTTGGATATTCACGTTAAACTCGTCGGATATTATTTTAGTCATTTCGTGCAAAACGCCTGATGAATCAATTCCTTTTAGCGTTATTGTTACTTCAAATAAAGCAACTTTGTGGTTTTTCCATTTAATTGCGAGGACACGGTTGGCTGAGTTGCTTTTCAGCCGCGGCGAACAGAGACAAGCGTGTTTGTGCACAATAACGGTTTTCCCGTCATCATCAATAAATCCAAAAGCATCATCGCCGGGGATAGGTTTGCAGCAAGTTGCGGGTTTATAACCTGTATTAAGATCATCTTCTTTCAGGATGAATATTTTTGATTTGTCGATTTTCTTAGGTTGATTCGGCAAGGAAGAATCGGATGGATTTGTTTTAGAGCGTTTGCTTTTTACGATTTTCTTTATTTTCTCAGGAAGAGTTGTTTTTCCTGTTCCAAGTGCATGGTAAAAATCTTTGCGTTGCCGGTAATTACAATAGTTGGCTAATTTGTCGATTTTAGAGGAGTCAGTTTCAAGGTTAGCTTTTTGAAATGCTTTCAGCACCATTTCTTCGCCTATTCTGGCATCTTCTTTCCATCTGCGTTCAATACTTGCTTGGATTTTAGTCTTAGCGTTTAAGGTAATTGCATAATTGAACCATTCCTCTTGGGCTTCCTGTGATTGTGATGTCAGGATATCTACCTGATCTGCGCTTGCTAATTTATAGCTAAGCGGCGCCAGCGCTTTGTTCACTTTAGCGCCTATGCACTTATTGCCGATATTGGAATGAAGGCTGTAGGCAAAGTCGAGAACGGTTGCTCCTTGTGGGAGATTTATGATATCGCCCTTTGGAGTAAAAACCAAGATGTCGGGTTCGGCAAGGTTGAGTTTAATCGTATCGAGTAAATCTAATGCGTTGGGATCAGAGCCGGACTTTTCAAGTATATTTGCAATGGCTAGTATCCCTTTCTCAATCTCCTTATTTTCTTTAACATCGGATGCTTTGTACCTCCAATGAGCAGCCACGCCTTTTTCTGCAATTTCATGCATACGCTTGCTTCTGATTTGTACTTCAAACCATTTGCCTGGGCCTTCCATCATAACGGTTACATGCAATGATTGGTAGCCATTGGATTTCGGATTGCTTACCCAGTCGCGGATTCTGTCTGGATTAAGTCTATGTTGGTCGGTTACAGTAGTATATATTTTCCAGCATAAATGCTTTTCATCCGTTGCCGATATATTAGGCCACGGATCAAAAACTATACGGCCGGCGTATTTGTCGTAAACATCATTGAAACCAATTTTTTTAGTTTGCATTTTTTTCCAGATGGAATAGGCTGATTTTATACGGAGTACCATTGTATACGACTGGAATTCTACTCCTGCCAGCTTGTCGAGTTCTTCTCTTATCGGTGCAGCAAACGCTTCAAACAACTGTATATGGGAAGTTTCCTTAGCTGCCAGTTGTTCCTGGATTGTCTTATAGGCCTCAGGTTGTTCATATTTGAAACAAAGATCCTCAAGCTGGCTTTTGATTTCAAAAAAACCAAGTCTGTGAGCCAAGGGAACATAATTTGCGAGAGTTTCTCCTGTATTTCTGAATTGCTGGTCGGGCCTCATATGCTCTAAAGTGCGCATATTATGCAAGCGATCGGCAATTTTTATCAGTAAAACTCGTATGTCCTCGCTACCTGTAAGGAGTAGTTTTCTGAAATTTTCAGCTTGGGGGGAGGCGTTTCCCACGTTTGGAATTATTTTGGTTAACCCCATAACAATCTGTGCAATTTTGTCGCCGAACATGTTGCGAATGTCTTCTTCACCATAGTCGGTATCTTCAACTACATCGTGCAGCAAGGCAGCGCAAATTGAGGTAGATCCTAAACCCATTTCGTGGCATGCGATACGGGCAACAGCCAAGGGGTGCATTATGTAAGGATCGCCGTTTTGCCTTTTTACTCCCGCGTGGGCTTCTTTGGCGAAATTAAAAGCAGTTGTAATTATTTCGGTTTTGCCGCGATGATTAGAGTTCTTGTATTCATTTAGAAGGCTGTCAAATTCTTCTTTAATCATCCTTTCTTCTTCTTCCGGAGTTCTTGTTACCTGTATTTCGTCCATGGCGGTTTATCCTTTAGGTATGATTAATTTCTGACCCGGACGAATGTTTGTTCCCGTTAGGTTGTTTGCCTTCTGTAAAATAGCAACGGTAGTCCCGGCATTTCTGGAGATGGAATATAGGGAGTCTCCGGATTTTACTATGTATGTTGTTATAGCGGTTCCTCCCATGGTCTCATTGGTTGTGGGCAATTTCGGAGTGGTTATAGGAGCTCCTTGAGTTTTCGAGGATGCGGCTATTGAGGTTTGCTGCTTCGTTGTGCTTGCAGAGGATGGGGCGGCAGTGGTTGTTTTAGTTGAAGCAAAGGCTATTCCGCCGTTATTTACTTTAAGTCGGAGTTGCTTTCCTGCGGCCACTTTGTTTGAACTTAGCCCGTTTAATCTTCTGATATCTCTTGCGGTAATGCCGTATTTGTCGGCAATGGTTACTATGTTTTCTCCTTTCTGTACGGTATGAATAATTTGTTGTTGCTTCGGAGCTGTGGCGAGTAGAAGTTCATCAATGGAGGAATTATAGATGTCGTCGGTTTTATCTATAAAAGCATAAGCATATGATGCCGGAAGCTTTAACGGGAGGGGTTTTATATTGCCCGGAACAATGTCGCGTCTGTATTGAGGATTAAGGGTTCTGAGCAAATCAACATCAATATCAATCAACCCTGCAATTGTTTGAAACGACACAGCCTTAGCCAGCATTACGGTATCAGTAGCCAAAGGCAGGGCGGTTTGCATAGGGCAAAGATTATGTTCGCAGTAGTAATTCATAACATAGCAAGCTGCAATGAATAGAGGAACATAAGAGCGAGTCTCTCTCGGCAAATATGGATAAATCTTCCAGAAATCGGTTTCACCGCCGGCTCGTCTAATGGCTTTGCTTACATTGCCTGGGCCGCAGTTGTAGGAGGCTATAACAAGATTCCAATCGCCGTTAAAGAGGTTGTACATGTCTTTAAAGTAAGAGCTTGCTGCATGAGTGGATCTGATAGGATCACGACGTTCGTCGATCAGACTGTTGATATCCAATCCGTAGCTTTTACCAGTGGGCAGCATGAATTGCCATAGGCCGCATGCTCCTACTCTTGAAACGGCTACTGGATTGAGGGCGCTTTCAACTACGGCTAAGTATTTAAACTCAAGCGGTAATCCGTGTTCTTCAAGTACGGGTTCGATGAGCGGAAAATAGTAATCGGCCATACCTAGCATATACCGAATTAAATTACGTCTCTTGTTCATATAAAAATCAATACTTTTCCGTACCAGATTGTTATAGCTCATCGGGATGATATGGGGTAGCCTGTTTAAACGGTCGCGTATAACTTCTTCGCTGAAATAAACATTAGCATCATCATCATGACAGTGATTTTCCGATTTGGTAAAGTATTGCGCATGCCATGTGTGAAGCAAGCTGTCTACATCCGCGTCTAAGCTTTCGGGAATTAACCCTATTTCATCAGGGAAAGAATCTCTTTTTGAAATCTCATACAATTCTTTTTCGGATATGTTGTCCTGGGCATAAAAAGGGAACGACAAACAAAGTGTAATTATGAAAAGAAAATAACGTGTTATCATGCGAAAATATAGTTAGAATGTTATACTGCAATTTACTCCTACACTCCTTGAGCCGCCTTGTGTTGCAGGTATAACCATGGGTTCAACACGCATCGACAGGGAGGGTGAAATATCAAAATCAAATAGCTCGGCATCCACATAAGCATCCACCATGCACAGGGCAAACCAGCCGACAGTGAGGATTATGGATAAATCTCTGTTTCTACGGAAAAAATCTTTTCTGCTTTTAAATAAATTGTGATACGACGTATTGCTGACGGCTGTTTTATAGTCGGTCGTCGAAACAAAATCAGTCCATCCTTTGTTGAACGTATAGTCCACGTCGGCGCCTCCGGATTCTTTCAATAGCCGATTGTATTCTTCCGAATCGTGTATTATGCTTCGATAGGCTCCCCAATAATCCTGGTAATTCTTGTTATTCCAGGTAACGGCATATAAAAAGCCCATATATCCGCCGTAGACAATGGGCAACTTCCAATACTTCCGGTTGTAGATTTGTCCCAAACCGGGAACGAATGACAATAAGACGGCTTTTGTGGAATTAGATTTAAACGTTTTTTCCCCCGGTTCTCCTATCCGCACTAATGCCGAATCTGTATTGACAAGCGTAGAATTAAATTCCGAACCGCCCACAACCAATGCGGTAGTATCCTGTATAATTTCCTGAGAACGTCCTGCGATTGAATGGCATAATAGACCGGAAATTAGAAGTATCGTACTGCATGTTTTATTTATGGGCTGCATTCTGCATTATTTATTCATCAACTTGTCGAAAAGTCCTATCACGCGCTCCAGGTCATCTTCCGAAGAGAAGGGAATGCTGATTTTCCCTTTGCCGTCTGCGCTGTAAGTTAATTGAACTTTGGCGCTGAATACTCGCGAAAGATGATCTTTAAGCATCTTGTATTCTTCCGGAAGTTTGGGCGCATGCGCTTTTTTAGCGGTTTCCTGCACCGCTTCATTTTTTTGAATATCGTCGCCGGATACTACGGCGCGGACCATGTCTTCTACTGTTCTTACCGAGAGCGAATCGTTAAGTATCTGTTCGTATAAGGCAAGTTGAACTTCGGGGTCGGGAATCGGGATGAGAGCGCGGGCGTGACCCATGTCGATTTTTTTGTTCTTAAGCCCCATTTGTATCTCGGCGGGAAGCTTTAACAGGCGGAGATAGTTGGCAATGGTTGTGCGTTTCTTGCCTACTCGTTCGCTCAGTTTCTCTTGGGTCAGCTCGTAGCTGTCCATGAGTTTTTTGTAGGCTAAAGCAATTTCAATGGCGTTGAGATCCTCTCTTTGGATGTTTTCAATCAGCGCCATTTCCTCCATTATATCTTCATCGGCTGCTGTTTTAATGTATGCCGGTATACGTGTAAGCCCAACTTTAAGCGAGGCGCGATAGCGTCGTTCTCCTGAGATGATAACATATTGATCGGGGCCTGCTTCCTTTAAAGTGATAGGCTGGATGATGCCGACATGGCGAATAGAAACTGCGAGTTCCTCCAGAGTTTCTTCGTCAAAGATAGAACGGGGCTGGTCCGGGTTGGGCTGAATTTTGACAAGCTCTATTTCATGAATTGTAGAAGATCCTTTCGTTTGAGGCTCCTCTATCTCAATTAATGCGCTTAGCCCTCGTCCCAAAGGGGGTTTTTTCCCTATTGCCATATTTACTTGTTTTTATCTATTAGCTCTTGTGCAAGCTGGATGTGATTGAACGAGCCTTTCGACTCGGCGTCGTAAAGTAGTACCGGCTTGCCGTAACTCGATGCTTCGCTAAGTTTTATGTTTCGCTGAATAACGGTGGTAAAAACCAAATCTTGAAACGGCCGCTTCACCTCTTCATATATCTGATTTGCCAAACGCAGCCGCGAATCGTACATCGTGAGAAGGAAGCCTTCAATCTCAAGCTTCGGGTTGAGCTTGGCCTTTATAATCTTTATCGTGTTTAAAAGCTTGCTTATCCCTTCAAGGGCAAAGTACTCGCATTGCACCGGTATCATCACCGAGTCGGCGGCCGTAAGGGCGTTGACGGTGATAAGGCCGAGCGACGGCGAGCAGTCAATCAGTATGAAGTCGTAGCGGGCTTTGAGCGGCGTAAGTATTTGTTTCAGTAATTGCTCCCGGTTCTCCATGTTAAGCATCTCTATTTCGGCGCCTACCAGGTCGATATGCGACGGGATGATGTCAAGGCGTTCTACTTCGGTCGAGACGATGGCGCCAAGGGCGTCGTCGCTGTTAATCAAACATTCGTATATGGAGCGTTTAACATTGCGGATGTCAACGCTTAGTCCCGACGAGGCGTTGGCCTGGGGGTCGGCATCCACAACTAATACTTTCTTTTCAAGAACAGCTAACGATGCAGCTAAATTGATTGCGGTGGTGGTCTTACCAACTCCGCCTTTCTGGTTTGCTATTGCGATAATCTTTCCCATAAAATAATTTTAATATTATTGTTTCGTATAAAGCTACACATATTCCGATTGTCCTTAATCTCTCTCTTTGCATCTTTGTGCCGCCAGCGGTATCTATCCTATGTTACAGGTATATTTTGGTAGCTGATATTTGCAAAGATATATATTTGCGATAAACTACCGCATCCGCTGAAGCAGCAAATAATCAAAAACAGTCATCGCCGCCATAGCTTCCACAACCGGCGTCGCCCGCGGAACCACGCAGGCGTCGTGCCGCCCTTTTGCTTTCAATATTTTGCTATTGCCGTCAATATCCACCGTTTGCTGATCCATTAATATGGTGGGGGCGGCTTTAAAGGCTACGCGGAAATATATCTCCCCGCCGTTTGATATTCCGCCTTGGATTCCTCCCGAATAATTTGTGCTTGTGCCGATATGACCGTTGCTTGAGTAAAACGCATCGTTGTGCTCCGAGCCTTTGTAGAGGGCGGCGTCAAATCCGTCGCCGTACTCAAAGCCTTTGGCGGCGTTGATTGATAGCATGGCGTGGGCCAATGCGGCGTGGAGCTTGCCGTATATCGGTTCGCCGATGCCGGGCGGAACGCCGTAGATTACGCAGCTTACTATGCCTCCTATGCTGTCGCCTTTCGATTTTACTTTGCGGATCAGGGCTTCCATCTCGGCGGCTGTGTCGGCGTCGGGGCAGCGTACGGAGTTTTCGTCGGTCAAGCAAAGCTCGTGGTCGAACCATGATCCTTCAAGGCGGATATGGCCTATTTGGGAGGTGTATGCGCATACGTGTATGTCGCGGGCTTTAAGGCCCAGCTTTGCAATGCTGCCGCCTACGCAGCGGGCCGCCGTTTCGCGGGCCGACGACCGGCCTCCTCCGCGAGGGTCGCGGATGCCGTATTTCATCTGATAGGTGTAATCGGAGTGCGACGGGCGATAGGCGCTTTGGATGTCGTCGTAATCTTGCGGACGCGTGTTTTCGTTGGCAATGGTAAAGCCTATCGGGGCGCCTGTGGTTTGGTCTTCGTATATGCCTGAAAGGAACGTAACCGCGTCGCTTTCTTTACGGGAGGTGGTTATTGCCGATTGGCCGGGCTTGCGGCGGTCGAGCTCGCGCCGTATGAAGTCGTAGTCGACGGCTATGCCGGGCGGGCATCCGTCGATAACGCCTCCGATGGCGGGGCCGTGAGACTCGCCGAAGGTTGTGAGCCGAAATATGTTGCCAAAAGTGTTTTGCATCGCTTAGTTACAACAGTCGCAGCCTCCTCCGCAGCCGTCGCCGCAGCTGTCGCCAAATTCGCTGCCCTCGGCTGCAAGCTCGTCGATCTCTGTCTGGGTGGGGATATGCACGTCGATTACTTCGCCGTTGAAGTGGAGGGTTTCGCCGGCGAGGGGGTGGTTGAAGTCTACCATTACGGTGTTTTCTCTCACTTCCATTACAGAGCCGTTTAGCCTGCTGCCTTTATCGTCGTACATGGGAACGATCTTGCCCTCCTGTACAACGTCGGCGCGGAACTGTCCGCCTACCTCGAAGGCCGATTTGGGGATTTCCATGAAATGCTCTTCATTATATTCGCCGTATGCCTGGGCGGGGATGAGCGTGAATTTAAACTTATCGCCCACTTTCAGCCCTTCAAGCTTCTCTTCAAATGCCGGAATTAGCATGTCGCTCCCCGAAATGAAGCTCATGGGGGCTTCGCGCGTAGCTCTTTCCATAAGCTCGCGCTCCAGGCCCTCGCCTACGTGAAGGTCGTATATGACCGATACGAATTTATTTGCTGTAATTCTCATTAAGTTCGAGTTTTATGAATTAATATTTATATGGATGGATATGTGCTTGCCTTTATTTTCAAAGCCCTTTAACCGCTTCTTTCAATTGCTCCATGGCCTGCGCTATTATTTGGCGCCGGCATCCTGCATTGAGGCGCATAAAGCCTTCGCCGCCGGTTCCGAACATGGCGCCGTCGTTAAGCGCAAGGCCTGCGCGGTCGCGGAAGAGGCTTACAAGGTCTTTCTGGCCGAGGCCGAGGCCGCGGCAATCAAGCCATACCAGGAAGGATGCCTGGGGCATGTATACCTTTATCGGCTTAATCTCCTCCCTGCAATACTTGTCGATGTAGTTTACGTTGCCTGTAACATAATCGCACATCTGGCGCAGCCAGTCTTCGCCTTCGGCGTAGGCCGCCTTGGTGGCTTCGTAGGCAAATAAGTTGCCCTGGTCGAGCTCGCGGGCCTTGAGCCATGAAAAGAAGCGCGAGCGGAGGGCGTCGTCGGGCGCAATGGCGTACGAGCTTACTATCCCCGCAATGTTAAACGTCTTGCTGGGCGACATGAAGGTTATCGAGCAGGAGGCCGCCTCGGCCGACGCGCAGAGGAAGGGCGTGTGCGAGGCGCCCGGCCATGCCATTTCGGCGTGTATCTCGTCGGATATTATAAGCACGCCGCGGCGGGAGCATATTTCGGCCAGTTTCGACAAGGTTGAGCGGCTCCACACCATGCCGCCCGGATTGTGGGGGCTGCAAAGGATAAATACTTTGCAGGCGCTGTCGATAATGCTTTCAAGATGGTTGAAATCCATCTCATACCGGCCGTTGTCGAGGCGAAGCGGGTTCTCGACAATAACCCGGCCTTGCATTTCGGGTATACTGCGGAACGGAGTATATACCGGAGGCTGTATTATCACCTTGTCGCCCGGCCGGGTAAAGCAATCTATAACGAAAGCTATGCCTTTTACAATGCCGGGAATATAACTTAACCATTCTTTATCTACCCTGAGCGAGTAGCGGCGCTCAAGCCACCCTGTTATGCTTTCGTAATAGGCGTCGGAAGCAAAAGTGTAACCGAATATCGAATGGTCGCAGCGCCGGCGAAGCGCTTCTACAATAAACGGAGGGGAGCGGAACTCCATATCGGCCACCCATAACGGTATGAGGCCCGCCTTTCCGAAGCGAGCCTCCATTAAGTCGACCTTAAGCGAGTCGGTACCGCGCCTGTCGGTTGGTTCGTCAAAATTATATTGGGTGTGTTCCATCTTCATTCTTTATAATTTTTTCATTGAATAGCGTCAAAGGTATGCCTTTTATTTTAAACGCAAAAAGCGGGGGCTAAAAACCGCCTTGTTACAATAGATGATAACTGTCGGCGTAAAATAAGCCGCGGCTTGATTACCTGCATTAACTGTATCCTCGCTCAAAAAAAACGCAATGTTGTGCACAAAAAACTTGCACTCGCAAATATTCCCTTATATTTGCATCCGATAAATATTTAAACGAATAAGATGTTATCCTTAAAGCAACAATACCGCGATAAATCAGCCCTCTCCCCCATCCCGGCGGGACGCTTGGGCGCTACCCCCCCTCAACATATCCACTATGCGGGATAAACGTTAATTATTCCCTCTCCAATCCGCCTTATTTCACTTCAGATAAACGCTCCGGCCAGGCCGCGAAGCGTATTTTTTTGCGCCGCTGCAAATCGCTGCGGCCCGACCGACCCCCGCGAGCCGGTTTTAACCTTCAAACCGGTTCGCCCGTACCTGCGCAAAGCGGTTTTAACCTTCAAAACGATCCGTACAGCTTCCAGACGGATATTTTGAACGTTCAAAAAACGCCGGCAAACTCTCAACCGGATCTTTTGAACGTTCAAAAAACCTCAATGAGACCTCGTTCAACCTGTTTGAACGTTCAAACGGGCTCAACGAGCCTCTCAATTTACATTTTTAACATTAAAACGGCTCCCAAGAGCCCTCCGAAAGCCGGTTTTAACCTTCAAACGGCCTCGATGAGCCCTGTAAAAGCCCGTTTGAACCTTCAAACAGGTCGAAAAAGGGTTGCGAGAGGCCGTTTGAACGTTCAAACGGGTTGCCGGAGGCTTCATTCAACCTGTTTGAACGTTCAAAAAACCTGGGGGAGACCCATGGCGCCCCGTTTTAATGTTAAAAATGTAAAGCGCAGGGCGCGCAGGGGCTGTTTTAACCTTCAAATCGCTTTTCAAAGCAGCTGAACGCGCTGCTTGTCTTATATGTATTAACGGCTAATTTTCTTATTGTATAATTCTTTAAAAATAATTTTTCAATGAAATCAACGATTACTTTTTTTACTGTATGCGCTCTTTTCCTCGGCGCTGCAACGGGGTGGGGGCAATCCGACCTTGGCGGAGGAACAATTGAAAACACTTCGCTCGAATGGGTTTTGGACGCCGACGGCGTGTTGACTGTAAGCGCGACGGGCGGCCCCGAGGCCATGCCGTCTATGTTTGCCAGGGCAGAATGCCCGTGGAATAATCTCAGATCGGAAATCAAATCGGTTGTTATCGGCGAGGGGGTGACGAGTATCGGGGACTATGCTTTTGCTGATTGTGGGGAGCTCCTTACCGCCACCGTTGCCGAGAGCGTAACCGTTATCGAGAGGGGCGTTTTCTCGTATGCCGAGAAATTAAATTCAATTAACCTCGACAAGGTGGAAACGATAAAATCGTCTGCCTTTAACAGCTGCCGGGGCTTAACCGCGATTACGCTTCCGGCAACGTTAACCTTGCTGGAGGAATCGGTTTTTAGCCAGTGCGTCAACCTGGAGACCGTTACTGTGGAAGCGGGGAATACTGTTTATACGGCGCATAACGGCGTACTCTGCAACACTGTCAGCAAAACCTTGCTTCTCTATCCTGCAAAGAAAACCGACGACGTTTTTAGCGTGTCGAACGTTGAGCGTATCGCCAATGAGGCTTTTGAGCATAATGAGTATATAGAGAGGGTGCATATCGCGGCAAGCGTTAAAAGCATCGGGAACGGCGCTTTCAGCGAATGTAGAGCGCTTTACCAGGTAACCCTTAACGAGGGGCTGGAGTCTATTGGCGACCAGGCGTTTTACATGTGCAGCAGTATAGGCGCCATAACCCTGCCTTCAAGCTTGACGACCATCGGCAATTACGCCTTTGCCTACAATCTGTCGCTGAACTCGCTGAACATACCGGCCGGCGTTACAAGTATCGGAGAGGGAATTGCAGCCTATTGCAGCCGGTTGCAAACCATTACGGTTGATGATAGCAATACGGCGTACGATTCATATATGGGTGTTCTTTACACCCGCGACTGGAGCAAGCTGGTAATGTATCCGGTGGGGAAGAACATGGCAAGCTTTACGGTTCCCGAAGGAGTAAGCGTTATCGGGCATAGCGCGTTTTCATGTATTGACGCTTATCTTACCTCGGTAGTATGCTCGGAGAGCCTTACCGAAATAGAATACAGCGCATTTTATAACGCCACGTCTCTCGCTTCAATCGACTTGAAGAATGTTACGACTCTGGGGGCATACGCTTTTGCAGGTAGCGGTTTAACTTCGGTTACGCTGCCCGTGGGCGTAACTTCTATTCCGCCCAACCTGTTCGCAAACTGCTCCTCTCTGACTTCTGTAACGATCCCGGAGGGAGTAACGGCTATCGGGGAATACTCGTTTTACCGCTGTACCTCCTTAGCTGCAATAAATATTCCTGAAAGTGTGACGAGTATTGATCGGCAGGCGTTTCTGAATTGCTCGGCTTTGTCGGCCGTGACCATTCCCGCCGCCGTTAACAGTATAGGGGCGGCGGCGTTTAGCGCTTGCAGCTCCCTTAAAGACGTAACGGTGCGCTGGCAAACCCCCGTTATACCCGGGGAAGGCTCATTTACCGGCATCCATGCCGACGCAACGCTGCATGTTCCTCCCGGAACCGCCTCGGCGTATTCATCGGCCGATATATGGAAAGACTTTACGATAGAGGAGCTTGAAACGCTTACGGCCGAACCCGAAGTTACAGACGCCGGGGGCGGCATAGCCCTGTCGCTAACCATCCCGTCGAACTCTACGATACTGGGCTCCTTTAAAGCGCTGTTCCCCGAAGGAATCAGCCTCGACGAGAGCCGCACCAAGCTTGTAGAGGCCCTTTCTCCTCCTTATATCATTACCGTTGAAGAAGCTCCCGAAGCCAACGCCTGGCTGCTTACCATCGCCGACGGCGTAACTGCCGATCCCGACGAGATAATAACGCCAAGCCTTAGAAGCGCAACCCAAATTACCAGGATACTTGACATCGGCTTCACATTATCGGATGCGGCAGCGAATGGCGATTACGAAATAATCCTTTCGGATTTCAACCTTACGCTAAAGAACCTTGATACTGACGACGAATCCCCAATCACCGACTTAAGCGAGTTAAAAGTAACAATCTCAGTAACCCGCTCGGTAGCCGTATCGAATATCGCCATTACCCCAGGCTCCCTGTCGGGCGAGGTAGGCGGCTCCGCCCAGCTCTCGGTTGAGGTAACCCCGGCGTCGGCCGCCGATAAAACGGTAACATGGACGTCGAGCGACAACTCGGTCGCCACGGTAGACGCCAACGGTCTCGTAACCTACGCCGGCGTGGGAACGGCTACGGTTACCGCCACGGCCAACGACGGAAGCGGCAAATCGGCCTCGATACCGGTAACCGTAACCGAGCCCTACATCCCTGTTGATCCCGATCCGATAGTAACGCCCGTAACGGCCATCGCCATCGCTCCCGGATCGCTAACCGGCGCGGCCGGCTCTACGGCTCAACTTTCAGCGACAATAACCCCCGACAACGCCACCGACGCCACCGTAACATGGACGTCGAGCCTCAACGCCGTCGCCACGGTAAGCTCCAGCGGTCTCGTAACCTGCGTTGCTATCGGAACGGCCTCCATCACGGCTACGGCCAACGACGGCAGCGGCGTATCGGCCTCGATTATCGTAACGGTTACGCCGCAGATGGGCGCGGAGGCTGCCGATAACGTTGCGCTCGTTGTACTTCCGCTTAACGGGGGCTTGCAAATTACCGGCCTTACCTCCGGCGAGGAGTTGAGCATATACGATGTTTCGGGGCAGCTTTTATATAAGGGTAAAGCTGCCGGCGGAGAGCTGTATGTTAGTCTTAGCGCCCGCGGATCGGTTATTGTTGCGGCCGGCAAGAGGGTGGTTAAGGCTGTTGTGAAATAGCGATTGCTTTAACAGAGCTAATAATTGGGCCGCCGGACTGTTATTGAGTTCGGCGGCTCTTTTGTTATTGAGAACGGGGCGGCAGATTAAGGCTAAAGGCTGGCGCCTGTTCCTTCGGAAAATCAACTTTAAACCTTCTATTCATTGTAGAAAGCTGCAACGAAAACGCCCGGCGCTGGATTCTAATCTCCCAATGCTTATCTTTGCGAGGAAAAAAACAAAAAAAAGGTATTATGTCAGCTATTAAATGTATAGGAATTTTAACCTCGGGCGGCGATGCCCCCGGAATGAACGCCGCCATCAGAGCGGTGACTCGATCGGCCATCTATAACGGAATGAGAGTAAAGGGAATTTATCGCGGCTACAAGGGTTTAATATCCGGAGAGATAGTCGAGTTCAAAACGCAGAACGTTAGCAACATTATTCAGCGCGGCGGAACAATCCTTAAGACCGCTCGCTGCATGGAATTTAAAACTCCCGAAGGTCGCATGCAGGCTTACGAGAATTTACTGAAAGAAGGTATCGACGCGCTTGTAACCATAGGCGGCGACGGTACCTTGAGCGGCGCCCGCATTTTCGCGCAGGAGTTTAACGTGCCCGTTGTTGGTCTTCCGGGAACTATCGACAACGATTTGTTCGGCACCGATGTTACCATCGGATATGATACCGCGCTTAACACCATAATGGAGTGCGTTGACAAGATTAGGGACACGGCCTCCTCGCACGAGCGTTTGTTTTTTATTGAAGTCATGGGGCGCGATGCAGGTTTCCTGGCCCTTAACGGCGCGCTTGCGTCGGGCGCTGAGGCTGCAATTATTCCCGAACTCTCGATGGAGAAAGATCAGCTTTCGGAAATGATAGAGCAGGGATTGCGTAAATCGAAAAACAGCAGTATCGTACTTGTAGCCGAAAGCGAAGTAACCGGCGGAGCGATGGGAGTGGCCGAAAGGGTAAAGAAAGAATATCCTAATTTCGACGTTCGCGTAACCATCCTCGGCCACCTTCAGCGCGGAGGGTCCCCTTCGGCTCAGGATCGCATAATGGCAACCCGTATGGGGTCAGCGGCTATCGACGCCTTGATGGAGGATCAGCGGAATGTGATGATAGGCATACAAAACGAGCAGATTGTTTATGTTCCTTTCTCAAAAGCTATCCGCAACGAGAAGCCTATTAATCGCGACCTGTTAAACGTTCTCCGAATCACATCCATTTAATTGAGAGCAGGCCTTTGCACCATACTTGGCCTCGCGCTTCTTCTTCTTTTTGCCTCAAGCTTGGTTTACGGCGCGGTGTATATTCCGTTCGACAGCGTTGTGAAGATTTTGTCCGGCAAGGAGATTGAGCGTATTGCCTGGCAAAGTATAGTTATTCAGTCGCGTTTACCTCAGGCGGCGACTGCCGC
The DNA here is from genome assembly GCA_031280645.1 of Tannerellaceae bacterium. Next base: position 26,778 of record JAITGL010000052.1, on the reverse strand, counting down.
ACTTGCAGGATCGTCGCTTGCCGTGAGCGGCTTGCTGTTGCAAACATTTTTCCGTAATCCTTTAGCCGGGCCTTCTATTCTTGGAATTAGCGACGGGGCTAATTTAGGGGTGGCAGCCGTGATTTTATTAACAGGCAATTCGGGGCAATATTTTCTTGGGAGATATATGACCGTTATTCCGGCGGCTTTTGCAGGGGCTACGGCGGTTATGGCTCTTATTCTTTATTTTTCGTCGAAGGTGCGCAATAGCGTTATGTTGCTAATCATCGGAATAATGATAGGCTATTTGGCCTCGTCGGCAATTTCGGTTTTGAATTATTACGCTACGGCCGACAGGGTACATTCGTATGTGATGTGGGGGATGGGCAATTTCTCGTCGGTATCGCTTGGGCAGTTGCCTTTATTTGCCGCATGTGCAATTGCCGGTCTTGTATTTTCGGTTTTGCTTATCAAGCCGCTTAACGCTTTGCTTTTGGGAGAAACTTATGCCGCCAATCTTGGAGTTAGAGTGCCAAGGGTGCGGATGTTAATTTTGCTATGCACGGGCTTTCTGGCCGCTGTTACAACGGCTTTTTGCGGGCCCGTATCGTTTATAGGCTTGGCCGTGCCTCATGTTGCCCGCCTTGCGCTAAGGTCGTCCGACCATCGGAGGTTATTGCCCGTTACTTTGCTGGCTGGGGCCTGTGTGGCTTTGCTTTGCAATATGCTGATGGTTGTTCCGGGCAGCGGAACGGTTTTGCCGCTCAATGCGGTAACCCCGCTTATCGGGGCTCCGATTATTATATATGTAATCGCAAGCAAAAAGCATATCCATTACTTTAATGAAGGTTGACGCTCCTGTTCTTATCGCTTGTAACCTAAGTACGGGCTACGCCGGCAATATCCTGCACGAACGCCTCGACTTGCAGCTCTTCCCCGGCTCGCTAACCTGCCTGCTTGGATTAAACGGAGCCGGCAAATCAACTCTTATGCGCACCCTCTGCGGATTACAACCTCCGATCACAGGCCAAATAAAACTCCTGAACAAACCTTTGCATGAGTACTCTCCTCACGCCCTTGCGCAAACGGTAGGCGTGGTTCTAACCGAAAAACGCTATGTTGCCGACTTAACCGCCTTTGATATAGTAGCTCTCGGCCGGCATCCGCACACCGGATTTTTTGGCGCTCTCAAGCAAAATGATCGCGAAATAATCGAACAGTCTCTTGAAGCGGTAGGGATGGCTTCGGCCGCAAAACGACAGCTTGCCGCGATGAGCGATGGCGAAAAGCAAAAGATTATGATTGCTAAAGCCATAGCCCAACAATGCCCCATTATACTGCTCGACGAGCCTACGGCTTTTCTCGACGTTATCAGCCGTATCGAAACGATGATCCTCCTCCGAAAGCTTGCACGCGAGCAGCAAAAGGCTGTTTTGCTATCTACGCACGATCTTGAGCAGGCCATCAAAACCGCAGATTACTTTTGGGTTCTTCGTCGCAATTACCCCCCGGCCTGCGGCGTACCTGAAGATTTAATTCTTAACGGAACGCTATCCTCTTTTTTCGATAAGAACGGACTTACGTTTGATCCGATAGCCGGTCAAAATGCCTTGAATAGCTACGCTAATCCTGTTGGCACCGTAGGAAATAGCCCGGTTGTTGATTGGGTCAATAAAGCTTTGGTCCGTACGGGGCGGAATCCATTGCCTCCGGGCCCGGGTTATCCTTGTGTTAATTGTATCGGGGCTGATGAATTTGTGGTTATATTTCCCGATGGCTTCCGCCGGAAATTATCATCTGTTGCAGAGCTTTTGAGTGTTTTGCCTCCAACGAGATAAGCGATGCTCGAATTGATAGTAAAAGGTATTATGATAGGCTTTTTAGTGTCGGCTCCTATGGGGCCGACAGGCGTGCTTTGCCTCCAGCGCACTTTGAGTAAAGGCCGGTGGTATGGATTTTTTACAGGAATAGGAGCAATGCTTTCGGATGTTATTTATGCAATCGTTAGTTGCCTTGGGCTTGGCGTTGTAACCGCTTTCATAGAAACCAACCAGATTTGGCTGCAATGGGCCGGGAGCATAGGCCTTGGAATATTCGGCCTGTATACCTTTGGTTACAATCCGGTGCATACGATGAAAAAACAGCGGGAGAAAAAGATTTCATACACTTACGACCTTATAACGGGCTTCCTCATAACATTCAGCAACGCTTTAATCGTGCTCCTTTACATTGGCCTCTACACCCGTTTTAATTTCGTGATGCAAGAAGAACATAATTTGTGGATGTTTGCCGGAGCCATACTTTGTATCGGCCTCGGCGCAACCGCGTGGTGGTTTTTTATCACCTGGATTGTGGCAGCCGTTAAACGATGGGTTGGCTTTAACCTTCGCGATATTCGAATCGTGAACCGTACGGTTGGGGTCGTTATCATGATTATTTCAATAGCAGGTATTATTTCATTATGTATATAAATATTCGGAGATATGAAAAGCATTAAAATCCCTTACTTACCGGTTTTAAACAAGCTCAATTTGCAAAATGCAGGCTTGGTGATGGAAACAGAAGCTTGCCGGGGCTGTATTGATTCGATTAATTGGCGCGAATTCTCTTACAGACCTCTCGCCGTTTTTGATATCGCCCGCGGCGATGAAACCTTGTTCATACGTTTCTTTGTTAGAGGAATCTCGCTTAAAGCCGTTTGTGCCGAAGACGGTTCGGCAGTGTATACCGATAGTTGCGTAGAGTTTTTTATGAAAAGCAGCGAGGAGGAGATTTATCGCAATTTCGAGTTTAACTGTATCGGCGTTTGCGATGCGAGCCGTAGAGAATCAAGAACGGTAAAAACGCCTCTATCTAAAGAAGAATATCAATCTATTATTCGATTCTCATCCTTATCCCCAAAAACATTTGATGAAATTAAGGGCCTCCATGCCTGGGAACTTATTGTCGGCATCCCTTTCAAGGTAATGGATATCGACCCTGAGAATCTGCCTGAAAAAATATTGGCAAACTTTTATCATTGCGCCGATGGAACCGAGCTGCCGCGATATATCAGTTGGAACCCGATACATACGCCTGCCCCCGATTTCCACCGGCCTGAGTTCTTTGGCGAACTCATTTTTTGAACAACGCTTACAGATGAGGCTTAGCCTTTCTTAGTCATCTTAAGTTCAACAATAAATGCGGCGATAAGAGCGATTCCTCCGAATAAAAGGACGGAGGCTCCATAAACAATTTCCGGCATGTCGTGCAGATAGCGCCTGTGATATTCGATATCGGAAGTATATAATCCGCTTGACCATAATGTTGCATTGATAATAAAACCAATCAGCAACCCCAAACCTATACCCGCAAGCAAAAAACCGCCCTTTAACGCGCTGAACGAAAAGAAAGGAAGCGAACTCGATAATTGCAATTTGCCAGTTACGGCGGCAGGGTCGATCTTCTCGCCCAGCTTTTCGATAATCATCATCCGCTCTTTACGGCGGGCAAACAATTCAAATAAGCCGTAGACGCCGGCTACGCAAATCCCGACTATTACGGGGACAAACAAAAATTCTAACATACAAAATAAGTATTAAACGTTAATAATTCTATTTACTTTGCTCTTTTGACGCGTCGGTAATATAAAGGTTACAAGCTCCAAGAAATAAAGGAAGCCCTCTCCGTTAATCGCCTTTTCGGGCGAAAAGCCTTATAAGCCCTCTGTGTTGAGCCGCGACGCTTTGTCGCGAAATATTTTGCGGGCGCTTGTAACCTATGAGCCCTGATTGCGTCAATGGATTACAATGGAACTATATTCCGATAAATATTATATAGAGCGCATACGGGCGGGCGAAACTTCGTGTTACGCTTGCATTGTCGACCGGTACGGGCGGAAAATTTATTCGCTTATATCGAAAATAGTGCGTACTGCGGAAGATGCCGAGGAACTCTCGCAAGATGTATTCATGAAGGCTTTCCGAAACTTGCAGTCGTTTAAGGGCGAAAGTAGCTTTTCAACCTGGCTGTACCGCATTGCATACAATACTGCAATATCCGAAATCCGCAAGAAGAAATGGGAATACCTGGCCATTGAAGAGGCGCAAATAGAGAACGTTTCGGAAGAAGAAATAGCAAAGGCCATGGGGCTGACCGATCAAAACGAACAAATTAAAAGGCTTGAGCTTGCCATTGAGAAGCTTCAGCCCGACGATAAGGCTCTTATACTCCTTTTTTATATGGAGGATAAAAGCATTGAAGAAATCGGGCAAATATCCGCCTTGTCACAGTCGAATGTAAAAACGCGCTTGCATCGCATAAGAAAGAAATTATTTGTCATACTAAATGAAATGGAGGAATCAGACCGATGAATACGAATCAAACCGCCGACCCCCTAAAACATATTTTTAAACGCCTGCCGGAACCCGAATTGCCGCAATCGTTCCGCGAAAACATCATGAACAGAATTATGGCTGAAGCCGAACGGAAAAAGAAGCGTAGCGAGCAAATGGGCTGGCTCTTTGTAGCGGCTGCTTCCATCGGGGTTATCGGCCTTGCCGCGGCGGCTTTCCTTTGGTTCGACCGCTTCTCGCTCTCCGAATTTGAATTTCCAAGCCTGAACTTTCCGTCAATGCCTTTCTATATTTATATCGGCGGACTGGCGTTATTGTTGCTTGGAGTGGATCATGTTTTTGTGAGGGCGTACAGAAAGAGGTTGAAAAATTGAAATTTGATACTCTTTTGATGATAAAAGGGCGCTGAACTAAAGATGAGTTCAGCGCCCTTTTTAATAGCTCTTAAAAGTTATACTTGTTTTATGTCTACATAGTCTGTCTTTAATTTCCTGCAAGGAAGTCTATCATTTTGCTTATCGCCCTTGAGCAAGCGGGGCAAAAGGGAGCATAGTCGCGCATCATGCAGTGTATCATTGGGCGGTATATTCCTTTTGCGAGATATCCGGCGCCTTCGTATACTCCGGCTTTATGGGCGTGTTCATCGTCGGCGGAGGTTGGGATGGGGGCGTTGGGCGGAAGCAGATCTTTCCATTTGGAGTCGAAGTTTACGAGGGTTGTGATGTTGGGTTCCCAGGGTTCGACTTTCAGGCTGTAAAAGTTTTCCTCGTCGTAGGCCACTTCAGACGAGAAGTACTCGTCGGCAAGCCCTCCAAAGCTGTGGCCAAATTCGTGTACGAATACCGAAGGCGTTTTGGGATGGTTTGAGGTTCCGATGGCGTAGAAGTTATACATGCCGCCTCCTCCGTAAATGTCGGTGTTTACAAGGATGAAAACGGCGTCGGAGGGAACGTTCCATACGGCGTCGCGGATCGACTTCATGTCGGGCGTTGTCAGGTACCGTTCAACTCCGAAGGTGTAGAAGCCCGAATTGAGAGCCGTATTTCTGAAAACGCCTTTGCCCGATACGTCTGTTCCGGATTCTTCGGAGATAAGTCCAACCGACCATATGTTGAAATCGTTCTTCCGGGCGTTGAAGGGAGGCGTTTGGAATAGGGAATCGGCAAAGCGCTTTACGTCGGCGTCGAATTTGCCTTGCTCGTCTTTTGTATATCCTTCGGCGATGAATACGAGGTCGACTTTACTCGAGGGATCGCCGGCGTATTGCACCTTTCCAACGCGGTTATCTTTCAGCCTGTCTCTGTTTATATAGATGCTGGCGGGGTCGATATCAAGCTTAAGGAGCGGAGTAAACTCCATGGTTGCGCGGCTGCGTCCGCTGATGGTTACGGATATTTCGTTTTTTGGATATGGAACGGAGATGCTGTTTGTCCACGACTGTGTTTCGACGGCAGCCTGCTTGGTTGTGCGCCATTCTTCAAACAAGGTGTTGAAGCTTCTGAAGTAGATAAGCTCTCCCGATGCTTTGTCGTATACCTTTATGTTATATCCTCCGTAGTTAAACGGTTCTATCAAATTATTGCGCGGGCCTCCCCAGTACGGTTCCTCCCTTAACTGCTGCAAGGCGGCTGTTTGCGAATCGGCGTTGCCGCTAAGGGCAAAATCAATGCGCAGGCTTTTGTTTTCAAAATGCTTGTTGAATTGCGCATGTAGCGCAGGCAGGGTAAGGGCGCAAAGGAGGAACGCCAAGGCTGTTTTACGTTTCATTTAATCGAATATTTTTCTAAATTTATTGAAGAGCTTATCCTTTATCGACTTCCCCGGCTGAAAATTGGGCGATTTATCCAGATTACTAAGAATGGTTTTCTCGGCGTCGGAAAGTTTTTCGGGAACATATACGCTTACATTAACGAGCAAGTCGCCCGTGCCGTAGCTGTTGATCGACGGCAAGCCTTTATTGCGCAGGCGGAGCACTTTGCCTGCCTGCGTTCCGGGCTCGATTGTAACTTTTGCCTTGCCGTCGATTGTCGGAACCTCAACGCTTGCTCCGAGGGCGGCTTGAGGGAAGCTGAGCACGAGGTTATAAAGCAGGTCGTTCTCATCGCGGATAAGTTCCGGATGAGCTTCTTCCTCGATTAGCACGAGCAAATCGCCGTTAACGCCTCCGTGGCGCGCGGCGTTGCCCTTGCCGCTCATCGAAAGCTGGATCCCTTCGTAAACTCCCGCGGGAATTTGGATGCTGATTACATCATCGTCTTTTACGATTCCTTCGCCGGAGCAGGCGTTGCATTTCTTTGTTATGATTTTGCCTGCGCCGTTGCACGAGGGGCAACTAACGGTGGCCTGGATAACGCCGAACAGCGTTGAGGTGGGTTGCGTTACCGCGCCGCGGCCTTTGCAGGTGGCGCATGTTTTGGTACTGTTGGGGCCGTCGGCTCCGCTTCCGTTGCAGGCTTGGCACGAAACGAATTTCTTTACCTTGATTTTCTTTTCCACTCCTTTGGCAATCTCGCCAAGGTTAAGCTTTACCTTAACCCGCAGGTCGGATCCGCGATTAACCCTTTGTCCGCCCGATGAGCTTCCGCCGAAGCCGCTAAAGCCGCCAAAGCTAAAATGCCCGCCGAAAAGATCGCCGAAGCGTGAAAAAATATCCTCTATGTTAAAGTCGCCGCTAAAGCCGCCTCCCGAGGCTCCCATGCCTGCATGGCCAAACTGATCGTAACGCTGGCGTTTTTGAGGGTCGCTTAAAACGTCGTATGCTTCGGCGGCCTCCTTAAATTTCTCTTCAGCTTCTTTGTTGCCCGGATTCTTGTCGGGGTGGTATTCGATGGCCTTTTTGCGGTAGGCTTTCTTTAAGTCGTCGGCCGAAACATTCCTGTTAACTTCCAGAACTTCGTAGTAATCTCTTTTCGACATATTGTTTTCTTCCTGTTAAAATATCATGATGTAATTCTATGCGCGCTTATTCGCCAACCACTACCTTGGCATGGCGGATTATTTTGTCGTACAAGGTGTACCCCGTTTGCACGCAGTCGATAACCTTTCCTTTCATTTCGGCTTCGGGGGCCGGGATGATAGCGATGGCCTCAAACTTGTCGGCGTCGAAAGCAAGGCCTGCCGCCTCGATGGGTTTTACGCCCTGCTGCGAAAGGTAGGCGGCAAATTTGTTATAGATAAGCTCCACCCCCTCCTTAACCGATTCAACGTCTTCGGCCTTGCGAATGTTGGCCAGGGCTCGCTCCAGGTCGTCTATTACGGGCAGGAGAGCGGTAAGCGAGGCCTCTCCGCCGCTTTTTATCAGCTCGGCCTTCTCGCGCAGGGTGCGCTTGCGATAATTGTCGAACTCGGCCCTTAGCCGGAGGTGGGCGTCGTTAAGTTCTTCGAGCTTCTGCGCGGGGTCGCAATTGTCTGCCACATTGTCGGGGCGCTTGTCTGCAGCTGACTGTTCTTCTGCCTCGGGCTGCAATAATGTCGCATCCTCTTTGTTCAATTCCTCATCATTGATTTTCGTTTCCATATCTTTATTATTGTTCATCTTTTTTGTTTTCAGTACTTCGGGCATATCAATCAAAGCAATATGCTTGTTGTTTTTTAAGAAGTAACGCAAAAAGAGGGCCAAAGCAAAAAAAGAGAGGAAGAATTATTTCTCCCTCTCCTTCATAATTACTGATTAAAAGAAAAAAATTATTTCCCCTTCTGGCTTAATCTTATTTCCCCATTTTGCGGCCCGGTACTTATCCCTATTTTCAAACTACGCTCGCCGCCCGTATTTTCCTTTAGCTTGATTATTATGTTGCCCCCTCGCTTCCCATTTTCCTTTCCTATCTCGAACCATTCGCCTGCGAACGGGCTTACAAGTACCGTATATATATTTCTCCCGTCCGATTCAAGTATAGTGGTATTATATAATGTGTCGAGGCCCTCTTCCGTTTTGATTTCAGCGAAACTGGCGCCCCAATATCCGGCAGTTACAAGATCGTCGCCATGCAAGCGCTGAACCTGGATAAAATCTGTAACGGCGGAGGATTCAAAAACCAAATCGTTCCTGTCGAAGAAAAGGCGGCTGTCTGGTCCGTAGGGGATCTCGCTGCCTGCGCTGTCGCAGCTCAGGAAGGCGCTGATGCAACCGGCAATCATAACGGCAAATAAAAAAAGATGCTTTACAGACTTTGCTTTCATATTAAGTTACTTTTTTAATGCGCCCCTTTATTGAAACGCATGTTGCAAATATACACTTTATTTGTTTCAATTTTTAATTCCCCAAGAGCCGCCTCCATACCCTCCCGCCAAAGCAAGGCCCGCAGCTCCAAAATCCATATCTTGCTGTAAACCTTCCGATTACTTAGCTAAAGGCATTAATTGCATACCTACCGCAACGATTCCGGTAGCTGCAAAAACAGTTTTGGTAGCTACGGCAAAAGTTCCGGTAGCTACCGCAACGATTTTGGTAGCTACGGCAAAAGCCCCGGTAGCTACCGCAACGATTTTGGTAGCTACGGCAAAAGTTCCGGTAGCTACCGCAACGATTTTGGTAGCTACCGCAAAAGCTCCGGTAGCTACCGCAACGATTTTGGTAGCTACGGCAAAAGTTCCGGTAGCTACCGCAGCGATTTTGGTAGCTACGGCAAAAGTTCCGGTAGCTACCGCAGCGATTTTGGTAGCTACCAAAACAGTTTTTGCAGCTGGGAAAACGGCTTTTAAAGCTGCCGGAACAATTCGCCCTGCTAAATAAACTATTGGCATAGCTGCCTGATCCATTCGGGCAGCTAACCGGAGGATTTGGATAAATGAATTAATAAAATAAATAGCTGCAAGCGCCGGAGATTTGTATATATGAAAAACATCCTTACTTTTGCGAAAAAGTATTTATAATATATAATCATTAAAAGTTATGTCAGGTAAACATTACAAAGACTGGCTTCCGGCAGGCCACAAGGAGCTTTATCTAATGGCAGTGACGATGATTGCCAATCTTTCCGCCGAATTGCTTGCGCGCCTTGGACTTTCATCGTCGGAAACCGATCCCCCCTCTGTTGGAGAGCTACGTATCGCCGCCGGATGGTACATGCAGGTTTTTATGCCTTCCTATCAGGCCTATGTTGCTCTTTATGCGCTTTTTATCGACCCCGCAAAGCGCACTCCGTATATCGCCCAGCAGTTTTATACCGCCGAAGCGGCTTTTGTGGCTAACCTGCGGCAGTTTTACATGGGCTATGTCCGCAACAATTTAGACGCTACCGACGCCGACCGTGTGGCGCTGGGATTCCCGATCCTCAAGAAAACGCATACCAAAGCGCCTGCTCCTCACGACGTTCCCGAAGTAGATATTGCGCATCCGGCTATCGGGATTATCGCCATTTACGTTCATGCGCTCATGAAGCGGGGCAAGCCCGATTCTACCATCCACGGCTTTGAAGTGCGCAGCGCAATATCCGATTCTCCGATCGCTAACGGCGAATGGCACAAGCTTACGCGGTCAGACTTCTCAACCGTTTCTCCCCTGATCATTTCCGATTATTCTTCTTTCATCGGCAAAACTCTTTACTTTGCCGTCCGGTGGGAAAATACTACGGGCGGGAAGGGGCCTTGGACGCAGGTTTTCAGCGTTGTAATCAGCTAATTTCCGCTTATTCTTTTTGTTTAAATTGGAAAAGCCGCCGGACGTTTGTTGCCGGCGGCTTTTTTGTTTTATCCCCGCAATAATTACGTACCTTTGCCCGCGTTCATTTCTAAAGCATACATAATCTTAATAAACAACAATATTATGGTAGAATTAAAAGAAAAACTTTTCTCCGAATTTCCACCCGTTTCCACCGAAGAATGGATGGCGAAAATTACGGCCGACCTTAAGGGAGCTCCGTTTGAGAAGAAACTCGTTTGGAAAACCGGCGAGGGCTTTGACGTTAAACCTTTTTACAGGGCCGAAGATGTTGAAAAACTTTCGCGCATGGCCTCCCTGCCCGGCGAATTTCCCTACCTCCGCGGCGTTCGGAAAGATAACGACTGGAAGATACGGCAAGACATCGAGGTAACCGACTTTAAAGCCGCCAACGAGAAAGCCCTTAACCTGCTCATGAAAGGCGTAACCTCCCTCGGCTTCCACTTTGCCGGGGCCGACGTTAGCGAAGCCAACATCGCAACCCTTTTGAAAGGAATAGAGCCCGAAGCGGTTGAGCTGAATTTCAAAACCTGCAACGCCAAATCGGCAGAGCTTATCCATATCCTTGGCAGCTATCTGATCAACAGGGGAGCCGATCTGGGCAAATGCTTCGGGTCGGTAGATTATAATCCTTTCAAGAAGCCGCTGGTTCACGGGGCTTTGAACGATGATTGGGTTGCCGAGGCGGCAGCCGTATTGAAAGCCGGCATGGCTGTTCCGCGCTACAAAGTGCTGGCCGTCGACGCTTGCCTGCTTAACAATGCCGGCGCATACATCTCGCAGGAGCTGGGATATGCCTTGGCATGGGGCAACGAATTGATCGACAAGCTGGCCGAGGCGGAATTTCCTGTTGATGTAATCGCTAAAAAGATAAGATTTAACTTCGGAATAAGTTCCAATTACTTCCTGGAGATAGCTAAATTCCGCGCCGCCCGCTGGCTTTGGGCCGAGATTGTGGGAGCTTACGCAGCTCCGTGCCGCCACGACTGCCCGAGCAGCGATCCCGGCGGAGTATGCCGGTGCGCCTGCAAAATGTCGGTCCAGGCTCGCACCTCCGATTGGAATATGACCATTTACGACGCGCATGTAAACCTGTTGCGCACGCAAACCGAAGCCATGTCGGCCGCCATAGCCGGCGTTGACTCGATAACGGTTGCGCCGTTCGACAAAATGTTTGCCTCGCCCGACGAATTTTCGGAACGTATTGCCCGCAACCAGCAACTGCTTCTGAAAGAAGAATCGCACTTCGACAAAGTAATCGACCCCTCCGCAGGCTCCTATTACATCGAAAGCCTTACAAGCTCAATGGCCGACGCGGCATGGAAGCTCTTCCTCGAAACGGAAAGCCGGGGCGGATTTTATACTGCCGTAAGTTCGGGCGAGCTTCAGAAAGCCGTGGGCGCATCTTCCGCAGCTCGGAAGAAAGCTATCGCAACAAGGCGCGAAATACTATTGGGAACGAATCAGTATCCTAATTTCGCCGAAACGGCCGCATCGAAAGTAAGCGAATCGAACTGCAACTGCGGCTGCGGCTGCTCCCGCGAATCAACCATCCCCGCCCTCGACTTCAGCCGCGGAGCTTCCGAGTTTGAAGCCTTACGCCTTGCAACCGAAAAGAGCGGCCGTACGCCTAAAGCCTTCATGCTCACGACAGGCAACCTTGCCATGCGCCTGGCGAGATCGCAATTCTCATGCAACTTCTTTGCATGCGCAGGATACAAGGTGATCGACAATCTTGGGTTTGAAACCGTTGAGGCGGGCATTGAAGCAGCCGTTAAAGCGGCGGCCGATATAGTAGTGTTATGCTCGAGCGATGAAGAATATGCAACCCTTGCCGTTCCGGCTTTCAAAGCGCTGGCAGGCCGCGCCCTGTTTGTTGTGGCGGGAGCTCCCGAATGTGCAGACGAGCTGAAGGCCGCAGGCATCGCCGAATTTGTAAACGTAAGGAGCAATGTGCTGGAAACGCTGAAAGGCTTTAATGCGAAACTTGGTATTAATTAATGAATCAACATGAAACCGAATTTTAATAATATAGATATACATAACTCCGGATTTGCCGCCGCCAACGCCGCTCAATGGACGGCAGCCAACTTCTCCGACGAAGCATCCTGGCAAACTCCCGAACACATCCGGGTGAAACCCGTTTATACCAAAGAAGATCTCGACGGAATGGAGCACCTCGGCTACGCCTCCGGATTGCCGCCATATCTGCGCGGGCCATATTCGGGAATGTATGCCATGCGTCCCTGGACGATCCGCCAATACGCCGGCTTCTCTACCGCCGAGGAATCTAACGCCTTTTACCGCCGCAACCTTGCCTCGGGGCAAAAAGGCCTCTCCGTTGCCTTCGACCTTGCAACCCATCGCGGATACGACGCCGATCACGAGCGCGTTGTAGGCGACGTAGGCAAAGCCGGCGTTTCCATCTGCTCGCTTGAGAATATGAAAACGCTGTTCGACGGTATCCCTCTCGGCAAAATGTCTGTTTCGATGACGATGAACGGAGCCGTGCTGCCCGTAATGGCCTTTTATATAAATGCAGGCCTGGAACAGGGAGCCAAGCTCGAAGAAATGGCCGGGACGATACAGAACGACATCCTCAAGGAATTTATGGTACGCAATACCTATATATATCCCCCCGAATTTTCGATGAAGATAATTGCCGACATCTTTGAGTATACCTCGCAAAAGATGCCGAAGTTCAACTCTATCTCCATCTCCGGCTACCATATGCAAGAAGCGGGAGCAACTGCCGACATCGAGATGGCCTACACGCTTTGCGACGGGATGGAATATCTCCGCGCAGGAATTAATGCCGGGATCGACGTTGATTCGTTTGCTCCCAGGCTTTCGTTCTTCTGGGGCATAGGCATGAATCATTTCATGGAGATAGCCAAGATGAGGGCGGCGCGAATGCTTTGGGCCAAAATAGTGAAAAGCTTCGGCGCAAAGAATCCAAAATCCTTACCGCTGCGCACGCATAGCCAAACTTCGGGTTGGTCGCTTACCGAGCAAGATCCGTTTAACAACGTAGGGCGCACTTGCATTGAAGCAATGGCCGCCGCCTTGGGGCATACGCAATCGCTACATACCAACGCCCTCGACGAAGCCATCGCATTACCCACCGACTTTTCCGCCCGTATTGCCAGAAACACCCAAATATATATCCAGGAAGAAACGCAGATCTGCCGGGAGATAGATCCATGGGCAGGCTCATACTACGTTGAATCTTTAACCCACGAACTCGCGCAGCGGGGCTGGCAACTGATCCGGGAAATCGAAAGCATGGGCGGAATGGCTAAAGCCATCGAGACCGGCCTTCCCAAAATGCGCATCGAAGAAGCCGCGGCACGCACCCAGGCGCGCATCGACTCAGGCGCGCAAACCATAGTTGGCGTTAATAAATACCGCCTCGAAAAAGAAGATCCTATCGACATTCTCGAAATCGACAACACCGCCGTTCGGCACGACCAGGTTGAACGGTTGCAAACTCTTCGCGCAAGTCGCGACGAATCCGCCGTAAAGCAAGCTCTTGCCAACATAACGGAAACCGCCCGAACCGGGAAGGGCAATCTTTTGGAACTTGCCGTTAAAGCCGCGGGACTGCGCGCATCGCTCGGCGAAATTTCAGACGCCTGCGAAGCTGTCGCGGGCCGGTATAAAGCAATTATCAGAACAATATCAGGAGTGTATTCATCGGAAACAGGAAATGATGCAGACTTTGCCAAGGCAGTTGAACTCGCTGCAAAGTTTGCCGAAAAAGAAGGCCGCCAGCCGCGTATAATGATCGCTAAAATGGGTCAGGACGGACACGACAGAGGAGCCAAAGTGGTTGCCACCGGCTATGCCGACTGCGGATTCGACGTAGACATGGGCCCGCTATTCCAAACCCCAGCCGAGGCAGCCCGCCAGGCAGTTGAAAACGACGTGCACGCAATGGGAGTATCCTCGCTCGCCGCCGGACACAAAACCCTTGTTCCGCAAGTAATCGACGAACTTCGCAAACTTGGCCGACCAGACATCATCGTTGTTGCCGGCGGAGTTATTCCCGCGCAAGACTACGACTTCCTTTACAAGGCAGGCGTAGCCGCAATCTTCGGGCCGGGAACATCGGTTGCGAAAGCCGCGGTGCAGATCCTGGAAATATTGCTCGATTAAGAGGATAATTTTGTTGTAATATAAAAGGGGTCGACGGCCGGGAAAAGGCTGGGGCCCCTTTTCTTTTTGCTGCCGGGCAAGGATTGAAACGATTTGCTTTGGGGGCGAAAATATTTGCCGGATCAATTTGAAGGTTAAAATGATTTTGGCAAGGTATCGCGGGGGCGATTTGAAGGTTAAAACGGTCTTGGTAAGATTCGGAGTATACATTTTTAACATTAAAATGGCTGCTTGAGGTCTCTACGGGGTATTTTGAAGGTTCAAACAACCTCGACGAAGTCTCGCGCAACCCGTTTGAAGGTTCAAATGACCTTTTCGGACCCTTTTTTACCCAATTTGAAGGTTCAAACGGCCTCGTTGAACCCTGGTTGAACCCGTTTGAAGGTTAAAACAGCCTTGTTGGGGCCTTCTGGAACCCATTTTAATGTTAAAAATGTAAATTGGAGGCTTCATTGAGCCCGTTTGAACGTTCAAACCACTTGCTTGAGGCCTCGACGGGTTTATTTGAACGTTAAAAAGACTCTGTTCGGAGCTCATGGATGTTTTTTTAACGTTCAAAATATTCGGCTGTGGACTTGCGGAACCCGTTTTAAGGTTAAAAGGATTTTGCGGGGATATGTGCGAATCGGTTTTAACCAACTTGCCTGTTGGGCGAGGCTAAACTTGCGCGAGGGGGATACTTAAAGGGTTGCAGAGCAGCTTTGACAGGCGCCGCTTATTCCGATCTATCCGAAAAATCTTAATTTTGCGGCTAAACATATTAAATATAAGGAAAAATGCAACGTAAATATATTATTGTAGCAGTTGCGGCATTGTTAATGACCGCGGGCGTGGCTCAAACCGATAATCATAACGGCTTTGCGTGGCGGGCCGAGATGCTGGGTACGGTTTCAACGGATAATACGCCGTTTTGGATTACGAGCAATCGCTATGGAATGGTTCCGCTGGAGGCTCCGGGGGGTTACGCAAGCGCCGGGGCTTTCTACCGCGGATCGTTGCCGGGGGGATTGCGATGGGGAGCGGGGCTTGACGTGGCTGTGGCGGCCCCTCGGTATCGTAATGCTTTTGTTCGGCAGGCCTACGGTGAATTGGAATATAGAAGCTTGAAACTGATTGTCGGCAGCAAGGAGCGGTATACGTCGCTTTGGGATCGGGATCTGAGTTCGGGCGATATGGCGCGGTCTGCAAATGCCAGGCCGGTACCTGAAATTATGCTTGGTATCCCGGATTATTCGCCGGTTTGGTTTGCAGAAGATTGGATGCAGATAAGGGGAAGTTTCTCGGTTGGGCGGTCGTATGATACCGATTATCTGAAGTATTTTACGAAAGAGAAGCAAACCTATGTTACAGATGTTCTTTGGCATTACAAATCGCTGCATTTCCGTTTTAAGGATTCATGGAACAGTTTCCCGCTTTCGTTTGAGTTTGGCTTGCAGCATGGGGCGCAGTGGGGCGGGGAGTCTACCAATCCGAAGGTTGGCGTTCAGCCGCGATCAATGGGCGATTTCTTGCGCGTGGTTATGGGGATGGCGGGCGATGATAATGCAACGCAATCGGATCAGATTAATGTTTTGGGCAATCAATATGGAGCTTACGATTTACGTTTGTCTTATAATGCGGCTTGCGGTTGGGGCGTTGCAGCATATCATCAGCGGTATTTTGAGGATAAATCGGGCACGGAGTTTCTTAATGGGATGGACGGGCTTTGGGGATTGCAGCTTGATTTGCCTCCTTCGCTTCGCTGGATCCGCAAAATAGTTGTAGAAATCCTTGAAACCAGGCATCAGACAGGCCCTTTCCATTTCATTGAATTTGACCATGAGAAGCATCCCGGCATTGGCGGCGGAGCCGATAATTACTATAATAACGGCGAATATGTAACCGGCCTGTCTTATTTTAATCGCTCAATGGGCTCGCCTCTTATCACCTCGCCGGAATATAATGCCGACGGCAAGCTCGGCTTCCCGGATACTCGCACACATCATTTTCATTTCGGCATTGCCGGCCGCTTGCTTCCCGAACTTGGATACAGGGCGCTGTTTACCGTGATGGAAACGTGGGGAACGCATCATAGGCCCTATCTTAATACTAAAAAGGGAATGTCGGGTATGGGCGAATTATCATACAGTCCCGCGTTCTTACCCGGATGGACATTTACCGGAACCGTTGCGGCCGATCGCGGAGATTATCTTCGGAAGAAAGGGATCGGGGCTTCGATCGGCATTGTTCGTTATCTTCCGAAATAATCGGGCTGCTAATTTTTATACTCTTCCCAAAGAGACGAGGCGATCACGGAGAAGGTTTTGTCGGCTAAGCTGCGCACAGATTCGCTTGAAGAGTCTGCCTCGTCGGTAAATATCGGAGGATGAATAATTATTTCGAGAGGCTGGCGGCGCAAATTAAGGCTCCCGATCGGGAGGGCGTGAAACGGGCCGTTTAGGGTAACAGGAACAATCGGTACGCGCTGATTAACGGCAATTTGGAAAGCTCCTTTCTTGAAGCGGCCCATTTTGCCGTTTGTTGTACGCGATCCTTCGGGAAATATAAATATGGAGGAACCTTCTTCTATCAGGCGTTCGGCTTCAATTACGCTTCCGGCGGCGGCTTTTGATGATTTTTGATTAACGAAGACAAATCCGGCAGCCCGGCATGCCGCTCCAACGAAGGGAATCTTTACAAGCCCTTGCTTCATAACCCATTTAACCGGAGCCCCAAGGAATCCGAATATAAGAAAGATGTCGACGGCTCCTTGGTGATTGGCTACATAAACGGCGGACTTATTTCGCACTACGTGCTCGCTGCCGCGAATACCTACCGGACAGAATGCAAGATAACAAGTTAGCCGCGACCATATCATTCCCGGATAATAGGAAAAAATGCGTTCGCCTCCGAGTATGCAGCCTACTATGGTTACTATTGCGGTAAGCATTGTGATGATTAAAAAGATGGGGGCGAAGATCAGCCGAATGTATATTGCATAGAAAATGTGTGCCATTTTTATTTCTTGTCGAGCATTTTTACTTTCGCCCAATATTCGGATACCAGCGATTTGATTTCTTTGTGAAGGAAGAGGATTCCGATAAGGTTGGGAATGGCCATCATTGCGATTGCAATGCCGGAGAATGTCCAGATTATTGTAGTATCAGTGAAAGATGCGATGAAGAATGCTACTACATATATTATATGATAATACTTCACATACTTGTTGCCCCAAAGGTAAGTTACGGCGCGGTCGCCGTAATACGACCATGCAACGGCGGTGGTAAAAGCAAATAGCAGCAAGGAAAAGGGGATAACATACTTTCCCAAATCGCCGAAAAATCCTTTTTTAAAGGCTTCCGACGATAACGGGGCGGAATGTAGCAACGATTTGCCGTAAATATGCAGCTTGCCGCCTTGAGGAGTTGATAGCAAAACCCGCCCTTTGTCGACCGAGAGCTTGCCGCTGAAAAACTCGCCGGCTTCTTTTACGATTACCGATTCGGCAAATGAGCGGGCGTGGATAATTGTAACGCTGCCGCTTTCGATTTTACCGTTGCTCACGGGAAGTTCTCCCGAAAAGAGGGGTAAATCTTGCTTCTTGAGAATAAAATCGGCAACCGCCTGCCTGTCGGAGTCGTTGTTTTCGGCGTATACTCCATTGAGAACATAAAGATCAGACTGCTGAAACATATTCTCATGCTTCTCATTCCAAGCTCCGGAGGATAGGAGAACAAGCCCGGTGAAGAAACATATAACTATTGTGTCGATAAACGGTTCAAGAAGAGCAACCATTCCTTCAGATACAGGTTCTTCGGTTCGAGCGGCGGCATGGGCAATCGGAGCAGAGCCTTGTCCGGCTTCGTTTGAGAAAAGCCCGCGATTAACGCCGCGATTGAAGGCAAAAGCAACGCTTGCTCCGAGGAAACCGCCGGTGGCAGCCGTTCCGCTAAGTATATTTCCGAAAATGGCGCATATTGAGGGGATAATATTATCGTAATTGTAGATCAATACGCTGAAAGCTCCGATAACATATATAACCGACATGAATGGAACCAGGCTTGATGATACTTTTGCGATTCTTTTTATGCCTCCGATGATAATTAATCCCATAACCACCGATAGTACCGCACCCGTAATAATATGATTAATGCCAAGATTGGCGAACATGGCGTTTGAAATGCTGTTGATCTGCGGCAAACTGCCTGTGCCGAACGACGAGCATATAGTGGCAATTGCAAATAGCGAAGCCAGCCAAGGCAGATGTAAACGGTTTTTCATATAATACATCGGTCCGCCGGCCATGGTACCATCGGCTGTTTTCTCGCGATACTTATGCGAAAGAGTAACTTCAACCAGCTTGGTAGTCATACCGACAAAGGCTGTTACCAGCATCCAAAAGATGGCCGGCGGACCTCCAAGGTGAATAGCCAGCGCAACGCCTGCAATATTCCCCGTTCCTATCGTTCCCGATAAAGCCGTTGAAAGGGCTTGGAAATGCGAAGTGTCGCCTGGATGAGCGGCATGATCGTATTTTCCGCTCAATACTCTTATCGCATGTCGGAAAAAGCGTACTTGCGGGAACTTTAAATATATTGTAAAAAAAATACCTGTGCCCACCAGGAGAAAAACAAACCATTGCGACCCTCCAATCCAGGAATCTACTAGAGATAAAATTTCATTTAATTCGTGCATGGCTAATATTTACTTAGATTAACGAAGCGCAAAGTACGCATTTCTACTTCATACTGCAATGCCGCACAGTATTTCGATTGGTTTTTGTTGGGAGATTTAGCTGCAAATGTCTTTATGGGTGTTTGAATTGTTTGTGGTTTTGTTTTTCTTATCGGATATGTGATGGCAGGCGGGCGGAAAATTGCCGTAGACGGATTTTTTTATCTTGTAATATTTTTGCAATCGCAATTATTATTGCTTTATTTGCAGAAGGAAATAATAACTATTAAATATTAATCACCATGAACAATCTTTTTAAATATCTGGGAACTTGTATCCTGCTTGTCGGGCTCTTCATTCTTGCGATACCAACGTTTACGGGGAGCCTCTCTAATTCGATTCTCTTAATAGGCTTGGGAGTAATCATTATAGGTTACTTAACTCATATTATACTTGGGAGAAGAGTTGAATAGACAATGCCCGGATTGAAGAGAAGCAAAAGGGAGGCTATGGCTTCCCTTTTTTTGACTTCTGGGCGCATCTTAATTATTATAATAAAAATATGTTTTCCTGTTTCGGAAATATAATATGGCTCGTTTTTGGTGGAGTTATCATTGCTTTAGAATATATTGTAGCGAGCCTCATATTGATAGTTACTATCGTGGGTATCCCCTTCGGACTGCAAACTCTTAAGCTTGCCCGCGTGGCTTTGTGGCCTTTCGGTACTAATATTACCGACCGTCAAGGGTCGGCCGCCGGCTGCCTTTCGGTTGTTATGAATGTTATTTGGATATTGTTCGGTGGAATTTGGATTTGCCTTAGCCATTTACTATTCGGTTTGTTGTTTTGTATTACCATTGTTGGCATCCCCTTCGGCTTGCAGCACATTAAGCTTGCCGGGCTTGCGCTTACGCCTTTCGGGAAAAATATTGAGTAATGGAGATGATAATATAATGGTTGGGAAAATCTTTCCGGCGATTATCTTAATTTTGTCTTCATAAAAAATATTCTCCCAATGATTACAGAAAACTTTATAAAGATTTACGAACGGAGTTTCCGCGATAATTGGAATCTTCCGGCTCTTACCGACTACGGCAAGGATACAACCTTTACTTTCGGCGCTCTGGCCCGTAAAATAGCCGAGCTTCATATTATTCTTGAAGAATGTCAGGTTGAAAAAGGCGACAAAGTTGCTCTTGTCGGAAAAGACTGCTCAGCATGGTGTATTGCGCACTTGGCTGTGATGACATACGGTGCAATCGTTGTTCCAATCCTCCAGGATTTTAATCCGAATGATATTCATCATATTATTAATCATTCGGATTCATGCCTTCTTTTCGTTAGCGACAAGATTTGGGATAGCCTTGAGGAAGAAAAAATAGTAGCCGTTCGCGCCGTATTCTCCATATCTGGCTTTCGATGCCTTTATCATCGTTACGGTGAATCGGCTCCTGTTCCGGGTGCAGATTATATGGAAAAGAAATTTAATGCCAGGTATCCTGATGGATTCTTGCCCGATAATATTTGCTATTCGGAGGTTAATAACAGTGAAGTTGTTTTGATAAATTATACGTCGGGAACTACCGGATTTAGCAAAGGAGTAATGCTTACAGGCAATAATTTAGCTGGTAATGTAACTTACGCACGCCGGCTCGACGTAATATTCCGCGGCGAACGGATGATTTGCTTCCTTCCGCTTGCCCATGCTTATAGTTGTGCTTTCAATTATTTAGTTCCGATTGCTTTCGGGGCGCATATTTATATACTCGGAAAGTTACCGACGCCTAAAATATTGTTGAAGGCATTTGAGGAAATAAAGCCTCATCTTATTATAAGCGTACCGCTAATTCTTGAAAAGATCTATAAAAAGACGATACTCCCGCAGTTGTCCAAGCGTACTATGCGTCTGGCCTTGAATATTCCATTGCTCGATAATCGTATTTACGCCCAGGTTTGCAAAAAACTTGTACATGCCCTCGGAGGAAGCTTTCGCGAAGTAATCGTTGGGGGAGCCCCGATGAACCAGGAAGTAACCGACTTTCTCTACAAAATAAAATTCCCGTTTACCATTGGATACGGCATGACCGAATGTGCTCCGCTTATAAGCTACGATAATCATAACGACTATATTCCAGGTTCATGTGGTAGAGTTCTGCATGATATTATGGACGTTCGTATTGACTCGCCTGATCCTTTCAACATTGTTGGAGAGATACAAGTGAAGGGTGAAAATGTAATGTACGGATATTACAAAAACGAAGACGCATCATCCCAAGCCTTCACTCCCGACGGCTGGCTTAGAACCGGCGATCTCGGTACTATAGACGAGCGGAAGCGCATTTATATTCGCGGAAGAAGCAAAACATTAATACTAAGTTCGAACGGACAGAATATTTATCCCGAAGAAATTGAATCAAAACTTAATAATCTTCCTTTTGTAATGGAAAGTATTGTTGTGGAAAAAAACGGTAAGCTCGTTGCTTTGGTGTATCCCGATTATGATTCGGTTGACGGCGTTGGTATTCGACATGAAGATCTTCCTGCCGTAATGGAGCAGAATCGGCAGGAGCTGAACAAGCTTCTTGCTCCATATGAAAGCGTATCTTCCGTTTGTCTCTATCCAACTGAGTTTGAAAAAACGCCGAAAAAGAGTATCAAACGTTATCTGTATAGCAATTATTAGTACGACTGGATGGAGAAACAGTATCACGATGCAGAATTAGGTTCCATAATTATTCGTACCAGCGCTCAAGCCAAACGATATACGCTCCGCGTTAAAAACGGCCTGATTTTTGCCGTAATGCCTTCCAGCGGGAGCGAGAAAATTTTGCTCAACTTCATACACGAAAAGCGCTCGCAGTTAAAGAAACTCCTTAACTGCGCTCCTTCTCGGAAGATCATTGGCCCAGAAATTCAGTTGCAAACCAATACTTTCCGCCTCAGCATTACTCTTGCCGACCGTGTCGATTTTTATATGCGCCTCAAAAAAGAGGAGGAAGTCTTTCATATATCCTGTCCGCAGCAAACCGATTTCACCGACCCGCGAGTGCAAAATCTTCTGCAAAGATTTATAGAATCGGCTTTGGAGCACGAAGCAAAGCGAATCCTCCCCGGACGCCTGCGCAATCTTGCCGAGCAATATGGCTTTAAATACGTAAGTCTTCGCCTGGCCAATACTAAAAGTCGCTGGGGAAGCTGCTCCACAGAACGGCGAATTAACATCTCCATCGCCTTGATGTTGCTACCGGATCATTTGATCGACTATGTTATTTTGCACGAACTATGCCATACTGTTGAAATGAATCACAGTGCCCGTTTCTGGGAACTTATGAACAATGTAACTGAAAATCGTGCTTTCTTGTTGAGAAAAGAATTAAAAGGATATAGCACCCATATATTTTAAACCACGTATTTGTCGGAAAATGTTCTATCTTTGCCGCATAAAACACAAGTAAAAGGCAGAATGTTTCCCAAATACACGTTCGTTCGTATCATTATAATCTCCGTTTTTTCCGCAACCCCGCTGGTAATTAGGGGGCAGGAAACATTCGCACTGCCTGATTCGGTATTTTCCGATGCCTTAGTTCCAGACTCTACAGTTATGCTATATGATTCCATTTCATCGCTTAACAACGATACAGCCGATACTGTTGCCGTTGGAGCAAGTTCTCTCGAGGCTGTTGTAACCTATATAGCTTCTGATTCGATCGTTATATCAGGGGGTAATCGTGCATTTCTTTATGGAAAAGGAGAAGTTAAGTATCAGAGAATAGAGCTGCGATCCGAATACATGGAGATGCACCTTGATAGCAGCCTTGTTTTTGCCAAATTTGGGCTCGACACTCTGGGGCTCGAATTTGGCTATCCTATATTTAAGGACGGAGACCAGGAATACGAATCGAAAACTATGCGTTATAACTTCAAATCAAAGCAGGGTTATAGCACCGATATAATCACAAAACAAGGCGAAGGATACGTAACTGCCGGGCTCACAAAGAAAATGGAAGACGATATCCTTAATATGAAGGACGGTAAATACACTACTTGCGATGAGATTGAACATCCGCACTTCTACATAAAAATGACGCGTGCTAAAGTCCGGCCGAAGAAAAACATCGTGACCGGTCCCGTTTACCTAGTAATAGCCGACGTTCCAATCTACTTTCTCGGTCTCCCGTTCTGTTACTTCCCTTTCTCCGAAAGCTATTCCTCTGGAATACTATTCCCCACTTTCGGCGAAGAATCCGCACGCGGATTTTATCTTAGAGACGGCGGCTACTATTTGGCAATTAGCGATTATATGGATATGGCTGTCACCGGCGAACTATATACCAAAGGCTCTTGGGGCGTTACGGCCCGTAGCACATTAAAGAAACGATACAAATACACCGGCAATCTCAATGCCTCATACCTCGTCACAACCCTCGGCGACAAAGGGCTTTCTGACTATAGCTTGACGAAAGACTTCAAGCTTGCCGGATCTTTCAGCTTAGATCCCAAATCAAGTCCTTATCATACTTTCTCGATAAGTGCGAACTTTGCAACAAGTGGTTACGATAAAAACAATATTCAGGGAATGTATGTTCCTACTTCAACACAAAATACAAAAAGCACAAGCATTAGTTATACCAAACGCTTCCCCCGCAGTCCGTTCAATATCTCCACCGCTTTCAGTATTAACCAGGTCTCGCGAGACACGATGCTTTCGGTTACTCTACCCGATATTTCCATAAACATGAGCCGTATCTATCCCTTTAAACGAAAAATGGCTGTGGGTAGCGAACGATGGTATGAGAAAATTTCAATGAGCTATACCGGAACAATGCGTAACAATATATCCACCAAAGAATACAAATTCATGCAGTCAAGTCTTGTTAAAGATTGGAAGAATGGAATGCAGCACTCTATCCCGGTAAGCGCAACATATAATATGTTTAATTTCATCAATATCTCCCCATCGATAAGCTATCGCGAAAGATGGTACACAAACCAGATTGAGAAAGGTTACAGCATACAGAAAAATTCCGTATTAAATGTTGATACGACATACGGATTCTATCGTGTTTACGACTACAATACTTCTATTTCCGCCTCAACCACTGTTTACGGATTCTACCAACCTATCATACCTGTCTTGAGTAAATATCTCAAAACCGTGCGGCACAAGATGGATGTGTCGGTAAGCTTTGGGTATACTCCCGATTTTGGAAATCCTAAGTACGGCTTCTATAAAAACTACCAATATTACGACAACCAGGGCGCAGTTCAGAATCTTACCTACTCTCCGTTTGAAACTGGAATGTTCGGTGTTCCTGGTCGCGGACAGCAGGGAAACGTTAGCTTTAGCCTCGATAATAATATTGAAGCAAAATATATTTCTATAAACGATTCTACAGGTGAAGGACTGAAGAGATCGCTAATCGACAAGCTTTCTCTTGGAATGAGCTATAACATCATGGCCGACTCTTTCAATTGGAGCGACCTCAACGTTGGCTTACGTCTCAAACTCACCAAAAGCTATACCTTAAATCTCAACGGTGTTTTCGAAACATACACATACCGCGTTGACGAAGGACCAAACGGAATTCGAAGCTTCCGCCGACAAAACGTTATGCGCATCGCTGCCGGAAAAGGCCTCGGACGCCTCCGCTCCACCGGAACCAGCGTTTCGTACACCATCAATCAGGATTTCTACAAAACCGGTCTTATCGGACGCCTCTTAGATATCAGAGCTGAAAGCAAACCAGTCGAGCCCGAATCTTTAGCCGGCGATGAAAATCTTCGTACGATGGACGAATTTGGCGAAATTAGCGAACTCGTTCCCGATCAAACCCGCGGTCGCCTTCGCAAAGACCAAAACGAACATGATCATAATAGCGAGATTGATCCTGACGGCTATCACAAAAACGACTTCAAATGGAGTCTCTCTTTCAATTACAGTCTTAACCTCGGCTACGGTGATTTCAACTACGATAAAAAGGAATATAACTATCGGCTTACCCACGCCTTAAGCTTCAGCGGCAATGTACAACCCACAAAAGACTGGCAACTAAATTTTAACGCTACTTACGATGTTAACGCCAAGCGTCTCTCTTACCTTACTTGTAACATTTCGCGCAATCTGCATTGCTTTAATATGACAGCAAGCATCATCCCCGTCGGAAACTATAAATCATACACTTTCTCCGTATCTGTAAGCTCCTCCATGCTGAAAGACCTGAAATACGATCGCCGGAGTAACTATCGCGAAGGCTTGAAATGGTATTAAAAGTCTTCAGACCGAAAGAGTAGGAATTCATACCCGTGTAAAAATAAAGGTATGACAAGGATGTAAAATCCGAAGCATTATTGCAAACAAAAAGATAGTTCTTTTTTCTGTTGAGCTTTGCATTGGTTAAATAGAAATGTTTTTCATTCATTTTGTTGTTATTTAGATAGGAAAGGGTATCTTTGTTGTCGCAAAGTGGCGGCTGTGGTGTAATTGGTAGCCACGCCAGACTTAGGATCTGGTGCTTCACAGCGTGGGGGTTCGAGTCCCTTCAGCCGCACGGGAAAATACGTGTATTGATCTGAGTTTATGAAAACTATTAAGATGATATGATTTATAAATAAGTGCTTATAAGAAAATATTCAGTATTGGCGATCATTGATCGGGTCCAATCTTCCTAAAAAAGTTTCCTCTTTGTACTCATTTTTTTTACCTACCTTCGTAACATTATGATAATAGCGCAGCAAAAAAGAAAAGAAAATATTGCAGAATATATTCTGTACATGTGGCAGGTAGAAGACCTTATCAGGGCCGCTCATTTCGACGAGGCCCAAATCCGTAAAATGATCGTTTCGCGATATGATTGTTCTGAATTTGAAAGGGAGAAAATTGCGCATTGGTACGAAAACTTGGCGCAAAGGATGATTGCCGAAGGTGTAACCGAAAAAGGTCATCTTCTTGCAAATACCTCTATCATTGCAGAGCTTTCCGATTTTCATCTCCGCATGTTGCAATCAAGCAACGAAGCCGTATATCAATCTAACTACTATATTATACTTCCTCACATAGTTGATCTGCGGGCTAAAGCTGGCAGCGAACGCATAGCTGAGATAGAAACTTGCTTCACCGCCCTTTACGGCTATCTCACACTCAAACTCCAGAGCTGCGAAATAAGTCCATCAACAGAGGAAGCCATGAGGCAAGTTGCTGGTTTTATCGCCATGTTGACTTCCGAATATGGGAAAATCCAAAAAATAACATCAAATTAAAATTACTCAGCAATGAAAACAATCCTGATAACCGGAGCTAACGGACAGCTTGGACATACGCTTCAATCATTGTTGCACATGTTTAAAAACTTTAATATATTATTTACCGACGTTGATACTCTTGATATTTGTAACGAGGGAGCGATAAGTGCTTTCATCGCCGGAAATGCAACTGTTGACTATATCGTAAATTGTGCAGCCTACACTGCCGTCGATAAAGCCGAAGAAGAAGAAACGCTTTGCCTGCGCATCAATAGCGAGGCCGTGCAAAATATCGGAGAAGTTGCTGCAAAATCTGGTGCTAAAATAATTCACATCTCAACCGACTATGTTTTTGATGGAACTAATAGTATCCCTTATCTCGAAGCCGATTATGCCTGCCCCATGTCGGCTTACGGACGTAGTAAACTCAGCGGAGAACTTCTACTGAGGGCCGTTTGCTCGGATTCGATTATCATTCGTACTTCGTGGCTTTATTCAGGATTCGGCAGCAATTTTATGAAGACAATGCTGCGTATAGGTAAGGAAAAACAGGAAATTAACGTTGTATTCGATCAAATCGGTACGCCTACTTATGCAGTCGACCTTGCCGAAGTAATTCTCCAACTCATATCAAAATCGGAAGCTGGACATTGGCATCCGGGCATTTATCATTACAGCAATGAAGGCGTTTGTAGCTGGTACGACTTTGGCCGCAAGATTTTCGAAGTGGCGCAGATTCCTTGCCGGGCGAATCCC
>JAITGL010000012.1 GCA_031280645.1 Tannerellaceae bacterium | reverse complement strand
GATCGCTGCATGGCAAAACTTCGGATAATATCTTTTGCACTATCTGCAAATACACCTTCCGCTTCGAGCAGTTCCACACCTTCATGCATTACATAGCGGACACATCCCTTGAATGATTTTCCTTTGATATTTTTAGCGATCATCTAATAGTTTCTTTATTTCACAAGCGAGTTCAAATAATGCTTTCTCGGCAGCCTTGTATCCTATGGAGTTTGCCTTTCGGGCAAGCTGATTTAGATTGTTAGCCATTCCTGCTAATTTTCGCATCAGGTCGAGTTCTTCAAGAGTAAAGTGAGATTTAACACCTCCTTTCAACACCATCTCCCGAGCATACTGCGTAGCTTTCATACCCAGTTTTTCGGCTTTTTCGTTTATTTTTTTGAAATCCGCTTCGGTTAATTTGAGGTTAATCGAAGTGGAAAGTTTCAAATTATCCTTTGCCGGACGACCTCTTTTTTTCTTTTTTCGCTCTTTATTTTCCATGACATTCAGATTTAAGGTTATGGAAAACTTTCGGACGTAGGTATACGTCCGTGCAAGCCGTAACGGAAGCGACCATCGGGAGATGAAGTGCAGGCTTGCTCCACAACCTGACGATTCTGCAACCATCAGGAGCGGGAATGTCGGGTTGTGCAGTGACCTCAAAATATGAGACCAACGGGAGCGGATTTTGAAGCGAAAGAGGAATTCAAGGTACGCCGAATTTCACGGTAGCGTGGTCACAGCCCCGCAGGGCAAGGTGATTTCGGGTTACCCGAAAGATTACCTTGCTCCTTTGACAATCGAAAAAAAAATAAAGGAGCGGGAGCTTCTTTGTTTTTTCTTCGGATGGCAACGTTCGACAAGGCCGGGCTTAAAGGTAATACGCCCGGTTTTAGCAATACAGCCTCTGTATTGCCATTAGCTCTTCATGTGTAGAGAGAGCCGGTTGAGGAAACAACTTTGGATAATGTTTTCATCTTTTTTTACTTTTAGAGGCATCCCTGTATTGAGATGTCGAAAGCAAATATAGGCTATAAATCTGACTCTCAAACATGTACCAACATTATTGCATCGGAATACATATATTTTCCACCTTTATATATAGGCAAAGCTACTTTTGCCACTTGGGATGGTAATATTACCTATATAGCTAAAGAAAATATGTATCTTTACGCCATGTTCGGTTATGATGACGAGATAGAATATGTGGATTTCTTAGAAGAAGGCTTCAGGGAAGTGCAACAATGTCTTGACCGCTTTATAGAGGTAAACTATAAGGCTGCGCTCGGTATGCTGTACAGGATGAAGCCTACACCGGAAGATATCGCTCTCTATCGAGGAAAGGTGTTGGATATTATCCGCCATAATCCCCCGCTTGAAAGTGTTCCCCGTTATTTTCGAGACGGTAGGGAGGAGTATCTTTGGTACAGTGATTTCTACGATGATATTACCAAAGAAGTTTATCAGCGTTACCGGACATTTACAGTTCCGATGGTAGAGATAACCCCGGCGAACTATGCGGAAGAGCTGGCAAAGATTGATTTACCCTATTTCAAGGAACTCATAGACCTCGTATCGTTGGAAAAGCTTTGTATGCTCTACGAAGCCAATCAGCCTCCGGAAAAGAAAATAGCTGATACAGAAATGGAAACTGGTATTGCTTCCGATGCGGATACCGGCAAAGAAGACAATATAGAAAACAGTAATATAGCCCCAGAAACGGAATCTGGCGAAGAAGCAGAATCAAGCCAACCTGTACGGCAACCGAAGAAACGTTCCTATGAGCCTAAGCTAAACGGTGGGCAATATACGCTGCTCTCCGAATGTGTGGAAGATATAAAACTCTTCCGTCGGAAAGTTAAGACTGCCGAAATAAAGAAACTCCTGAAAGGAAAGCTAACCGAACCGCTGGGAGTTACCAACCAAAAATCATTGGTGTATCTGTTAGACCAGTTAAGCGAAAATAAGTATATCAAAGATACGTGGATGTCGGTTGCCGACGGCAACAAAGATTTCCTGTCTTTCCGTACCGAGGGAAATAAGCAACGCTATGGAGACAAACCACACTTTATTACCATGCAGCAATTACTTAACAACGTAACCGTAACAAGCGGGAGTCCATTCGGGGGCTTGTCGAGATAGAGAAAATGATTGATGCATTGGAGGAAAACCGGGATAATTAGTCTAAATATTCCGGTTTGGAAATATTTCCCATATTTCTAAAATTATTTTTGTTTCCTATCCAAACTGGTTTGTCTGCTGAAATTCAGCAGGTTAATATATTCTTGTAATACCCCCTACACACTCGTTATTGGTAACCCCATTCACACTTCTTCCGCCAATCCATATTGATTATCAAATATATACTGCTCCAACCTGTTAGGTAAAGCTGTTATCCAAACAGCGCAGGCATCGGGATATCCATATCTTGCACCCGATTTCGGAAACAGCCGTTGTGCAAGGTCGCATCTCCGGCTTATCCTTCCGAAAGCGGTTTAAGTTATGAATAAAGCTAATCGTATCCGGGATGACTGACTATTCCCGTCTGTTCTTATCTTTTACAGATGTATGCTTCAAGGTAAGAGCATCAACAGAGAGAGAATTGCCGGAATAGTCCGGCACAGTGTATTAACAATTAAAACAAAAAAGTATGAGTGACGAATTAAATAGTAAATCGGAAGAGGAAACTAAGGGTATATCAGAAGCAATAGAAGACAGTACATGAATGCCAAGTTCCCGGTCTAAACAGACCCGGAAGAAAGACGAGGATGAATATGCCCGTCGGTTTCTATCGGTACGCAAAGTAAAGGATTACACACCTGTATATATTGATGTACGCATGAAAGAAAAGCTGCAAACTCTTGTGGCATCCCTGCAACATATCGTACCGGAGATTACGCCGACAATCCTTCTTTCCAATATCCTTGTCGACCATTTGTCAACAAATCGTGAATTGATAACCCGTGCAGCCAGCGAAGGACTGAAACGCTCGCTTGCCAGCACGTTTAATAACGACAAAGAATAAAAAGTATGGAAATTGTATGTATTGATTTATCGGCATGGGAAATGCTGAAAACTCAGATAATGAGAGTGACCTCGGAAGTATCCGCATTGAAAGAGTTGTACCAGCCTAATCCCCGTGACGGCTGAATAGACTCGGCGGATGTCTGCCGGGCATTAAGGATATCGAAACGTACCTTACAAACGTGGCGTAATAACGGTAAAATTCCGTATTCCATGTTGGGTGGTAAGGTTTATTATCGTCAATCGGATATTAACGATTTGTTGCAATCAGGTATAAAAGGAGTATAGCGATGGATAAGTATATTGGTTTCGATTCCGAAGAGTTCAGGGAACTCAGAAGGCAGATAGAACAGGCGTTGGATGATGTGCAGATTGTTCGCAACAAGTACCGCCCGGCATTGGCCGACAAACGTTATCTGACGGGAGAGGAAGTGATGGAAATTCTTCACATATCACCCCGTACGCTTCAGAACCTAAGGGATAACCGGGTCATCTGCTATACGACGATTGGCGGAAAGATACTTTACCCGGAAAATGAATTGGAAGAAGTATTGTATCAAAATTACCGTTTGCCGGAACTGCCGTTTTAGTTTCAACTATATCCACTATGATTGATATGCAGATTCCGAAGGCGAGGGAGTGAAGTTGCCTTACACACATAAATAAAAAACAAGCATTCCGTACGAAGTACATCAGGGATGCTTGTTTTTTGCTATGGATGCTATGTGTCATCGTCGGGTCGGTCGTTTCGTTGCTGGACTATCCCCATTTCGACCAAAAGGATTGAACCGGCAAGCCTCGAAGTGAAAATACAACCTGACTGCAAGAAAAGGTGGAGATTTTCGCTTACGACCGCAAGGCGAAGGGCTTGACTGTCCAATCCGGGCGAAATATCTTTGTCCTGCAATGGAATGAACGAACCGGCATTAATTGAGCATTTGGAGGTTATTCATTCCAAATACGATTAACTTTTGTTTTGTGGTCTGAATGATTTTCCCAAAAATCCATTTTCTCATTTGGGTAGCTTCGGCAGAATCTAAACGGAATGCCAGCGCAATAATCATTTCCAAACCATGGCTCTCGGGAAGGAGTATTTCACCTTCCAGGCTGACTCCATAATTAATATCGGGAATTACTGTACCACTACGAATAACTGTTTTAATATTTGCCCGAACCGTCTGTTCATACACTCCAAACAAGCGGGCTATCTGCCAATCTTTTAGACAAATTTCTTTTCCTTCACCGGATTCGATAGCTTCTATCAAATCGCCAACCATTATTTCTTCCTTGTTCATAGCATAGATGTTTTTCGTTTGCCAACCTTCCCGATATTTCTAAAGTCCGATGCCGGTCTGTTGGTCTCCACCTGATATTTATCCCCGATTTTATCCGTCAGGGCTGCCATATCACGACTTATCTTCTCATTCGTGATTTTGGCATAGATCTGGGTGGTCTGGATATTCGTATGTCCAAGCATTTGACTAACAGTCTCAATAGGAACTCCTTGCGAGAGTGTAACCGTGGTCGAGAACGTGTGTCTTGCGACATGTGAGGAAATCCACTTGTTAATTCCGGCTTGTTTAGCAATTCGCCTGAGGGTACGGTTCATATTCTCTGCATTGCTTGGAACAGGGAATATAAACTGGTTCTTAGCTACTATCCGGTATTGTTCTATAAGTTGTTTGGCTACGGGCAGAAGCTTAACGTAAAACGTAGTACCCGTTTTCTTGCGTTTGGCTATCAACCACAGTTCGCCATCGAAAGATGTTTGTATATCGTAGAAGGTCAATTTTCGGACATCTGAATAAGCCAAACCGGTGAACGCTTGGAAAACAAAAATATCCCGTATCTGTCGTTGTTTGTATCGTCTTAGTTCGACTGTCATAAACCGCTGTAGTTCATCCTCTGTTAAATAGCCTCTGTCCCGTGTCTTTGCCTTGAAGCGGAATCCGGCAAAAGGATTGACCCGGACAAACCCACGACGTTGAGCAATGAGCATAATCTGTTTGAGTTTGGTAATGGCTGTCAGCAATGTGCTTCCGGCAAGCCTGCGCTCTTCCAACAGGTAAGTGTAATAATCCTGAATAAATTGCGGTTCGATTTCCCGAAGGGGAATATCCGAAAGTCCATACTTGTCTTTCAGGAAACTTTCGATACGTTTCCGGTTGATAAGCAGTTGTTCATATGAGCCTGCCGTGCGGTCTTTTCCGACACGTTTGCTATAACTCTCATAAAACTCATCAGCGACAGACAATAGGGTACGGTATTCTTCGCCGAAACCGAGATACCCATTTTTGACCTTTTCGGCTGATACAAAATTATCCCGGTCGCAAATACTTTGGTATTGCTTGCCGATTTGGGTCTTGATGTTGTCTAACTTCTGATTGATTTTTTGTGCTTGGAGGCTTTTGCCTGCTGCGCGGTTGGCGGTAGTATCCCAAAGCGAGGGCTTAATATTCAGCTTACAGCTAAATTGTGCAATACTCCCGTTTACGGTAATCCTTCCCATGATTGGGGCAGTTCCGTCCGGTTTCAAACTGTTCTTCTTCAAATAGAAAAGAACCTTAAATGTACTTCGTTGCATAACTCTAATTTTAATGGTTACAAATTTAGTTTACTTAGAGTTATTCGGCACTATGCAATTCTACGCAAACAACTGAATAAAAGACTATTACATAATTGTTCAAAAGTGGCTCAGGTAACGAGTTGGTAACTAAAAAGACCGCCAACTTTGCTTTTTTATGCATTTATTCCCAAAATCTCAAAAACCGACCAATTCATAATCCGCTGATTACGTTCTATTTACCTCCTTTTGCTTCGCCTCTCTTAAACTGCTGTAGTTTCCTTTAAATAAGAATTCATTTTTTGATTACTCAATACAGGAAGTAAAATCCCTTTCTTTAGGCAAAGTGGGTGGTCTTTGTATTTTTCGATAATCTGTAATGGAATATCAAGCAATGGCACGTTACACATGATACCTGTTTTATGCCGCTCCTTTCTTATCCACAAATGTCCTTCATTGTCTGCAATGATATGTTCCTCCTTTAGTTCGGATACATCAATAAACGCAAGTCCAGTCCAACACTGCACCAAAAATACATCTCTAACTAAATCCAATCTTGGAATATCGAACTCCTTTGTGCGTAGTGTTTCCAATTCGTCTTTAGTCAGAAACTCTTTGTTCACCTCTTTTTCATGGAAACGAATATTACCGAATGGATTCTTCGATATCCAATCGTAGTTTACAGCAATATTTAGCACTTTCTTTACCGTTTTCATATAACGGATTACAGTATTTTCCTGTAAATACTTTTCAGACTTCAAGAAATGAATGTAATCCAAAATCATACCGTTGGAAACTTCTTTTAATGGTATATCTTTCCGTTGATACTGGCTCAGGCTCATTTCTCGGAAATACCTCAAACAGGTATCAAAGCGGGAAACCGTCACTTTTGCATAATCTTTACCGATAAGTTCGCGACACCTGTCGTTATGTTCCTGAAATACCTGAAAAAACATTTTGTGTTCTTCGTCCAATCCGAGAAACTTACGTTTTATCTCCATTGGATTGATAAGTTTACCATCTTCCTCCATTTTTCGGTGGATTTCGAATAAGCGGAGTTTTACGGATTCCAGATAACGATTAATTTCCAATGATGCAGTATCCTTACCTGTACATCGTTCTTTCGATTGATTCCATAAGTTAGGCTTTACAGCTCTTTTCAATTGGATTTCTGCTAATTGTCCTGCGATTGAAATTCGCAGCATGATAGGATTTTCTCCTGATTTTAACGCTCGTGTTTTTCTAATAAAGAAAAGCACATTAAAAGTCTGTCTCATACTCTATAATTTAATGATTTAAAGATACTTAAACCATGCTTAATAGAATGCATCAAACTCGAAGACAATCAGCGACTTATAATGCAATTCGTGGACACTTTTTTGCGTGGATAAAATTGTCCACGATTTAGCACTACGGAATTGCCTAATTTTGCCAAAAATGCGGGATTTCTTGGAAACAAAAAATCCCTGAAAAGCTTTATTTTCAGGGATTTTCCAATTTTGAAGTCTTTTTTCAGTGGTGCCACCAGGAATCGAACCGGGGACACAAGGATTTTCAGTCCTTTGCTCTACCAACTGAGCTATGGCACCTTTGCCTTCTATTTTGCGAGTGCAAAGATATATGTTTTTTTGAATATGCAATATGAATGCTAAAGTTTTTTCCGACCTTATGATAAAAGCTCATTCGTCGCATTTCTCTTTCGCCGCTTGCCGGTTATTTTATAAACTGCCGGTTTATCACCTTTGCAGAGCCGCTTATACGCTGATTCTTATAGTTCTTCACTTCGGATACGAGTATTAGGCGGCAGTTTTTCATCCATGGCTTATAGCGGACTTTGCCTCGGAAGGGGACGAACTGTATCAAATCCTTGTCATTTTTCAGTACTACATACGCGCCTTCTTTGGCCGTTTTCTCGCCTAGGAGGGCGACCCGCCGTTCGTACATGTGTCGCGTGTTACTGCCATGGATAATGATGGCAGGCAGGCGTTGCAACTGTTTCCTGGCGTTGGTAGTGTTTTCCTGAAGAATGAATGTAAGGTAGAGGCTTTCGTTGCGCTTTACTTCTATGTATGGAAGCCGAACGTCCATGTCGACGTCTAACACATTGTTCTGAACCTTCGCTTTGTTGATTTTGATAGAAGGAGTCTGGGCGTTGGCCGGCATCAGGAGGAGCATTAGGGCCATTATTGTATATGCCAAAGTTTTCATAGCTCTCATTTAATAATATAAACTATACTGATTCCTATCTGTGTCGGGCCTATATAACTTCTGGTTATGAAACCGGGATAGTTGGCGTCGCCGGGCTTGAGTATGGTTGATTCGTCAACGCGATACGGAGCCGATGTTTCCGTTTCATAATGCTGCCCAAGTACGAACTTGCGATACTTGAGGTTGAGATAGCCGGCGGCAATCGAGAACTCTATGCTTAGCCGAGGGGCAATGTAGAGGTGATAGCCGTAGGATATCGCTCCGCCGAAACCGGTTCCGTTGCGATAAAGGCTTGTTCGCTCAAAGCCGGGAATGGTGAGGCGCTCAACGTTGTAAGTTCCATACGTACCCTGTACGCCGAAGAAATGCTCGTTAAAAGGCTCGCGGAGCCAGTAGCGAACTTCGGGCTGAACCAAAAAGTGCTTCCACAACATCGGCTGCTTAATTACCCATCCGTTATAGTTGGCGGAAAGGCTTACCGAGAATGATTTATTGATTGCATATTCCGCACCCAAGTTGGCAACACCCGCTGCGTCATAGAGAACATTGTTCTTCACCGCTATCTTCTGCGCATCGGCGGCAAAGCAAATAAGGGCGAAGCATAAGAAACTTAAACCTATCTTGTTCATAAGGAAACATATTGTGCGTGATTAAATATTTAGAACAAAAATATACTATACAACAATACGGCAGGGCATAGCTATTGTCTTTTTTATGAACATGATATTAACAACGGCATCCCTGCGCAGTAATAAAGGCGTTCGCCACCGGCATTGAGCGGCCTTGCAACACAGCCTGTGCGCGTTAATATCGCAAGGATGGTCTGCAAGGCCGGGAACAATTTGCCGTGGTATCGGATCGCTTTTATCTTACAATAAACGGTTTCTTATATCGCAACGATTTTCCGGAAGGGTTGTACAGCTCGGCATGGAAGATGTATACGCCCGGTCGTAAATCAACGCCGCCGGAGCTTTTCCCGTTCCATGGAATAGTGCCTGTGATTCCCATTAGAGCGGAGGATATTTCGGCTACGGTTTGACCTTGCAGGTTATAAATATGTATACGACATCCGTAGCCAGGCGCATCGAGGTGGTACGTTATTACGCAGGCGCCGTCAATCCATGTGGGGGGCGAAACTACGGCGGTTTCGGTTGAGGTGATCTGGCCGTGCTGCGAGTTACGGTAGCCAGGAGTCCCGTAGCCTGCGGTTGACGAGGCCGATGTCCAATTGGATGGGTCTTGCGTGGGCGAGTTGGGGTCGATGCGTTCGAGAGCTACGCCTTTCTTGTTTTTCACTAACGGCGAATGCCACTTGGCGTTGTATGTTACTTCGTCGATTATTCGCCCGCCGTTTTTAGCGTCGATTAGGAGGAGCGACGAAGCTATGTTGGCCAGACGAGGGATCTTGTGTTCATAGATTACGTCGGGATCAGGCGTGTAATAAAAGGCGATTACGCCGGCACGATCGGAGGTCAGGACGGAGTATCCGCCGGCTGGGATGGCGGCGTTCAGGCCCTCAAGGCTGTAAGCGGTAAGGCCGCCGTCCGACTTGCGAGTGGCTATGCTTAGACGGGCGAGGGGGATGGGATGCGCTGCGCGGTTATGTAGCTCGATATACTCGCTGCCGCTTTCATGGGGTTCGGGGAGGAGTTCGTTGAAAACAACGTCG
Organism: Tannerellaceae bacterium; assembly: GCA_031280645.1. Next base: position 3,825 of record JAITGL010000012.1, on the reverse strand, counting down.
CCGGGATTTATTTCCGCTCCGGGGGGCAGGCTTGGCGTTTGATCGCCTGATGCGGGCGTGGAGTTGGGAGCTCCGGGAGTTCCTCCGCGAGGGTCGGAGCTGGGATGGTATCCGTCGGACAAACATTCCCAGGAGACGCCGGCAAGGGCGGGGGGATATGTAAAGCGGTCGATCTCCTTGCCTGTTGCGTCTAAGAGGACGAGAGTTTTGCCGGTGTTGGCCAAGGCGGATGGAAATTTGCCGAGGCCTACGCTCACTGCGCCGGGATCAACATATATCTCGCGCCCTTCGCGAAACAGAACGGCGTAGCCGCCGGGAGCCATAAGGCATGGACGGTCGATCGGCGTGGGCTTGCCGTCGTACACAAATGTCCAGCCTTGCAGAGAGATGGGCGTAACGGAGGAGGCGTTTTGCAGCTCCACGTATTCCGTTGCGGGCAGGTGGGTAAGTCCGACGGGATTGGCCATTACTTCGCTGATTATAACCTGACGGCGATCGGCCGGCGAGGGGGGATCGCCGGCGTCGCTTGTCGCGTTGAAGGTTAACGCGCATCTTGGTTTGCCGGCCGGCCGGCCGGAGGCGTCGCGCAGGTCGAGCCATTCAAATGAATAGGTAACGCCTTGCGTCATGGGATCTATGAGGCTGACGGCTACCGACTGCTTGCTCCCGGCGTACCCTGTTATCATGACCTCGCCCGTCTCGGCTTCAACGCATCTTGCATCGGCGATATCTACCTCGCAATTGAAGCGGAAGATAATTTCGCGATTGCTCCGAACCTCCGTTTCGATGATTTCGAGGGGAATGATCTCATCCTCTTCTTCGTCGTCGTCGGGCGGATCGGAGGGGAGGTCGCCGCCGTGCGATATTTTGATGTTGCGAACGGTAAATACGCCCGTTCGGGCGCGCACGTAGCGGAACCGGAGGTCGAGCAGCGCCTCGTGCGGTTCCTGCGAGGAGTGGAACTCAACGGAGCCTTCGCGATAAAGTTCCGCTTCGCCCGGCAGGCGGGTATAGAGCGTAAAGGTTTGATCGGCTTCGAGGGTGAGGCGGACGCTTACAAAGCCGGCTTGATCGCTTGCAAAGGCTTGCCGTCCGGCTATATGAAGGCTCGGACTCCCGTTGCCTTTCTTTTCGTAAAGGGAGATGCGGGATTCGTTGTTGCCCACCTGGATATAAAAGGTGTCCTGGCCCGAAGCATGTACGTAGATCCGCAGGTTGTTATAATTCGTTGGCTCGAAGTCGAGCTTTACATCTATCTCCCAGCTCATCGAAGATGCGTGCTCCGCCCTTTGCCGCAGGCGGGCCTCGCCGGCTTGGTTTGCCGGCGAAGCAAAGCGTATTTGTCCCGAATTGTCGGTTTCAAACATCGCAATATCGCCCTCCCAGGGATATTCGGGAACGGGAGCGCATAAAAGATCCGAACGGAAGCAGGGGAAAAGGATGAGGATTAAGGGGAGTAAAAAACATTTCATCATCTTGTTAAAATTATGGTTAATACTATATTTGCGGCTCTTTAAACCGCAATTGCCGCGCATTGCAAAGCAATTGCAAATATATACTATCGCAATTAATAACCCTAAACAATCAAATCCCGTTTCACAATGAAAGTAGCTATTGCAGGCGCCAGCGGAGCCGTAGGACAAGAATTTTTACGCGTGCTCAACGAAAGAAATTTCCCAATCAACCAACTCCTCCTTTTCGGCTCCAAGCGCAGCGCCGGACAATCATACAACTTCCGCGGCGAAGCGCACACCGTTAGAGAACTAAAAGATAACGACGACTTCCGCGGCGTAAACGTGGCTTTCGTGTCGGCCGGAGCATCGGCATCAAAAGAATTTGCCGGAACCATAACCCGGTACGGAGCCATAATGATCGACAACTCCAGCGCATTCAGGATGGACGACAACGTGCCCTTAGTTGTTCCCGAAGTCAATCCCGAAGACGCCGTCAATCCTCCGCGAGGCATTATCGCCAACCCCAACTGCTCAACAATTCAAATGGTGGTTGCCCTCAATCCGATCGAAAAAATATCACACATACGCCGCATACGCGTTGCCACCTACCAGGCCGCCAGCGGAGCCGGAGCCAGCGCAATGGACGAGCTGACGCGCCAGTACGAGCAAATCGTAAAAGGCGAAACCCCAACGGTTGATAAATTCGCCTTCCAGCTTGCATACAACCTGATCCCGCAAATCGACGTATTTCTCGACAACGATTATACAAAAGAGGAAATGAAGATGCACCACGAAACCCGCAAAATCATGCACTCCGACGTGTCCGTAAGCGCAACCTGCGTGCGCGTTCCGGCGCTGCGGTCGCACAGCGAAGCCACCTGGATAGAAACCGAACGGCCCGTAAGCGTTGAAGAAGCGCGGCAAGCATTGGCGCAGGCAAAAGGCATAGCGCTCGTCGACAATCCCGCCGCCAAAGAATACCCCATGCCGCTGTTTGCAGCCGGAAAAGACCCGGTGTTCGTAGGCCGGATCCGCAAAGACATAGCCCATCCCAACGGACTTACGCTATGGACCGTTAGCGACCAGATACGCAAAGGAGCCGCCCTCAACGCCGTACAGATTGCCGAATACCTCTTCCTCTAAACGCTTACCGGCTTAATACCATGGGAAACTTTTTAAAATCGCTATTTTCGCCGGCAACCGAGAAGCGCGACGACAACGACAAAAACTTCGAGCTGTTTAAGTACGACGGCATCCGCGCCCAGCGAATGGGCAAAACCGACTTTGCCATCCGATGCTTTGAAGAAGCGCTCAAGATACGCCGCGAGCCCGAAACGGCATCCCTGCTTATAAATGCCTATTTGCAGAACAATCAAACCGACCGCGCCCTGCACGTTGCCAACCGCGCCGTTGAAGCCGACGCCACCAACATGCACGCCCTGCTCGGACGCGCAAGCATCCTCTTTCAGTGCGAAAGGTACGACGAGGCCTTAGCCGACTGCCAAATCATCTTTGCCGCCGACTTCCCCCATCCTCTCGTTCATTTGCTCGCGGCAAAGATCAAGCGCGCGCTCAACGATCCCGAAGCCGCCCTCGCCTCGCTCGAAGAAGCCGTTGCAAAGCAAGACGACCTGGCCGACGCCCGGCTTCTCATGGCCGAAATACAATTCGACCTCGGCCGGTACGACCAGGCCATGCTTAACGCCGAAAAGCTCGTTGAGCTGGCTCCCGACGACGAGCTGGGCTTTATCCTGAAAGGCAAGATCTGCGAGAAAAACGGAAAAACGAACGACGCACTCGAATGTTACGACCGCGCCCTCAGCCTCGACCCTTACAATCGCGAAACCGCCCTCCTTGCCGCCCGCGCCCTGCTTCGCGACGGTAGAGCCGCCGACGCCGTAACCTTCCTCGACGACACCATCGAAATGATAGCCGACTTTGCCCCGGCATACAAGCTCCGGGCCGAAGCCAAACGCCTCGCAGGCGACCCGGCAGGCGCCGATGCCGACGAGCGCGCCGCCGCCGCAATCGCCTCCGAGGAAGCCGGAGGACCGGGCCAGGTTGATTTTGAAGAAATGAATCGCGGGGGAATTTATTGAACAGCTTGCCGCGTAATTAAAAAAACAAACTCATCTTCCTGCCGCTGCGACCTTGCAGAAGCCCCGCAAGCCGGTTGGAGGAAGAAAAAACCTTTCTGTACCATGCGGTACCTTTGTCAAACGACAATTCCTTCCCGAAATTTCCGGGGAGCTTTTGTCGGATGACAATTCCTTCCCGAAATTTCCGGGGAGCTTTTGTCAGATGACAATTCCTTCCCGAAATTTCCGGGGAGCTTTTGTCAGATGACAATTCCTTCCCGAAATTTCCGGGG
>JAITGL010000029.1 GCA_031280645.1 Tannerellaceae bacterium | reverse complement strand
GATATGATTGTTGAATTTCATAAGGATGCTATGATACATACTTCTCGCAAGATTGAGTATTGGGAGGAAAAGACGCGGCATTCAAGCCTATTGTTAACAAACAATTTTGAATTGGAAGCGCAAGAAATTATTGAAATCTATAAACATAGATGGCAAATAGAAGTGTTATTCAAACAATTGAAGCAAAACTTTCCTCTTAAATACTTCTTCGTAGAAAGTGTTAATGCCATACAAACCCAAAGTTGGGTAACACTTATTGCCAACCTATTGGTTACGCTTCTTCAAAAAAACCTTAAACGGGATTGGAGCTTCTCCAACCCGGTAACAACGGTGAGTCAAATGCTAATGTGTTATATAGACATTTATAGTTTCTGTGAGAACCCCGAAAAAGCATGGTTAAATGTTATTTTGAAAAGAACTCCTCCTCCTCCGGAGCCTTTGCTTTTTGATTAGGAGCTTGGTTTTTACGTTGATCTTATACATACTGATTTTATCAGGAGTAATGAGGGGGGTAAGATAATATGTTGCGCCTGTAACGGACAGTAACAATTACCAATATGAACCTGTCGGCCAAGATGATTTACGATATGTATCGTAACAGAGCCGATGCGAAAAACCGAATCAAAGAGGTAAAAGAAGACTTTGGAGCCTCAAGTTTTGTCAGCCATAACTTTTGGGCTACAGAAGCCGCACTTAATTTTCTTATGATGGCCTGCAACCTGATGAGCCTCTTTCGACAGGCCGTCCTGGGCGCCACAATTCAACATCAGCTCAAAACGCTTCGCTATGAAGTTTTTGCCATAGGAGGCTATATGATTAAAAGAGGGAATTCCAGAATCATCAAACTCTCCTTAGACATGAAAAGAAGAGAATGGTTATGCGGATTATGGAGTTCTTCCAAAGTCATGAGTTGGCCTTTCGTCCTCGATGGCTGAGCCTAATGACTTTTCTGGGTTTAATCAACCTATAAGGGAAATACTTGCTAAAAACCAAGTCGGCCAAGCAAAAAAGGACAAAGCAGATATCAATAATAGGTATTAATAATCGTCTGCATTAGTTGTCATTTACTTTAATAAAAGAATTATCGGTAGAAGTATTATTCCTGTTTCTGGATAAATTAAACAAAGATTTTCCCCAATTAAAATTATATGATACGCCAACGAAAAACATATAAGAATTATCCTTAATATAAACCTTTCTATCCGTAAGCGCCATAGGAGATACTCTCCAGGAATAATACTGGGACCATCGGGTAAAAGGGAAATATACGCCTACTGCAAATGCTAATCTCTTATAATTGTACATGGCATTAATGTAGGAATTATTTTCACCCTGATAGATTTGTTCTCCGGCTAAAATCTTTTCAGGCTCTTTCCATCCAAAGGAAGCAGCAAAATTCTTGTTGTAATAGTTTATCACGGCTGACCAGTAAAAATCATCCAACTTATGCGCGATATTTTTTATTTTACTATGATATGAATTCCACCCTAATCCTATTTTAAAATCGAAGTTTGTAATAATAGAACTTATACTGGTCTCCAACTTGGCTCCAAAACTGTATTCATTGTTTATATTTTGCGGTTTGATTAAGAAATAATCATGTTCATCGCTTATTATATCTCTTATCGGCCTGTCAAGATAAGAATGCGATAAAGATAACACTGATGATATATGGTTTTTAGGACGATAAGTAATATTGAATGTATTCCTAATGGTTCCAAAAGGATTTATATAAGGATTGCCCGTCATCCTTATATTTTCATCAATTGATTGCTCAATATTGGACAGTGAAGATATTTGAGGATAAGAAGGGGCATAAAGGAAAATATATTGCAGATTGATTCCTTTGTTTGTTTGATAAAAGAAGGATACGTTAGAGGTATTTTTAATATATTCTTTTGAAATATACGTGTTCTCATTTCTAAGATACTTCATTCCCGTTCCAATCATGTATGCAAGATTCCCTAATTTGCCATTGACGGATAAATAGGGATATAAGTCGAACCGGCTATTGTCTTCCTCCTGTATAGAGCTATATTTTGAGATAGTTCTATTATAATTATAACCGGATCTCAGGCCTATTTGATAATTAAATTTATCTGCTTTTTTATCAGTGAACAGCGCTTCGTATATAACTGATTTGTTCTTCCCGTCGAAATCTGTCTTAAATTCATTTTTGATTGCCTCTTCAATAATGTTCTCGTTAAAGCTTCTGCTATACTCCGAGTATCCTAAAGTTCCAACCAAATTCATATCAATAGTTTTCTTTTGAACAAGATATAAAATATAATAGGCGTCTAATTGAGGATAGTAGTATTTATTCTTCGAATTGATTGTTCGCGTTGAATTTATTGTATGCGAATTATTCTTATAAATGGAAATGGAATTTTCGTCGTTTGATGAATAAATGCTATTCACAAATTTTAGATTTATTGTCAATCTGTATGGTTTGAGATATAGGATCTACATACAAGCCCGGAATACTCATCTTCTGGAGAAAGTCTAAGAAGCCGGACGAGCCGTCAAGTATTTTTTTCTCCGGGAAAACAAGCATTACATTCCCTTTGTTAATAATCCTGCTGCCCTGTACCGAAGCTTCATTTAATTCAATAACGTTTTGGGTTAAAATAATCTCTCCCAAGCTTACGTTTTCGGTTCCTCTCAGGCTTTTAAGACGCATTTGTTTTTTCTGAAATCCTGTAAAATAGAATTCAAGGATAAAATCGGCTGAAGAGTTATTTTTATAGTAAATAATCCCCTCGAATCGGTTACAACTGCATTACGGATAACGCTGTCTTAAATCAATACAATTGAAACATCTTTTATGATTGGACTGCTCCGCGTTATTGGTAATGTATATTCCGGCCTTGTATGATATGTACAGCCTCCCAAACCCTTGGCCAAAGCAAAGCCGGCAGCCCCGCAACGCATATCTTGCTGTAAAACTGTGGCTTACTTAGCTAAAGGCATTGATTTAGTAGCTACCGGAAAGTTTCCGGTAGCTACCGCAACAGTTTTTGTAGCTACCGCAACGGTTTTGGTAGCTACCGCAGCGGTTCCGGTAGCTACCGCAGCGATTCCGGTAGCTACCGCAGCGATTTTGGTAGCTACCGGAAAAAAAATGGTAGCTACCGGAAAGTTTGCGGTAGCTACCAAAACAGTTTTTGTAGCTGGGAAAATGGCTTTCAGAGCTGCCTGAACCATTCTGCCGGTTCAATAAATTATTGGCATGGTTGCCTTAACGGTTTAAGCGGCTCGGATGGCTGGGCCGGCTGTGGGCCGAGGGGGGCGCGGTTAGCGGAGGGTTCCTTGCCGGGCTTCGTTGATCATCTTCTCGTTGGCGAGGATGAGGATTTCTACGCGGCGGTTTTGCTGCCGTCCGGAGGCTGTGTAGTTGTCGGCCACGGGTTCGCGGTAGCCTTTGCCTTCGTAGTTCATCCTCAGGGTGTTTACGCCTTGGGCGCGGAGGTATTCAAACACGCTTTGGGCGCGTTTTTCCGACAGGGTTTGGTTGAGGTCGGCGCCTCCGGTGCTGTCGGTGTGGCCTACGATGCGGAGGTAGGTGTCGGGATTATTGCGGAGGCTTACGGCGAAATTGGAGAGGGAGTTTTTCGATGCGTTGCCGAGGGCGCTTGAGTTGGTGGCGAACAGGATGCCGGAGTCGAAGGTTACTCTCAGGGCTTCGCCGTTGTTAACGGTTTCGACTTTTGCGGCTGGTACGGAGCTTTCGATTTCTCGTTTTTGCTTGTCCATTTTTTTGCCGATGAGGGCTCCGGCGGTTCCTCCTACGGCGGCTCCTATCACGGCTCCGAGGGCTACGTTTTTGGCGGCGGCTCCGATTCCTGCGCCTACGGCGGCTCCTGCTCCTGCTCCTATGGCGGTTCCTTTTACGGCGTTGCTTGCTCCGCATCCGGATAGGATTAGCGCCATTGAGAGGGCTATTACCGGCAGGGCGCTTGTTTTGTTCATTTTGTTCATTTCAATTAAAATTTATGGGAGGCCGGGTGATTTTAGAGGCCAAGCGATTCGCAGTATTCTACTTCGGCGTCGAGGATCCATCCTATTTCTTCGGCGTTGTAGGGGCCGATGTGGTCGTTGGCCGAGTTGGTTACTATGAATTCGAGCATTTCTTTTTCAAACTGCTCGTACTCGGTGTCGCTGGGCTCGTAGTCGCCTTTTGATTCGTAAAATTCGTCTACGAGGTCGAGGATATAGAGCACGTCGTCGTCGGATATTTTTGATTTCAGTTCCTGGGGAATGTAGTTGAGAATGAATGCCAGGGCGTCATTCTCGTCGTAGCTGAGTCCGTCGTTTGTTGTCATGATTGAATGTTTTTTTGTTTGATAGTGATACTTATTTTTCTATTCTTATCCGCGCATCTACGGCAAAGAGTCCGCGCTCGGCGCCGATAAGCGGGTTGATGTCTATTTCTTTTATTTCGGGCGAGAGGCGCAGGAGGGTTGACAGGCGTACGATGATGTCGGCGTATTGCTGTTCGTTTATTCCTTTCTGCCCTCTGGTTCCTTTTATTATGGGATATCCCCGGAGGGATCGGATCATTGAAAATGTTTCGTCGTAGCTGAGCGGCGCGAGGCCGTAGGATACGTCTTGCAGCACTTCAACGAATATGCCGCCCAGGCCGCAGAGCACGATGTGCCCGAAGCGGTCTTCGTAGGTTGCGCCGAGGAAAAGTTCTTGTCCGCGCAGCATGGGCTGGATCATAACGGCGGTTACTTCGGGCAGGGCGATCATCCGTTCGTATTCAAACATCAGGTGTTCTTCGCTGCGGATGTTGAGGGCTACGCCGCCCATGTCGCTTTTGTGCACGGGGCCTACTACTTTGAGGGCTACGGGGTATTTCACTTTCCGGGCGAAGGCGGCGAGTTCGTCGCGGTCGGTTGTAACGAGTTCTTCGACCATGGGTATGTCGGCGGAGCGGAGTATCCTTCTGACGTTGTCGGGCGACTGGTATCCGTCGGGGAGGGCGTCGATCATGCGTCGGATTTCGGGTACGTTAACGCCGTAGATCTGTATGTCCATCCCGGCAGGGCGGGGGGTGTTGATAACTCGCGAGAGGGCGGTTCCGAGGGTAACCTCGTCGGAGAAGTTAACGTGGCCTTTTCGGATAAAGCTTTTCACTTCGGGGCCGGCGGTAACTATCGAAGGCAGGATGGGGAAGATAGGTTTACGGCATTCTTCCATCTTTTTGTGAAGAACTTCGTAGGTGTCGTAAAGCTTAACGAGTCCGGGGCTGCCGAATATTACCATCATAAGGTCGATATCTTCAAAGCGGTTCTCGCAGTAGTCGATGGCTGTTGCCAAGTGCTCGGGCGTACCGGTTCCGATGATGTCGATAGGGTTCCCGACGGCCGATCCGGGGTAGAGCTTCGACTTGAGCTCTTCGGCTACCTGTCCTTCGAGCTTCGGAACGTTTACGCGTCCTTTCGACAGTGCGTCGGCCAGCATAACGGCGGGGCCTCCGGCATGGGTAACGATGGCGCAGTTTCGTCCTTTAATTTCTTTGAGTGTGAAGATGCAGGCCACGGTTGCAAGTTCTTCGCGGCTAAAGCACCGCACTATTCCCGCCTTGCGGAACAAGGCTTCGACTGCCGAGTCGGAGCTTGCGATAGCTCCCGTATGCGACGAAGCCGCACGCTTGCCGGTGTCGGTGCTTCCCGCCTTGATGGCGGCGATACGGCATCCTTTGCGGATAAGCGACGAGGCGTGGAACAGCAGCTTGTCGGGATTCTTGATGCTCTCAACGTACAGCATCTTGATTCGGGAGCTAAGCGCCGGATCGAAATTATGATCCATATACTCCAGTATATCCTCCACCCCAATCTGCCGCGAATTACCTACCGACCACACCGAGGCGAACCGCAGTCCTTTGGTGAGCGCCGACTCGATAATGAACAGCGCCGTGCCTCCGGAGCTCGAAATAAAGTCGACTCCGTCGGGATGAAATTCGGGTACGGGCTGGGTGAATACGCCGTGGTAACAGGTGTTCATCATGCCGATACAGTTAGGCCCGATCATTGAAGCTTCGGCCTCGTTAACGGTTTGCAGGATCCGGTTTTCGAGCTCGGCTCCCTCCGGTGATTCTTCGCCGAATCCTGCCGAAACGATTATAAACGCTTTCACGCCCTTCTGCCGTGCCAGGATATCAACCACGTCGGGGCATGAGGCTCCGGGAATGGAAACGATGGCGAGCTCGGTGTCGGGAATGTCGCGCACGTCGGCGTACGACTTGAGGCCTTGCACTTCGGTTTCCTTGGAGTTAACTACATAAAGGTCGCCCTTATATTTGCCGTCGAGCAGATTTCGTACGATCTTCCCGCCCGGCTTGTGAACGTTATTGGAGCCGCCGATAACAACTATACTTTGCGGCTCTATCAATTCTTTGTTTATCATTGCGTATATTATTAATATGTGGGAGAGATGCAAACATACGAAAATTGCTTAGTTGGGGAAAAGCGTATATTGCCGCTTTCTATGAAGCAAGGATCTTTTTACGAAAAAGTTTGTTTCTTTACCGCCGCAGGGAACTTCCAGGACACGAAATTCAAAATATGCAGGACAATGAAAAAAGTATTTTCACTTTGCGGATCAACGGCGCAAGGCGCGCAGCGTCCGGACATGCAGGAACAAACGGAAGCCGTTTTTTTATGAAGAGACTGCAATACATTCTACTAATAGCCATTTGCCTGGGCTGCCCCCGTAACTCTACAATAGAAAAGCGCCAAAACAACCGCAGCAACATTGTCAACGTTCACGACAAAGTTCAAGCGATCCACACGGGCGATGTCTTTATAAGTTCGCTGTCCCGCCTGTATACAATGGATAAATACATGTTCATCGCCGACCATAATTCTCCGGATCTGCAAATACATGTCTTCGATAAAAACACTTTCGCGCACATAGCCTCCTTTGCTCCGTGAGGCCAGGGTCCGGGAGAGATCGCCACTATGGGCGTTCTGACCATGAATGAGGCCGGCCGAAGGTTTTTCCTTTCCGATCACGGCAAGCAGCGCATTTTCAGCTATCATTTAGACAGCCTGCTGGCCGGCCCGTTGTCGTACATGCCTCAAGCGAAGATTACAATCAATGAAAAGGTATTCCCCAGCGAGTATGTCTACATAAACGACACTCTATGTATCAGTAGGATCATCGAGCCTGACGGCAAGGGCGATTTCAAGCAGTCGGCGGGCAAATGGAATATGACAACGGGGCAAATCTCCATCATGCCATACAACGGACCCAAAGGCGTACACAAAAAAACGGGCGATTGTCGCCGCGTCGGCCGAGCATGGCATATACGTAGAATGTCATCGCTTCTACAACCTGATGACCATCTGTAATTTCAACGGAGAGTTAATCTGCAAACCATTGAAACCGGATACAACATAAGCGACTTCTGTTACGACCCCGACAACCGCCGCCTCATTCTGAACCTCGACGAAGAGATGCAGTTTGCTTATTTGAATCTCGACGAGCTTATATCGCTCAATAAATCTCTACAAAATGATTAGCTCTACGCCATAGCAACATGGCAGATCGGCTTTCAAAAAGAAGCTCCGTAAAAAACGCGGCCTCTTTTCGGATAAACAGAGGCCGCCGTTTGAAAAAACAGAAGCCTCTGTTTTCAAATGCAAACGGTTCGTGGTTTGCAGCGACTATGAAGATTCGGCCGGAGCGTTAACCGGGTCTGCAATGGCTTGGGAGGCTTTGGCCAGCGCTTCGTTTATGTTGCTGCAAATGTTTTCCTCGCCGATTTTGAGATTGAAACCCGATTTGAACAGCAGGTCGCGTACCTTTTGGTTTACACCGGAGAGGATAAGGCGTATGTGCTCGTCGCGCGAGAGGCGGAGGAGGCTCTCAAGGTTGTGGAGGCCGGTTGAATCCATAAACGGTACTTTGCGCATGCGGATTATTCGCACCTGGGGCTTGTCGCCGATGCTGTGCATCACGCCATCAAATTTGCTGGCAATGCCGAAGAAGAAGGGGCCGTCGATTTCATATACTTCTACGCCTTTGGGAATGATGAGCTTCTCGTCTTCCTGCGGAGCTTCGCGTTCTTTCGAGAGGTCGATTACGTCTCTGGCTACCGATACGCTTGAGGTTTCCGTAATGCGTCGCATGAATAGGAACATGGCTATGAGCAGCCCTATCTCTATGGCTATCGTAAGGTCGAAGATGACGGTTAGGAAGAAGGTTACGAGCAGTACCGATACGTCGCTCTTAGGGTTTTTCAGCAGCGATCGGAACGTACGCCATTCGCTCATATTGTAAGATACCATCACCAGCACGCCGGCCAGGCAGGCCATGGGAATGTATTGCGTAAGCCGTCCGAGGCAGAGAAGCATGAGAAGTAAAACGATAGCATGGATTACGCCGGATACAGGCGAGCGGCCTCCGTTGTTAATGTTCGTCATAGTGCGGGCAATGGCTCCTGTCACGGGTATGCCTCCAAAGATAGGGACTATGATGTTTGCTGCGCCTTGGGCGATCAGTTCGGTGTTGGAGTGATGCTTGTCGCCCGTTGCTCCGTCGGCTACTGTTGCAGATAGCAGCGATTCGATAGCGCCCAGCATTGCTATGGTGAATGCCGATGGAAGCAGGCGATTGATTGTTTCCATGTTGAAGGGAATGCTTTGCGGCTGGGGCAGCAGAGGTTTTAGCTCAAAGCGGTCGCCTATGGTTTCTATCGACTCTATCCCAAGATAGCGGCGCATTAGGAATACTGCGGCTGTCATCAAAACGATAGCGACGAGAGATCCCGGTATTTTTTTGGAAAACCTGGGAGCAAATACAATCAGGGCGATGCTGAGCAAGCCTATAAGTAACGGCCATATCTGCGCTGTGCTAATCTGTCCGAAATATACGGCCCATTTGGATAGGAAGTCGGCCGGCATTTCCTTCACATCAAGCCCGAATAAATCTTTAATCTGAGTGGTGAAAATGGTGAGGGCTATGCCGCTCGTGAATCCTACAACGATGGGATAGGGGATGAACTTAATGATGGCGCCGAGCTTGAGCGCACCCATCACCATCAGCATAATGCCGGCCATGACCGTCGCTATGGCCAGCCCCTCGACGCCGTAGTTGCGGATGATGCCGTAAACGATCACAATAAATGCGCCGGTGGGCCCGCCTATCTGCACGTTGCTCCCTCCGAGCAGCGATACAATGAAGCCGCCTATGATGGCGGTGATCAGCCCTTGCTCAGGCGTTACTCCGGAAGCGATTCCAAAGGCTATGGCAAGCGGTAGAGCCACTATTCCAACTATGGTTCCCGACATAAGGTCGGCAAGGAAGCGCTCCCTGGAATAGTTGCGAAGCGTGGAGAGGATGCGGGGATGGAAGTCGATAGTATTCTTCATAGGGCGAGGATGGTTATGTTGCCGTCTTGCGTGCGGCTCGAGCGTTCGTTCCATAGACGTGGCTTGGCTTCGGGACGGCGGTTGAAGATTAATAAATAGGAAAGAGGAGCGGGGGTGAATTTGTCGCGATCCATATAGCCTTCGCCGTTAGCAATGCGTTGGAGAAAGGCCATAAGCAGTAGGTGGGGAAATGCTTCAGCGTAGTCGGCTTTCTGTTCCCGTATGTCGGAATGGCGACGCCGGAAACGCTGAAACTCGCCGAGCAAGCTGTCCATGTCGAGCAGTCCGTCGGGCTTTTGCCGCTGCCATAAAGATAGCGGAGGGAGGGAATCATTATAGCCGGAGTTGACATAACGGGCCGGAAGTTCCTCGTACAAGGGATTGGCTTGCTTGAATCCTTGCTCCTTATCCCAGTCTCCTTTGCCTGTTTGCCGCGGGGCGTGAATAACCCGGCGGAGCTTGTTGCGAATGTATTGTTTAGGCTGTGCGCCGACAAGACGATCGTTGGGAAGACGCATGTAATGATCGTTGGGATTGCAGGTACCTGTCTTGTTGAAAAAGCCGACTGCTCGTTTGCCCATAGTATTATAAGTTACAAACGAATTACTGTTGCTCCGTAAGCTTTTGCTGCCACTTCCATGCCGATACGAGCGTATCCTCCAAGGAGGTTTGAGCCGTCCAGCCCAGAACCTTGTTGGCATGTTCGGGGTCAGCCCATACCTGTTCTATATCGCCTTCGCGACGGCCAACTATGCGGTAGGGAGCTTTCACGCCTGCGCTTTGTTCAAAGGCCTTGATGAGTTCCAAAACGGATATGCCAACGCCGGTTCCGAGGTTGAATATTTCCATAGAGCCGGCGGTCTTGTTTTCCAGCATGCGGTCCATTGCTATAACATGGGCTTTGGAAAGGTCGACCACATTAATATAATCGCGGATGCAAGAGCCGTCGGGGGTATTGTAATCGTTGCCGAACACTTTTAACTCGCTACGGATGCCGGCTGCCGTTTGAGTTAGAAACGGAACCAGGTTCTGCGGCTCTCCGTTGGGCAGCTCGCCTATCTCGGCGCTGGGATGGGCTCCGATGGGATTGAAATATCGCAATACGACGGCCTTAAAAGGCAGTCCGGCATGGATTGCATCGCGTATTATCTCCTCGTTAATCTGCTTCGTATTGCCGTAAGGCGACATGGCCGGCTGTACCGGAGCATCTTCCGTAACGGGCAACAAGTCGGGCTGGCCGTATACGGTGCAGGAGGAGGAAAATACTAAGGCTTCAACGCCGAACTCTGGCATAAGGTCGAGCAAGTTAAGTAGCGTTACGAGGTTGTTGCGATAGTACGTCAAAGGTTTTTCGACAGATTCGCCCACGGCCTTGCTGGCGGCAAAGTGTATAATGCCGGAAATGCCGCGATGCGTTGCAAAGAGCTTGCGCAACCCTTCCATATCGTTGCAGTCGAGACGAACAAACTCAGGGCGTATGCCAGATATGCGCTCTATACCATCTAAAACATTTTCGTTGGAGTTTGACAGGTTATCAATAATAATTACTTCATATCCGGCCGCCTGAAGTTCAACAACCGTGTGCGAACCTATATAGCCGGTTCCGCCTGTTACTAAGATCTTCTTCATTAATTAAATATTTGAACAATATATTTTGAGAGATAAAATACCGTGAAAGTTGAAAGCCCCCCTCATTTTACACTATGCCTGAAAAACCCATGAATGCCATGGCCAGCAATCCGGCCGTAACAAGGGCAATCGGAGTTCCTTCCATGGCGCGGGGGATGCGCGTCATTGAAAGCTGCTCGCGTATGCCTGCAAAGATCGTCATGGCCACGGCAAACCCAACGGCGTTGGATATAGCAAATACTATTGATTGCAGCAGATTGTAATCTTTTTGTATCACGAGGATCGCTACGCCGAGAACGGCGCAGTTGGTCGTAATAAGCGGCAAGTATACGCCCAGAGCCTGGTAAAGGGCCGGAGCTATCTTTTTCAGGATCATTTCGAGCATCTGAACCAAGGCGGCAATTACCAGGATGTATACAATGGTTTGCATAAATCCGAGTCCGAAACGCTCGAGCAGGAAGCGTTGTATCAAAAATGTAACAATCGTGGCGATCGTCATCACAAACGTGACGGCTCCTCCCATGCCAACGGCCGTTTCCGTCTTCTTCGATACCCCAAGGAAGGGGCATATCCCGAGGAATTGCGACAGCACTATGTTGTTTACGAAAACAGCGGCTATTAATATCAGTATATAGTCCATGTTGTTTTATTATTATTTGAGATTTGAAGACCGGCCAATCGTATGCCGGATTATTCTGTATCGCTTAACCGTTCCGCAGCCCGTTTTACGATGCCTTCCGCAGCTTGTTTATCATAGCGATCAGGAATCCGAGGGCGATGAAGGCGCCGGGGGCAAGCACGAATACAAGCGCCCCGTATTGTTCGGGTATAATCGCCAAGTTGAATATTTTGCCGGAGCCTAATAGCTCCCTTACGGAGCCGAGCAACGCAAGCGCCATGGTGAACCCGATCCCCATGCCTATGCCGTCGAGCCCTGACTGAAATACGCCGCGCTTGCCGGCAAAGGCTTCCGCCCGGCCCAGAACAACGCAGTTAACTACAATCAGCGGAATGAACAGGCCCAGGCTCTTGTTAAGCTCGGGGAGGAAGGCTTCGATAAACATTTGTAACGGGGTTACAAACGTGGCGATTATTACCACATAAGCAGGTATTCTTACCGCGTCGGGTATCAGGTTCTTCAGCGCCGATATTACCATGTTGGTGCAGGCGAGTACAAACATTGTCGCTAATCCCATACCCATGCCGTTGGCGGCCGAGGAGGTGGTGCCGAGCGTGGGGCACATGCCGAGCAGGAGTACGAAGATGGGATTTTCGCGGAATATCCCGTTGAGCAGGATTTGAATGTTGGCTGATTTATTCATTGTTCGTCTTTTTTATTTTAGAGGCTCCGGATTGTGCGTCTACCTTGGCTCCAACGTATGCGCCGTATGCGCGATTTACGGCGTCGAGGAAGGCCCGGCTGGTGATGGTCGACGCGGTGATGGCGTCAACGTCGCCCCCGTCTTTCGACAGAGAGAGGGCGCCTTGGGATAACGATCGTCCGATAACGCTTTGATTGTTTTTATCGGCGCGGAACCATGAATCCATCTTTGACCCCAGGCCGGGAGTCTCGGCATGCTGGAGTACGGAGTAATCAATCAGCCGGCCCTCGGCGTCGAATCCTACCAGTATCTTTATTTCGCCGCCAAATCCCTTGCGGGTTATGCTCTCAACGGCTGCGCCTGCCGGTTTGCCGTCTTTTACGGCCGGATATATCGACAGCGAATCGCCTTCGGATATGCCGGCCCGGTATACTTCGTCGAGCGGGTTGTTGTCGAACGGGGGCGCTACCTTGCGGAGGGCTTCCTCAAGCGCGGCTGCCTTGGAACGGGCTATCGGCCCCGACGTATAGATGTTGGCTCCCGCGACAACCAGCCCCGATACGGCGCAGGTTGTAAGGAGCGACAGGAACATGTTGGCGAATGTTGACGGTAATTTCTTCATTTACTGTTTTCCTCCGAAGTGAGTTTGCTTGAAATATGTATTTATAAGCGGCGTAAGGGCGTTCATAATAAGTATGGCGAACGATACCCCCTCAGGATAGGAGCCGAACAGGCGGATAACCGAAGTGATCGCGCCTGTCCCGATGCCGAACGCTATCATGCCGCTTTTGCTCATGGGCGACGTAACATAATCGGTGGCCATGAAGATGGCGCCCAGCAAAAGTCCACCCGACAGGATATGAACAAGCGGGTTTGCATAAGATACCGGGTCAATCGCATACATAATACCCGTAAATGCCGCAACCGAAAGGATTACCGACGCCGGAATATGCCAGGTGATAATCTTACGGAACAGCATGAAAGCCAAACCCAGCAGCAAAGCCGCGGCGCTTACCTCGCCCAGGCTTCCGCCCATGCGGCCAAGCAGCATATCGGCATAGCCGGGAAGCTGCGCCAGGCCGCCTTCGTAGAGCATCGACAGCGCCGTGGCCCCGGTGGCGGCGTCGGTATATGCAGAAGGCAATATTCCGGGCAAAGGCCATGTGGTCATCTGTGCAGGGAAGGATATCAGCAGGAATACCCGTCCGGCCAGAGCCGGATTAAAGATATTGTTGCCCAGGCCTCCGAACGACATCTTTGCTACCCCGATTGCAAACAGGGCCCCGATTACAATTATCCAAACCGGAAGGTTCGACGGGAGGTTAAACGCTAAAAGCGCCCCGGTAAGCGCCGCCGAGCCGTCGCGAACCTCAGGCTCTCGCTTCATTATATACTTCGCAATTAAATACTCGAACCCAACGCACGAGGCAACCGACGTTAGCATAACAATAAGGGCCCCCAATCCAAAAAACCACAGCGACGCCAGGAACGCCGGAACCAGCGCAACCAGTACGCCGTACATATTACGCTCCACGCTGTCGCCGCTGTGAATGTGGGGCGAAGGCGATACAATTAATTTGTTTTCCATACCTGTATATATATAATAATATGTATAGACCGTTACGCCTTGCGGCTTCTTATTATCTCCATCGCCTTTCCCTTGGCCGTCCTGATATAATCGAGAAGCGGACGGCTCGACGGGCAAACGTAGCTGCATGATCCGCACTCTATGCAATCGGCGGCGTAATTGGCCTCGGCCATATCCCAGGCCTCAAACTCTGCGGCGTTCATAAGTAGCGTGGGGTTTAGCCCCATCGGGCAGGCGTTCACGCATTTTGCGCAGCGAATACAGTTCCTCGAATGCTTGCGCTTCGATTCTTCAGGCAAAAGTACCAGCACGCCGGAGCATCCCTTGGTAACCGGGATGTCAGGGCTTGTAACCGCCTTGCCCATCATCGGTCCTCCCGATATTATCTTGCCGGGGAACTCCACGGCTCCCGAAGCCTCCATGAGCTGCCGCAGCGGGGTTCCGATCCGGGCCAGGTAATTCGACGGCGAGCTTACGCCGCGGCCCGTTACGGTTACGATCCGTTCAACAAGGGGCTTGTTTTTCTGAACGGCCTCGTAAACGGCGAAAGCCGTGCCCGCGTTCTGCACAACGGCCCCGGCCGATATGGGCAAAGCCCCGCTTTTAACCTGGCGGCGGATAACTGCGTCGATAAGCTGCTTCTCGCCGCCCTGCGGATATCTTGCTTTAAGCGATGTTACCTCCACGCCCTTGTACGGCGCGGCAATGCGCGAGAGAAGCGCAACGGCGTCGGGCTTGTTGCTCTCGATGCCTATAACAGCCTTGCCGGCTCCAAGGGCCCGCATCAGGATTGACGTTCCGACCAGGATCTCCTCCGCGCGGGCGAGCATAAGGGCATGGTCGGACGTAAGGAATGGCTCGCATTCCGCGGCGTTGATAATCAATATCTGCGCCGACGAGCCCGGAGGGGGCGAGAGTTTCACGTGAGTAGGGAAGGTTGCGCCGCCCATGCCCACAATGCCCGCCTTGTTTATGGCCGCTATGATTTCGGGGGGCGAGAGTAAACAGTCGCGGCGTATATCGGGGCTAAGGTCGATGCCTTCTTCCCATTCGTCGCCCTCGGCGTCGATAAAAATGGCCGGGCGTTTATAGCCGCTTGCGTCCAGGGCGTCGTCGATCTTCGCGACTGTACCCGAAACCGGCGAGTGGATATTGGCCGAAACGAATCCTGCGGCCTGGGCGATAAGGGTTCCGGCCTTCACCTTGTCGCCTTTCTTTACAACGGCCTGCGCAGGCGCGCCGATATGCTGGCCGAGCGGTACTGCGGCTTGCCCTGGGATTGCGGCTTTTATAACTGGCTTGCCGGCCGACAGCTTGCTTGCCGGCGGATGTATTCCTCCGATGCGGAATGTTTTTTGCATATTGAAATAATTATTTGTGAAAACGTATCATGACTCCTTTGCTTCAACAGCTTCCTTTCTTACCGGGAAGTTCGCCTCGATTATGGCGCCCGTGGGGCAAACCGGCGCGCATTTCCGGCACAGCCGGCACTTGAGCGAATCAATGAAGGCCAAGTTATTGGCAACCGTTATGGCGTCGAAGGCGCATTCCCTGGCGCATTTGCCGCACCCGATGCAGGCGTTTGAACATGCCTTGCGGGCCGGCCCCCCCTTGTCGCGGTTCATGCAGCTTACGTATACGCGGCGCGACTTCGGACCCCGGCGGCGCAATTCTATAAGGTTTTTCGGGCAGGCCTTTACGCAGGCTCCGCACGCGGTGCATTTGTTGTCGTCGACTTCGGGCAGGCCGGTCGATTTATTTATTACGATGGCTCCAAACGAGCAGGAAACTTCGCAATCGCCATGTCCGAGGCATCCATACGAGCAGCCGGTTTCGCCCCCGTACAGTTGCGCGGCAACGCGGCAGCTGCGGGCCCCGTCGTAAAGGTTGGTTCGCGGCCGGGCGCTGCAATTGCCGTTGCATCGCAGCACAGCGACCCTGGGCTCGACCTTTGCGGCCGTTTTTCCCAGGATAGAAGCCACCTGCTCCATCACGGCCGCGCCGCCCACCGGGCACAGCAGCCCGTCGAGCGAAGCGGCGTTAACGCATGCCGACGCAAAGGCCCCGCATCCCGGATATCCGCATCCGCCGCAATTGGCGGCCGGAAGCGCGCTTTGTACTTCGCCCAAAAGAGGGTTTTCGGCCACTTCAAATTTCCTGGAGATAAAATAAAGGAGAGTTGAGCAGAGCATACCCGTTCCTCCTACAATACATATAGCTGTTAATATCATAATGGTTATGTTTCTTTTATCGTAAAGACCAGCTTCTTCCTCAGCGCCCCGCGGCAAAGGTAAAGGCCTGCATACCAAAACGCCCCGGCCGATAATCCTGCCGAAGCGCCCTCTGCCTCATCCCATCCCAGTAATGCCACCGCGAGGAAAATTACCCCCGTAACAACTGCCAGCGGGATAAAAAAGGCCAGCGCTGCCGACAGAGGCCCGGCCATCCGCCCCAGGCTAAGCGTAACCTTGCTGTTAACCAGGGGCTCCATGCCCGGCTCGATGGCGGCCTCCACAACAGAAGGCTTCCTTGCGGCCGGCGAGCATAGCGATTGCGCCGCGCAAGACGCGCAGGCCTCGGCCGGCATGATTTTTACATAGGCTGTCTGGCCGCTTATACGGTCGATGGTTCCGCAAAAATTGGTTGAATTATCTCTGTTTGTCATCTGTACTTTGCAAAATAACGGCGCAAATGTACGGAATCTCTTTCAAATAATTTTTAACGCTCTATAAAGGTTCCCGAAGGCGCAATTGGCCCGAAATAAAATAAAGGCCGGCTGCCGCTTGCGTTTTGCAATTCAACAAATAAATATATACTTTTGGCGCATCATAAAAGCTACTGTTAAATGAGTTCAAAATACCTCTTAAACCCGTTGGAGATACAATCCACCAGCAACCAGCTCCGCCGGCAGGTTGCAGTCGGGCGTCCGAACCCTACCGGCCGCCCGGGCGGGTTTTTTGCGAACCATTCTGACGCGTCAGAAAGCTTCCCGCAACTTTCAGGCAAGCTTTCTGACATGTCAGAAAACGTCGCGCAACTCTCAGGCAAGCTTTCTGACATGTCAGAAAACGCGCCGCAACTCTCAGGCAAGCTTTCTGACATGTCAGAATGGTTCCCCGCAACCTCAGGCAAGCTTTCTGACGCGTCAGAAAACGTCGCGCAACTCTCAGGCAAGCTTTCTGACATGTCAGAATGGTTCCCCGCAACTTCAGGCAAGCTTTCTGACATGTCAGAAAACGCGCCGCAACCTTCAGGCAAGCTTTCTGACGCGTCAGAATGGCGTCCCGGGCAGGCGGGGAGGCGTTCTGCCGGGCGGATTTGTACGGCGGGCGGCGTCGGTATAAAAGATTTTTATTCAGAGAATATATCCAATCAAACTATCAACAATTTTAAACCTGCATTTCATGGCAAAAATTAAAGGCTCAGGGCGGCTTTTGTTCAGGCTGACAAACCCGCAATTCGTACAATTCTGCACAATCCTCCGTTTACAACTCCCACAGTATGTAGCCGGCGTTCCCCGCCTTGCGGCGATCTGGGCAAGGCTCCAGGCCGCGATTGCCAGGCTCGACGAGAGCTTCAAGTGGCCGCTGACCGCGGAGGAAACGGAAATAATCAAGCAAAAAGACATCGACAGGGAGGGAGTAATGAAAATCATCTGCGATGCGATAAAAAACCTGGCCAGGCACGCGGTCGACTCCGACCTTAAGGCTGCGGCCAAGGCGCTGCTCTATCAGGTTCTCAATTACGAAAAGGCAAGGAAGCTTGATTACGAAGCAGAAACGGCCATGATCGACAATTTCATCCAGGCTATCACGTCGGCCGTCAACGCTCCGCGCCTCGCCCTTGTAGGCCAAACCGCTATGGCGAATACCCTGCTGGTGATCAACAACGGTTTCCAGGATTTTTACAACGAGCGGTACGCCAGGATCTACGCTCACAAGCAAAGCGGCACCACCACCCATATCCGCGGCGAAGTGGTAGCGATATTCAACGACTTTACGGTTGGAACCAACGGGCTGCTCGTTACAGAAACCGACCCCGACATCCTGTCGGACCTCAATGCTATCGGCGATTCGGTTAACGCCGCCATCGACCAGTACACCATCAACTTAAACCGCCACCTTGGCCTCCTCCAGCACAAAAAAGACAAGGACAAAGACAGCGGCAATGACAACGGCAAGGAAGACGCCGAAACCCAAGCCCCCGACACCACGCTCCCCGAGGCTCCCGACATGCCTCCTCAAACCCCCGACGCCACTCCGCCGGCCATTAACCCCGACGATCTGAACCCTCCGGCCGTGGGGGAGCGTTAAAACTTTAAATGTAGTTTGTAAATAGATAATGGGAAGACGAAGGTCGCCGGGAATGGCCCGGCGGCCTTTTAATTTGGGCAAAATCCGCCACATTTCCCAAGCCGGCATTGTTTGGCTGATAAACAGGAAAGGAAAAGCCCGCTCTTTTGAAGCGGGCCGTTTGTTAATTCATGTTTTACCGTTCAACAGGCAATTCAGGATACGGATAATAATTCGAGGGCCAATTTGTGCAGTCCGTTTATTATTTTCTCCCTTTGCTCTTTACGCGGTTTTTTTAATCCGGAACTGTAATGCGTTAATTGTGCCGGATTGATGCCCGACGCTTTTGCTAAAGCTGTTTTTGTTACAATGCCTTCTACGTGTTTCAATAAAGCTTCGGTGTCGAGTTCAAATTTTAATTGGTAATCTTCCTGCAATATTTTCGGAAGCGGCTTGCCTGTTCTTTGCGAAAGTTCAATAAATCCGTCTAAAGCGGCTTTAGCATCCGTTTTAGCGTCTTCTATACTTTCTCCAAATCCGAAAACATTTGGTATTTCATCGAATGATACTCCATAACCGCTTTTTCCTGCTTCCAGTATTACTTTAATCGTGTTCATTGCTTTATGTTTTTAATTGTTCTTCCGTGGGATTACTTCAGCCCAAGTTCTTTCAGTATTTTTTTACATGTTCCGGTCGGCATTTCCTTTGAGCCGTGGAAAGGAATACAAACCAGTCTATTATCTTTTTCGTAGTATCTGTGGCTTGATCCGTCCTGATAAAGTAGCGTCCATCCCGCCTGTACTGCTTTCCTGTGTAATTCGCTTGATTTCATATCTTACATTGCCGGTTCGACGCCGCAAAGGTATATAATTCTTTACTGCCGGGTAAATAAAGCAGTATACGCTTTGCTTGAGGATAATTCAAATCAAGCTATCGGCAATTGTCAACCAAGGTTTTTACGGCAAAGATCAAAGCATACGGTACGCTTTGGCGCTTTGACGCGATGCGATAAAAGCCGGGCAAAACACGCGGCCGGTTCACCCCCCGACGCCACTCCGCCGGCCATTAACCCCGACGATCTGAACCCTCCGGCCGTGGGGGAGCGTTAAAACTTTAAGTGTAGTTTGTAAATAGATAATGGGAAGACGAAGGTCGCCGGGAATGGCCCGGCGGCCTTTTAATTTTATGAAAATGTAATGCCCGGCCGCGGCGATTGTTTTTGGGAGAGGGGTTCCGACGGGTATTTGGAGGTATTTTCCATATATTTGCCGCGTTATGATAAGTCTTAATAATCAAATCAATAAATAAAGCAAATGAACGTAACAACAAAACCGCTTCGTTTCGGCATTGTCGGAACAAATTTCATAAGCGATTGGGTAATAGCCGGCGGTAGGCAAGACGAGCGCTTTGAACTCTCGGCCGTTTACTCTCGCGAGCAGGCCACGGCCGAGGCTTTTGCCGTTCGGCACGGTATTCCCCGCGCGTTTACCTCGCTGGAGGAGATGGCTGCGAGCCCGCTGGTCGACGCTGTATACATTGCTTCGCCCAATTTTTTACATGCTTCGCAAAGTATTACGTGCATGCGTTACGGCAAGCATGTGCTTTGCGAAAAGCCCTTGTCATCCAACGCGCGCGAGGCGAGGATGATGATAGATGCGGCGCATAAATATAATGTTACGCTTATGGAGGCGATGAAGCCGTCGCTAACTCCTAACTTCCTGTCGGTTCGGAGCAATTTGCATCGGGTTGGCCGGATCCGGAGGTACTTTTCGTGCTATTGCCAGTATTCGTCGCGCTACGATAAGCTTAAGGAGGGACTGCTTCCCAATGCTTTTCGGCTCGATTATTCTAACGGGGCTTTGGTTGACATTGGAATTTATACGATATATCCTATGGTGGCGCTGTTTGGCAGGCCTGCCGGTATTTCGGCCGATGGGTTATTGCTTCCGTCGGGGGTTGACGGTCAGGGCGCGGTTAATTTCAGTTATCCCGACATGAATGCCACTGTGTTGTATTCAAAGATTGCCGATTCTTCGCTGCCTACCGAGATCCAGGGCGAGCTGGGCACGATTACTCTCAATCGTATTAACCTGATCGGCAACGTGAGCTTCACGCCGCGCCGCGCAGCTGCATCGGGCAAAAGCTTGCCGTCGGAGCCTGAAGATATCAGCGCCTTAACGGTAAAGGATGAGTACTATTATGAGGTTGCGGAATTTATCAACGCGGTTCGCGGCGGCTTGTGCGAATCGAAAATTAACTCGCATTCCAATTCGCTGATCACGCTGGAGGTTATGGACGAGATCCGCCGTCAGCTCGGCGTGTCGTATCCTGCGGATATTTGAATTTGCAGGGGATTGGGGCCGGCGGTTACAGGTCGTCGTCGGGTTCGGCGCCGGAATCGGAGTTGAAGTCGAAGTCGAAATCGAAGTCGGGGTCAAGATCGGTGAACTCTTCGAGGTTGCGCCGGTCTTTTTTTGTTGGTCGTCCGAGGCCTTTGGCGCGATTTACGAATCCTGAGATGCGGTTCATTTCGAGGGCTTCGAGTTGTTCGGGCGGCGTAATGTTTTCGATGTATAGCGGCGCGAGTTTTGCGCCGATGCGGTTTTGTGTTAGTTCGATTACTTTAAATGAATATGTAACGGGCGGTTTGCGTACTTGTATTACGTCGCCGCGCTTGATTGTGCGTGAGGGTTTGGCTGTTGATCCGGCTACGGCGATTCGTCCTTTTTTGCATGCTTCGGTTGCAATGGTTCTGGTTTTGAATATCCGAACGGCCCACATCCATTTGTCGATTCGTATTTCGCTGGCCGGCATTGTTTATTTGTTATTATATCGGTTCATGGTGTTGTTGATTCCTGCGAGGCAAAAGCTTTTAATTATGTCGACGGCCTTGTTGATATGTTCGGGCAAAGCTGCTTGTTGTTCGGGGTCGAACTCTCCGAGAACAAAGTCGACTTGCCTTCCTTCGTTAAAGTTGCTTCCTACGCCGAAGCGAAGCCGGGGATATTCTCGGGTTCCCAGCTTTTCTTCGACGTCTCGAAGGCCGTTATGCCCTCCGTGGCTACCGTGCGGCTTGATGCGCAGGCGTCCGAACGGGAGGGCGATATCGTCTACTACTATTAAGAGGTTTTCGTCGGGTATATTTTCCTTGCCGAGCCAGTATCTAACGGCTTGCCCGCTAGCGTTCATAAAAGTGGTTGGCTTTAGGAGGAACAGGTTGCGACCTTTGATGCGCACTTGAGCCATATCGCCGTATCGCGCGGATTGGAACGAGGCTTCGGCATCGGCGGCCATCCGGTCGATAATTCGGAAGCCGATGTTGTGGCGGGTGTTCCAATATTCCGGGGGATAGTTCCCCATTCCTGTTACTAAGAATTTCACTTTGAAGCGGCGGCGGCTGCTGCGGCTCCTCTTGCTGCGCGTGTTAGCTTAACGGCGCAAACAACGGCGTTGGGGGCGTTGGTTAATTCGAGGTTATCAAATTCGAGGGCTCCCACTTGGATGGTTTTGCCGAGTCCGAGGTTGGTGATGTCGATGGTTAATTTTTCGGGCAGGTCTTTGTAGAGGGCTTTCACTTTGAGTTTGCGCATTTCAAGGCTAAGCTTTCCGCCTGCTTTAACGCCTTCGGAGTGTCCTTGCAGTACAACGGGGATTTCGATTTCGATTGGTACGTCTTCAAATATCTCCTGAAAGTCGATGTGGATAATCTCGTCGGTAACGGCTTGTGTTTGCAGATCCTTAACGAGGGCTTTTACCGTGCCCGATCCTTTAACGGCGAGGTCTACGAGGAATACTTCGGGGGTATAAAACAAGCCTCTTACCGCGTCTTTGTCGACGGAGAGGTGAGTAACGATTACTGCTTTTTTGTTGGCAATTTCCACGAGGTTTTCGCCTGGTTTCAAGGAGCCGTCAAAGGGGAGGTTGAAGGGGGCTTTGCCGTAAAGGATACAAGGGATGCCGTCGGCCTTACGGATTGTTCGCGCAGCTTTTTTTCCGAAAGCGTCTCTCGGATTTGCTTCTAATTGAAAAAACTTCATGTCTTAATAAATTTGATTGTGTTACTAAAAATTAGTTCTGCTTCCTAATTCCCCATCACACGGATGCCGGGCTGAAAAGCGGGGCAAAGATACTTCTTTTCCTTTCTTTGCCAAATTGTCGCTTCTTGCCGCCGGTGCGAGCAGTTAGTTCCAAAAGTCGTAATAATTAAACCATTGTGCGGGATATTTTCGGAGAGTTTCTTCCATGCTGCGTGCAAACGCTTTTGTGCAAGCTTCTATCCGCTGTTGCTTGTCGGCGTCGGCGGAGGCGCTTTGGGCGATTGGAATTACATTGACGGAATAGGCTCTCGCTGCCTGTTTCACAACGTATACGGCAAGTATTTCAACGTTGGCAAGTATGGCAAGCGTAGGCGCTCCGACGGGAAATCGGGCTATGCCTCGCAGGAAGGGTGCGGTAGCGCTGCGCGTTGATCCGTACATGCGGTCGGCCGGCATGATTACGATGTTTCCGGCAGCGAGGGCTGCGCGCATGGCGATGAGGTGCGACATATCGTTGGCAACGGGAATAAGGCTTATGTTGTTTTGCTCTAAGATGCGGCTGCGATTGCGCTGTACGGTTGGCGTTTCGCCGGGAAATACGAGGGCGTGGAGAGTTTTCCGGTTTTGGCGGAGGAGGTATCCTGCAATCTCGAAGTTGCCGATATGCGATCCGGCAATGATGAAGCCTTGGGGGCTGTTTACGAGTCGGAGAAAGTGTTCGTTGCCGCTTATTTCGGTTCGAAACATTTCGGCGCGACCGGAAAATAGGGCGAAGCGGTCGAGTATCATTTGTCCGAACAGGAAGTGGTTGAGGTATGTTTGCGCTAAGGCTTTGGCCGGCGAGTATAGCCATTGCTTTCGGAAGTATCGGAAAATGGCTCGGCAGGCTTTGTTGTGGAAAAGCATGTAAAGCGGCGCTACGAGGGCAACTATTGCGTAGCCGAGTCTTACGTCGAGGTATTTAAAGAGGAGGAGCATGGCTTTTTGTCCGAGCAGAGTTCCGCCGGTGTTGCCTTTCCATTGTTGTGTCATGCGGTTTGCGAGTTTTGGAGTTATATATATAATGTAGGGAAGGATGGGTTGGTTGATTCATAGTGCAGGCGGCGCGTTTTGTTACGGCCGCCTGCATTTATTAATCGAATTTCTCTTTCTCTGTTGACAGGGGCGATTACATTTCCCAGCCTTTACGGATGTTGCGTGCGAGGAGGCGATGTGCGTCGGGATCGTTGGTGATGGATCGCGTTTGGGGGTTGTATATTAGTTTTTTCCCTTGTCGCATTAGTGATATGGTTCCGAGGTTGAAGGTTTCGTTTACTTCTTTTGCGTACTCAAAGGATGCCGGGTTTTTGGTTTTGTTTCGGCATCCGTCGATCCATATCTTGAGCCATGTTTCGGTTCCGTTGGGTTGTGGGGCAACGAGGTTGGGGAATGGCTCGCCTTGTATGCTTTCAAATTCTTTGGCTCTCTGCCCAAGTATTTTCGGATCTTCTCGAAGGAATCCGGAGATAATAACTCCGTCGCTACCGGTAAACATCATGCCTTCGAGTGGCAGATCATCGCCTTCAAAGCCGTCGGGTATCGGAGGTTTCATACCTCCGTCGTGCCAATGCAGGAATATTGTTCCGGTTTTCTTTTTGTACGGTACTTCAAAGCGGTAAGCGGCGGCGGTTGGGTATGAATAATCGTTCTCGACGGTGAAAGGAACGAGGCTTCCGTCGTGACTTTTGAGTTCAACGGTGCGCGAAAAGCGCGTGGAGGCTGATATGGCGCTGTCGAGTTCAAGAGCATCGAACACGGGCCATAGCGCGTAGTATCCCATGTCGGCAATTGCTCCGGCGCCAAATTCGTACCATCCCCTGAAAGTGCAAAAAGTATAATTGGGATGATAATCGCGCCATTGAGCGGGGCCGAGGTACAAATCCCAATTGAAGCCTTCGGGAACGGGAGGCTTGTCGGTTGGGATATTGGGGTATTGCGGCCATACGGGGCGGTTGCTCCAGCAGTGTATTTCGCGCAATGTTCCGATGGCGCCGGCCTCGATCCAATTCTTTATGCGACTCATGTTGCCGGAGCTGAAAGCATTGTACGGCATCAGATAGGTTGCGTTGCCGGAGGCTTGTGCGGCGTCGACCACCTGCATTGCCTCTGTCATTTTGTTGCCGAGCGGTTTGTGCATGATGATGTGCTTTTTGCGTTTGAGGCAGTCGAGAGCTTGCCATGCGTGCAAGTGGTCGGGGCTCATAATCTTGACGGCGTCAACGTCTTTAATTTGTTCGAGAAGCTCGCGGTAATCTTCCGCAACGGGGATATTGCCTTTATAAGCAGGGCGATTCTTGCGGTAGTATATATCCACAACTTCTTTCATAACATTTCGTCCTCCCGGAATACCTTTAGTTCCCTCTTTCCAGCGAGGTTCGCCGATAATATTACGCAAGGCGTCGCGTAGTCCGTTGGGGCCCCAGTGGATGTAGTTGTAGCTTTCGCGATTGGGATCGGCAATGCCTACGATTTCTATTTCCGGGGCTTTCAGGAGGGCTTCAATCTCATTAAGGCTTTCCGATCCTGCGGCGATGTGTACAAGTGCGATACGGTCGCTTGGCGGAACCAGACCTTTTTTTCCTGCTGCGAACACGTGCGATGGGATTACGGAGAATAGGCTAAGGCTGGCTCCGGTGGTGATGAAGTTTCTACGGTTCATTTTCATTACAAAATATGATTATGGGTTGTATATATAATATGTAGGTTTTCTGGGATGGATTTATTACCACGATCCGGTGTTGTTTGGAGTGTTGCTTTGCTCGTAAAATTCGTTTTGCAGGCGGATAGTTGTTTTGTCGTTCTTGATAGTTTTAATGGCTTCAATTAGCTGTTTGTTCTTGTACGCCAAACTAACCTCGCCGAGTTCGGCGGTTGCTCCGGCAGAGTTGCCGGCATAATGATTCGGATAGCGTGCGTACCACCATATTCCGGTGGTTGCGTGCGGCAGCGGAAGGCGGTTAAGGTCGGCTCCGGAAAGAGTTGGCAACTGATCCATTTTTACCGATGCGGGATCAACGGCCAGCATTTCTCCGGTTTCTACTTCGTCGGCATGTCCGCCGGTTGTGCTTTTGCGTAAGGATGCGATTTTGCTCTGGGTTTCTTTGTCGGCCTGCGGCTGGAAGAGATACACGGAATAGTTGCGCTGCGATTCCATTTGCAATTGGAGGAAGTAAGGCAAGAAGGAATTGTTGCCACCGTGAGTATTGACAAGAAGGATCTTGGTTAATCCGTTCCGCGCAATCTCTTTGCATGTTTCGTCGAGCATCATCAACATTAGATTGGAACTGTACGCTACTGTTCCCGGCTGATGCTTGGCTTCAAATATTTGTCCGACATAAAAATCAGGGAAAACAACGCAATATTCCTGCTGTGCAGCCCGCTCGCATATAGCGTGAGCTCTTATTACATCGGTTCCGAGCGGCAGATGAGGCCCGTGTTTTTCGAGCACTCCTATGGGTACAAGACAAACGCCTTGGGCTGATTCAACAGCAGTTTTAAAATCGGGAGCCGTAAGCCTGTCCCAAAAATACGGTAGCTTACCTTCTTGTAATTGGGGTGATTGGGATGATGCGGCCGCCTCCGCCGATGCGGGGAGAATAACTCCGCTGCCGGCAACTATTCCGGCTCCTACGCTGGTGGTAATGAAATCTCTTCGCTTCATGGCAATAATTATGTTTTAAGGTAAATATTTTGTTTTTGCAAAGATAGTTTTTTGCTTGAGAGCTCCTCTACTCCAACAATGTTCCTCCTTGCCGGAATGGCCGTTAATCTCTCTTCCAGTTTCTTCTGGGATAATGCATGAAAAAGTCTAAATACATCATGAAAACTCCGCATTTGAGCGTATCCCCGGGGTAAACCTTACCTGCCGCATTCACTACATACTAAAGAGAAAAACATTTCACATAAAAATTGCAATGCGCACAAATATTATTCCAGATTTTGTCATTAGCCTTTAATCCCAAATAACCGCCATTAGAAATCTGCTACTTTAAATCTCTTATAATCAAATTGTATCAGTCAGCAAAAAGTAGTAGATTTATTTGATATTTAATGTAACATTTGCTTACTATGTTTCCTCCTTATCAGATCGCTTTCAGCAACAAAGC
Source organism: Tannerellaceae bacterium (assembly GCA_031280645.1). The sequence continues at coordinate 768 of JAITGL010000029.1, read as the reverse complement.
TGTTACGCCCTTTGGAGGGGTAAGTTTGATATCTCAATTATTGAATAGAGTATGCATAAAGGATGTTTTATCCGCTTTAAGTATGCCCGAACAAGGCTCCAATCGTGGTTACGATCCCGTTCAACTTATTCTTAATTTCCGGACGGGCATTTGGCGTGGGCCAACTGTTATGAACATTTGGAAGTGACGCACAGCGATGAAGTCATCCGAGAGATATTCGGCTGGGAACGTATGGGCAGGCTAAAGCATTCCAGTGTTATTTCGCTAAGTTTTACCAAGCTATCGATCACAGAGTATTTACTAAGCTTTTCTGATGGTTCTTTTCTGATAGTTCTTTAGTGATTTGTCTTTCGATAAATATACATTGGATTTTCATTCGACGATTATGACCCGTTACGGCAGGCAAGAGGGTGCGGCTAAAGGGTATAATCCTAAAAAACGAGAGGGAATTCTCACCATCCGCTGATGGTTTTTATTCATGAATGTAGGATAGAAGACATAGCTGTCCGGTAAAATAAATCCGGCGAATCGAGTAGGCGAAACGGGATTATTTCCTGTTTCGTCCTCTCACACCACCCGGCATACCGTTCGGTACCAGGGTGGTTCCTTACTCACGATACAATTTTACGATAACAAGCCATAAGAATACGTGAGTTCGACCTAAGCAATACTCCGTAAGGCATCATTATCAACGATGTCGAGATTCAAGGAAGGCTTTTTAGGTAGAAAGTTATATGCAATAAGCCCGGCAACCAGATTGGTAATGAA
>JAITGL010000028.1 GCA_031280645.1 Tannerellaceae bacterium | reverse complement strand
CAAGATGTATTACATTTCGTTTTTGTAGTTGTTAAATCGAGTATGTCATTAAGTCATTGTCATTCGGATAAATACAATTTTTGCCTGAATATATTTTAACACCGTTTCGTTTTTCCATTCTAATACTTGGCGTTCCTATAAAAAAGAGTATTTGAAAGTAAAGCCTTCCCTCCGGCCTTTCTATTATGAAATAGTTAATACACAATGAAAACTTACAGTACTTACAGATATGAAAGGCCGGTAGGGAGGAGGCTTATGCTTATATCGCAAACCAATAATTAAGTTTTACCATAAACACGTTGCCCGGATAGTAGCCAAACAACGCTTTTGTGTTTTGAGGAAACGAAGATACAAATTGGCTTGCGCTGCCCGATCGTTCCTGACCCCATACCAAATACAATATCGAATTAGGACGATATTCCCAGCGCGTTACCAGGTTGAAACGAAATTCGCGGAAACTGAAATCGGGATTGTCAAACGAATATTTATCGCCGTTAGCCTCGCTGGCCGAATAGATATTCTCGTCGGCATCGTACGAGAGCAGATCGGCTGAGAGCGGGCGGAAGCGGTTTTCGTATTCCTTGTCGGAGGTGTTTGTTGCCCGCTTAAAGTCGGTATATTTTCCCGACGAGAAGAACGGATTGCCGTAAAACTGTATCGAAAGGTCGGGCGTAATGCTGTAATTCATGCGCAGGGTGAGGAAAAGCTCCTCGTTGCGCAGCGCTCCCATCACGTATGCTTTCTCGCCTGAATCGGTTGTGGGAGAGCTTACATATTCGAGCTTTTTGTTCCAATGGCCGTATGTGAGGCGGGCTGAGAGGTTAAAGTTGCGCATCGGGCGGTAGGTGGCCTCGGCAAAGGCAAACTGCGCGTAGCGGGAGCTTCCGAGCACGGTTCCGTGATATAATACGAACGATAGGCGCTTTGAATCGTCGGTTTCGATAACCAGATCGGTTCCCCATCGCGGATCTACGTTAACTGGCGGCCCGCCGCGCAACATTCCGGTTTCCATCATCCGAGGATCGTAAAACAAACAAAAGTATGAATACCACTTATTCTTAAAATTGAGGTTGGCCTCGCCGCCGATACGGCCGAAGTTGTAGGAGTTATTATAATCCCAATTAAACCTGTAAAACATGTCGAAATTGTACCGGAGAAATATCCCCTGGGGCTTTGATTCGCGATACATCAGCCATCCGCGCAGAACCTTGTAATCAGACTGCGAGATGTATCCCAGGTCGTTGTTTTCAAATCCCGGAGTGGCCCAAAACAGGTGATGTTCCGACGCAATTTTGTTGTTGTTGCCGCCTCTGCCTATGGTAATCTCGCCGGCCGTGCCCTGCAAGCTTGTTCGCGAGCTGTCAACGCCGAGGTGATTAACTCCTTCGCGCTGATAAAAATGTACGGGCGATCGCTGGAGGTTTGTTATCGCCTCCCGGCTCCCCTCAACATGGCTGTACGCCAAGCTTCCAACAATATAATACTCGCGATTGCGGAAGTATTGCTCAAAATCTACCGCGCCCACATAAGCGTTTTTGGTGATACCTTTCAGATGATCGTCGTTAATAATGCGATTGGTCGACGTTAGTATACCTCCCACAACAGTATTGCCTTTTTGGAAATCTTTCTGAACCCGAGCAACGGAATAGCTGCTGAAAGGCTGCGCCGTCATACTGTACTCATGCCCGTTGTCGGTAATTTGCGTCGTTTCCTTTGAAGTAAGACTGTTGAGCAGCCCTACCGACAAGCCGTTGCGGTTCTTGCCCGACACCTTTATCGCGCTTAATATGGTGGTTTCCTTGGGCATCTTCACATATCGACCATCCTCGTTGTCGGGCCTCCAAAGCGGTTTCGAGCCGATGCGGCGGGAGTAGAAAAGCGATTCGCCGTCGCCCAGGGTACTAAATATTGTTTTTCCTTCGAGAAAGAAAGGCCGCTTCTCGGCGTAATAAGTCTCAAAGGCCGACAGGTTCATAGTTGAAGGGTCGGCCTCAACCTGGCCGAAGTCGGGATTAATTGTAAAGTCGAGAGTAAAATCGCTCGACAGGCCAACCTTGCCGTCAAGCCCCGCGCCAAAGGCTGTTTCCGCCCCCTTTGAATACGGATTACCTTCCTCTTTTTGCGACAATTGATACTTGGCCGTGGTATACGGCGTAAGTTCTATACGCCTCGACTTCGGAAGCCCCGATATACCCTCAAGGCGGCCGAACGAGTAAATAAATCCGTTATTAATTTGCGGAATAAGGTGCAGGAACGACTGTTCCTTTTTACGATCAATCACCCTTATAGCGGTAAATCCCCACTCCTGCTCGCCGGCCGATGGGGCATACCTAAGCTGCGAAAGCGGAATGCTCATCTCGGCGTACCATCCTTTGCCGTTGTGCGAAACCTTGCCGTCCCACACGGCGTTCCATGTATAATCGTCGTTAGTACCATTCGACGATAAAAAATCGGCCTTATTACCTCCCGCCGCGAGAGCAAAAGCAAAGCCGGTGCGCCTGTCGTTATAGCTGTCGAAAATGATGCAAACGGCGTCGCCCTCTAATTTATCCCTTAGGGCCAGCCAGCGGTTAATCTTGTCGGGTTCCGAATCGTAAGCCTGGAAAGCAACGTATATGCGATGATCGTCGTAAAGGATTTTGATATGAGTTTCTTCCGTTTCGGCCTTGCCTTCGTCGGGCCTCTGCTGTGTAAATGTAGCCGACCATTCGCCTGTTTGCAGCCAGCAATTATCATCTAAAACACCGTCGACTACCGGAGGAACCTCGGTGCGCGCAGCCCGGTAAGTACGCTTGGCCAAGCTGTCGACCTCATTTTGAGAATAGGCTCCGTATGCCGAAAACCACAAAAGCAATGCAAAGGCAAGTTTAAACGTCTTCATCAGTAAAATAAAAATTAATTGTGTGATACTATAACTAACTCCACATAAAAGACAAGTCCGGGGCATAAAACATAACATCATCCTCCCAAAAAATGTCGCGAACAAATACAAAGGAGCTTCATACCATAAGACGCAGCCAGCGGCAATATGTTGCACCCAGCCTCCATTTTTTTCCGGTCTTCTTCATAATAATCACAAAACGCTCCAGCAAGCGCTACGCCAAAACGGAATAATTCGGGCGCGCTCCGGCATTGGGCGGATAACTGCGGATGTATTGCAAGTTCATCTCCAAATTCTTGTTTTATGAACCTTTTGCGCTTCAGGGATATTATGCAGGTTTGCTTATAGACATCATAAAAGGGGACTTTTCTCAAAGCCCCCTCTTATAGGTTTTAATAGGTATTAGTCTTTAAGGCAAAAAGATTGTTTAGGTTATCTGTGTGCAAAGATGAACTCTTTAAAAATGCTAAACAAATAATAAGCGATGTTTTAGAACACATTTTTTTGAAATCTGCATCCCAAAACTTCTACGAGCCGCATGGTTGCTCTGTTGTGGGCAAACGAAAAAAAAGAGGAGGAAGCGCTCCCGGCGCTCCCTCCTCCAAGTTTTTTGTTTGCAGCTGTTGTTAATATACGTAATCGGCTGCGGCAAGGTAATCGTAGCTCTCCTTAACGCTGGCAACAGGGTCGTTGTTGGTGTAATCTTCCACTTCAACGTACCAGTCTTTGATGTTGTTGGTTTTCATCTGCTCGAAAATCGGCTGGAAGTTGATTTGTCCGCTTGCGCCGATTTCTTTCTCGTCTTTAATGTGGATAACCTTAAACTGCGAGGAGTGCTCTTTCAGGTAAGCAACCGGATCATGGCCGCCTTGGATGCACCAGTAAACATCGAGCTCAAACACTACATGGTTCTTGCTTACGGTGTCGAGCATGATGTCGAGGATGGGCTTGCCTTCTATCTGCTGGAACTCGTGGTCGTGGTTGTGATACCCGAAGGCTATGCTTGCGGCTGCGGTTTTCTGTCCAACCATGGAGAAGTAGTCGCAGTACATTTTGAGATCGTCGAGCGGAGTGTTTTCGCTAACGTCCAGCCATGGCTGTATGAGATACTTTACTCCGAGAACATTATGGGCTTCGATGGCTTTGTCCCAAAACAGGAAAGCGTTGGCTGCAGTTTCTTTTGTGTACGATGTGCTCAGGTGGGCGCTGGTGCATTTAAGGCCGTTGTCGTCGAGCAGCTTTTTGAACTCGGCAGGGGCCATGTTGTAGATTTTGCCGTCGGCATAGCTGGCCAGCTCAACGGTTGTGTATCCCATTTTTGAAACGGCTTCGAGTACCTTTTGGATACCATCGTCTTTAACCATTTCGCGGAGCGAATAGAGTTGCAACCCTATGTTTTTCTTAGCTGCTGCGGCTTTACTTCCTCCGCATGAAGTTAGTACGGAGGGAACTGCGATGCTTCCCGCAAGCAGGAAAGATGCTTGTTTTAAAAAATCACGTCTGTTCTGCATAGATATCAATTATTAGAAGTATTAAAAGTTGTTTGGATTTGTGAGTACAAAAGTAAAATTATATTCTTATCCGTCATCTAAAAAAATATATTATTTTTGGACGCTCTTAAAAAATTATACTATAATCTTTAAAATTATCAGCAACTCATGAAGCAATTATCTACTGTTTTAACCTCGCTCCTAATAGGAAGCTTGTTTTTCCTCTCCTGCTCGACATCTCCCGCAGGAGGCGATCTTTTGGATATAAAGAAATGGACCGTAACGGGGCAATGCAGCGTTGACAACGGCTTTATCCTGTCGGGAGCCGACTCCAAGCTTATCCTCAAAGGCGGCAGTTACGAGAACTTTATCCTCTCGATGGACTTGCGAACAACGCCCGGCGGCAAAGGCGCCGTTTGGTTCCATACCGAACCGCTGCTATCCAAAGGATACGCCGTAGCAATCAATAACGATCGCAGCGACCCCGTTTGGTGGACAATGAGCGGAAGCCTCCTCTCCGTTCGCAACCTTACCAAGAGCTTTATAAAGGAAGACGAATGGTACAATATGACTGTCCGCGTTGAAGGCAAAGCCATAACGGTTGAGATTAACGGATCGCCGGTGGTTGAATACGTCGAGCCCATTGCCCCATGGCGCGCCGGCTCCAACGCCAAAGCCCTCCTTTCAAAAGGAACCTTTGCCATAACATCGGCCTCGAGCGCCGGAGAGATACAAATACGCAGCCTCGCCGTAACCCCGCTCCCCGCCGTAGCCCTCACGGCAGGACAACCCGCCGGAGCCATCGACGAGCAAAACGATCCCATAATCCGCCTCCACCAGGAAAATTTCCCCGTGCTCGACTATCATATACACCTTAAAGGAGGCCTCACGAAAGAAGACGCCGCCGCCATGTCGAGATACACGGGAGTAAATTACGCCATCGCCCCCAACTGCGGCATCGGATTCCCAATAACCGACGACGCCGGCGTTATCGCCTTTCTCGACACAATGCGCGTACAGCCCTTTATCCTCGCCATGCAAGCCGAAGGACGCGAATGGATAACCACCTTCTCGCAAGCCGTGCGCGACGAGTTTGACTACGTATTTACCGACGCCCTCACCTTTTCCGACCATAAAGGACGCCGCAGCCGCATCTGGATAGCGGAAGAAACATGGATAGACAACGAGCAGGAATATATGGACATGATTGTCGACCGCATCTGTTCGGTACTCAAGGAACCCATGCAGATATACGTAAACCCCTGCTTCCTCCCGCCGCAAATGTCTGACCGCTACGACGAGTTTTGGACCGAAGAACGCATGAACAAGTTTGTAGACGCCATGGCCAAAAGCGGCAAAGCCCTCGAAATAAACAGCCGGTACAAAATACCCAACAAAGCCATAATCCTGAAAGCAAAAGCCGCCGGAGTAAAATTCACCTTCGGAACCAACAACGGCGAAGCCGACCTCGGCCTCATGGAATACTCCATACAAATGAAAAACGAATGCGGCATCACAGCACAAGACATGTACAAGCCGCAAATAAAAATTTAACTGTTAACACAATTAATTACTCACAAAATATATAGGTAGAAAATGAAACGTATTCTTATCATCGCAGCAATAATATTCGCTGCAACAATCTCGCAAGCAAAAGCGCAAGTATACTCCGACATAGGCATCCGCGCCGGAGTTAACTTCTCGGTAATGCCGATGGACGCCAACGTGCAAAACATACTCGGCGATCCCGAATTTAAACTCGGCTTTGTACTGGGCCTTGCATGGGACATCCACTTTACCGACGAAGTATACCTCATGTCGGGCCTCGACCTCACTCAAAAAGGATACAAGTCCAAGCACTCATACTCCGAAAACGTGCTCGGCATCCCAGCCTCCGCCGAGCTTAACATGGCGGCCAACCCGCTATTCCTCCAAGTGCCGCTCTATTTTGCATACAAGATAGAAATAGACCGCGACACCCGCTTTGTACCCCGGATAGGCCCATGGATCGGATACGGCGTCGGCGGCAAGCTCTCGATGAACGCATCAGCCGGAATCCTCGGCTTTGAAGCCGGAGGCAGCCTGCCCGATACCGACCTCTTCGGCGACAGCGGATTTATGAAAAACTTTAACTACGGCCTCGGCGTAGGCGCCGGAATTGAATTCGGACGCCTCAACTTCTATTTAAACTACGAGCTCGGCCTTGCCAACCTCGCAAGCGACGACCTCAGAACCGTGTTTAACCTTACAGGAACCGACTATTCCATAAAGACAAACACCGTTTCAATAGCCGTAGGATACCGTATATATTAAATGTATAACGATTACAATAAACCAATGAAACGAGTTATCAACCTCTTAAAAAAACAAGCCGTAGCCGTACTCGCCACATCGGCCGACGACAGGCCCCGCGCATCCGTAATCGAGCAATACGTCCTTGAAGGCGAAGCCATACTCTTCGGAACCGACCCGCGCAGCATCAAAGGACAAAAGCTTGCAAAAAATCCCCGCATCAGCCTCTCCGTAATGACCGAAACCGAAATGGTAACGGCCGACGGCGCCGTTGCAACCCCCTCCGAAGCCGAAGAAAAGGCATACCTGAACGAACTCTACACCCGCCACCCGGAGTTTAAAGACATGCCCAACGACGAAACCGTATGCTACAAAATCATAATCGACACCGCATACTATTCCGATTTCAGCTCCGGACAAATGGACGCCGAAGTTATCAACAACCCTTAACCCAAGGCAGATTATATTCCAACGAAGAAAGCCGGGCAACAGTCCGGCTTTCTTCAGTTTAATATATTACCCCCCGAAACAAATATCCCGGAATAATCCCAGCCCCGGCAAAAAACTGCAAACCCAGGCGATTTTCACCCAGGAGAAAGCAGCCGGCTCCCGGGAGCAAGCAACATTCTCCAAGGAGCAAGCAACATTCTCCCAGGAGAAAGCAGTTGGCTCCAGGGAGAAAGCAGTCGGACCCCGGGAGCAAGCAACATTCTCCCAGGAGAAAGCAGTTGGCTCCAGGGAGAAAGCAGCCGGACCCCGGGAGCAAGCAACATTCTCCCAGGAGAAATATGTTTTCTCCCAGGAGAAAACAGCCGGACCCCGGGAGCAAGCAACATTCTCCCAGGAGAAATACGTTTTCTCCCGGGAGAAAACAGCCGGACCCCGGGAGCAAGCAACATTCTCCTAGGAGAAATATGTTTTCTCCAGGGAGAAATCAGCCGGATCCAGGAGGAAAGTGAAAATATCCAGGGGGAATTTAAGCTGTCCCGTTCAATGAGGCTATCTGCCTGCGGCTTTACTCTTGATACATACTCATCCCTCCCCCTCAGAGCAGGATAAAAGTCCCGGAGGGGTTCCGGCGAACCTGCCGGCAAAGGGGCTAAATGCCGTTTGCCCCGGGCTTTATGCCCCGAACGGCCGTAAATGAAAAACTCGTTTATCTTTGCAAGCGAAATTTCTAATTCCATAAAATATTTTTAATATGAAACTTAAGGATAATTACCAATGGGCGCTGGTTGTGCCCACAAGCATGGGCCTGCGGATCACGCCGGCCGCCCAGGGTCAGCCCGTACACAAGAGCGACATGTTTTTTATGCAGGCCACAAGCGCCGAGTCGAACGTTGCCAGTATTCCGGCCTACCTGGGAATGCCGGTTAAGGTGTTAACCGCCCTGGTAAAGGGCAGCCCGGTGGCGCAAATCATTAAGGATAACCTGAGCGCCCGGCATATTACGCTCGAAGCCATGGAGGTTGAACAGGGCGGCCCCTGGGGATACCGCCATCAGATAAACATTGCCGACAGCGGCTTCGGATCGCGGGGCCCGAGAGTTTGGAACGATCGCGCGGGCGAAGTAGGCCGCTTGCTTAGCGTCGACGCCTTTGATCTCGACCGTTTGTTCAACAGGGAAGGCGCGAGGATACTGCATCTGTCGGGACTTGTAGGAGCCCTGTCGCCCGAAACCGGGATCTTTTGCCTTGAGCTGGCCCGCGCCGCCCGCAAATACGGAACGCTGATATCGTTCGACCTCAACCATCGCGCCTCCTTCTGGCAAGGCCGCGAGGAAGAGCTTGGCGCCATCTTCCGCGAGATAGCTTCAATATCCGATATCCTTGTGGGCAACGAAGAAGACTTCCAGCTTTGCCTCGGAGTGCAAGGCCCCGAGGCTGGCGGCAAAGGCCTGACCGGCAAGATCGACGGCTTTAAGGAAATGATAGGCCGCGTGAAGCAAAGCTTCCCGCACGCGTCGGTTTACGCCACAACCCTCCGCGAAGTTGTGAACGCCGGCAGCCACCTCTGGGGAGCCCTGATGCTCGCCGGCGAAGAATGGCACGCCGTTGAGCCGCGCCCCATCGGCGTACTCGACCGCATAGGCGGGGGCGACGGCTTTGTGGGCGGCTTGCTCCACGGCATCCTTCGCGAATGGGAACCTTCAAAATGGATACAGTTCGGCTGGGCCACCGGCGCGCTCGCCGTTACTTTCCTTACCGACTATGCCCAGCCGGCGGATGAGGAGCAGGTTTGGAGCGTGTGGAAGGGGAACGCGCGGGTGCTTAGATAATTGAAAATGGAATCGAATAACTTTCAATTAATATACGCCGAAGGCGATCCGGATAAAGCCTTTTCGTCCGCTCAGCTAAAAGAATCGCTTTTTAAGATCTTTGACCGGCTCGGGCGTCGGACTAAAGTCCTGGTTATCCCGCCCGACTTCACCCGCTTCCACTCGCGCGCCGGCGAGCTTACCTGTTATGCTTACGAGTACTACGGACGTTGCATTGACGCCGTTATGCCGGCCCTTGGCACTCATGCGCCTATGGCGGAGGCTGAAATCGGGAAGATGTTTCCGGGAGTTCCGCAGTCGCTTTTCAAGGTGCATAACTGGAGGGATGATGTGGTTACGGTAGGCGAAACGCCGGCCGAATATGTTGCCGAGGCGTCGGAAGGAGCAGTTGATTATCCCTGGCCGGCGCAGGTTAACAGGCTGCTGTTCGAGGGAGGGTACGACCTGATCCTCTCTATCGGTCAGGTAGTGCCGCACGAGGTTATCGGTATGGCCAACTATAATAAAAACATCTTTGTTGGAACCGGAGGAGCCGACGGTATCAACAAAAGTCACTTCATCGGCGCGGCTTACGGCATGGAGCGGATAATGGGACGGGCCGACAACCCCGTTAGGATGGTGATGAACTATGCCAACCGCTTCATCGCTCACTTGCCCATTATCTACATCCAGACCGTTGTTTCGGGCGGGCCCGACGGATTGCAGGTTCGTGGCCTGTACGCCGGATCGGACAGCCAATGCTTTGAGCTGGCCGCTAAACTTTCCCTCAAGGTCAACTTCAAGATGATGGATCGCGAGATGCGCAAAGTGGTGGTTTATCTCGACCCCGAAGAGTTCAAGACGACATG
>JAITGL010000011.1 GCA_031280645.1 Tannerellaceae bacterium | reverse complement strand
GGGTTACAGCCGTGATCGTTTTTATCGCTCCAAAGAGCTTTACGAACAAGGCGGTGAGCTATCCATGCAAGAGATATTCCGAAAGAAGCCGATATTAAAAAACAGGGTAGAAGAGCACATTGAGCAAGCAGTGGTTGAGTTGGCGATAGAAAATCCAGCATTGGGGCAACTTCGAGTATCCAACGAACTGAAAAAAGGCATGACTATCTCTGCCGGCGGAGTGCGTAGCATCTGGTTGCGGCATGATTTGGCAACTTTTCAAAAACGACTTAAAGCCCTATCAACCAAAGATCAGCAGGAGGGCATAATACTCACAGAAGCTCAAATCGCAGCCCTCTAACAAGCTAAAGAAGAAAAGATGTCCCGCGGAGAGATCGAAACCCACCATCCCGGTTATCTCGGATCTCAGGATACATACTATGTAGGGCACATAAAAGGCGTTGGGCATATATATCAGCAAACTTTTATCGATACCTTCTCTAAAGTTGGTTTGCTAAACTGTATGATAGAAAGAATGCTCTGGTTGCTGTCGATTTGCTCAATGATAGGGTAATCCCCTTCTTCGAACTACACGAGTTGCGTTGCCTACGCATGCTTACTGACAGGAGAAAGGAATATTGTGGTGCACGTGATCGTCACGAATACCAATTATATTTGGCTATCGAGGATATAGATCACACAAAAATTAAAGCTAAGAGTCCACAGACCAATGGCATCTGTGAACGTTTCCACAGAACGATACAAAACGAGTTTTATGCAATTGCTTTTCGGAAAAGATATACTCTTCAATTCAAGACCTGCAAACAGATCTTGATATTTGGATGCAGGACTACAACACTCAAAGACCGCATTCCGGAAAAGTTTGTTTGGGTAAAACGCCTATGCAAACTTTTGTTGACAATACAAATCTGGCAAAAGAACACTATCTCGCAGACTTGGCAAAAACTATTTATCCTGCGCAAACGGACATCTCTAATAATGTCGGTGTAGCGCAGGATAACTGGATACGTGAGAATAAATCACTATATTTGGACTCGCAATCTGACAACTTTTTATAGTTCCTAAAAACTAACTGTCAGAACAAATCGTGACTTTTACAGAATTTACTTTGCCATTAAGTTGTTGTTATTCCGATAGATATGATTTTTGTCTGAACATATTTTAACGCCATTTCGTTTTGCTCTTTTATAGAGCCCTTATTAGTTTACCCTTTTAAGCCATCCCATTGCATATCTTAAATCATTTTCTGTTGATTTATTGAAACTCTACATTATCGCTTATGTCGAGAAACTTGTTGTAGCTACGCTTGTTGATGTTTTCTTTGGTAAAGTTCCGATTTTATAGGCTGTTGTTAAACATTGTACGCCTTTGCCCTGTTTTGTACATAATTATCTTACTCAAGATGCTGAATACTATCAAACAGCATCCTTCCGATTTGAGCTTTTCATAAAACGTGCCTTCACGTTTATCAAGTGACAATATCCATTCCACTGACTTTTATTCGCATTCTTTATTCTTGCTCGCACTATGTATTTATATCCTTCCGATTCCATCATTGATATGTTCCGCAGGTTCATCAACACCGAATCTGCCACTACCACAAAGTCTTCAAGATCAAATCGACGAACAAAGTCTTCCACTATGATTCCCATAGTGGAGACTTTCGTATTGTAAACCATTAAACAGGGAATCGGCTAATAGATAGTCTCTTTTACTGTCAAGTAACCCTAAAACAACTTGAGGCCGACTGTGTTTGCCGTCTTTTGAGTATTCTTTCTTATGCAGTTCATCTCCATAGTCACTTTCGACATGTAGTGTCGTTACATCAAAAAACGAGGCCTATACTGCTCCAAGGCTTTTCGTGAGTGTTCTACACTTATTTTTCGTACTATATCCTGCCCATTTTGTACAACTTATCCATAAAACAGTATATTTTGAACAAATTCATGTCTTGATCAAAATAGGATTTAGATAATCTACCGTTCGTATTTGCTCATCGGTTGGCTAAAACATGCTATTACCGGATGCTTCAAAACCTTGGCATTGATTGTGTCACAACCTCCAGTCCCGTCCTGTCCGCGTCGTAAAGCAGGTTATGTGCTTGAAACTAAACGACAGTTTTTTGACAAGACTTTGCGAAATATTGCTCGTTTCAGAAATAAAACAATGATATTCATTTGCACTGATGGATTGCATTATTAATTTGTATTTATGGGCATTATTTTACTAATCGGCTGAAGAAAATCATGATTCAAAGCATTTTTAATTTTCAATTTTCAATTCTATCTTTGTCGGCTAATGAAAATGGACTATCAAATCTTGTATGACTATTAAACCTGATTATATTTTTGAAAGCAGTTGGGAAGTATGTAACAAAGTTGGAGGCATTTACACTGTTTTGTCGACAAAAGCCTTTACGCTGCAAACGGATTTCACTAACAATATGATTTTCATTGGTCCGGATTTCAAGGAATCTAGGCCGATTGATTTTCTTGAAGATCGGACTTTGCTGGCCGACTGGCGTACTCATGCGGCCGATACGTGGAGGTTGAAGCTTCGTGTGGGGTGTTGGAACGTAGTAGGGCAGCCGATTGTTATTCTCGTTGATTTCATGCCGTTTATGAAGGAGAGTAATGATTTTTTTTATGAAATGTGGGAGCGTTTTGGCGTTGATTCGATACGCGGATACGGCGATTATCGTGAGTCGTGCGTGTTTGCATATTCCGCAGGTAAAACTATTGAGAGCTTTTGCCGTTTTTTTGAACTTGACGGGAAACAAATAGTTAGTGTATTTAATGAATGGACGCTGGGTATGGGACTTTTGTATATTAAGAAGCATCTGCCGGAAGCTGCAACCGTTTTTGTTACTCACGCTACAACCACGGGCCGCTCTATGTCGGGCAATGGACTCCGATTGTATTCTCTTTCAGAAGACTGCGATGCCGATGTAATTGCCCGCCAATTGAACGTTGACGCCAAACATTCGCTTGAGAAACAGGCCGCCGCACATGCCGACTGCTTCACTACCGTGAGCGACATCACCGCCCTCGAATGTAGCCGTATCCTTGGCAAAGTCCCCGACGTGGTGACTCCAAACGGCTTTGAACCAAATTTTGTACCCTCCGGGAGCGACTACGTTGCCAAACGGGAAGAAGCTCGCTCGCTCCTTGCCGACGTTGCCGGGAAGCTTACAGGAGCGCCCGTTGGCAACAATGCCTTTTTTATTGCTACCGCAGGGCGATATGAGTATCGCAACAAGGGGCTCGACGTTTTTATCGACGCGATAAGCAGCCTGCGCCGAAGGGCAGACATAGATCGCGAAGTGGTCGCTTTCATAATGGTGCCGGCCTGGACGCACAGTGCGAGGGCAGATCTGAAATATATTATAGAAAATAATATTGAGCAGGATGAGCCGCTTCAGGTTCCTTGGATAACGCATTGGATTAATAATGAGACCGACGATAGAATACTCGGTGCCATTCGCAGTCATGGATTTGAGGCGTTGGGGCGGGTGCGCATCGTTTATGTACCAAGTTATCTGAACGGATGCGACGGGATTTTCAACCGTACCTACTACGAGCTTCTTATCGGCATGGATGCCACCGTATTTCCCTCATATTACGAGCCTTGGGGATATACTCCTCTCGAAAGCATCGCCTTTGGAACGCCCACCATTACAACCACTTTGGCCGGCTTTGGCCTCTGGGCGCAGGCGGAAGGGGCCGGGCTTGATGCTTCTACTGGCGTGAAAGTTATAAAGCGTACCGACGATAATTACGATGAAGTGGTTAAGGCCACGGCCGATACCATTGCCGACCTTGCCGCCGCATCCGAAGCCACTACTATCGAAATCCGAAATCGCTGTCGGAATCTTGCCTCGCAAGCTAGCTGGGCGCGGTTTATTACATATTATTATAAGGCCTTTGGCCATGCCTTGCAAAAGGCTTCACAGAGAACGAAAAACTGATATAAACAACTAAAAGCAATGAAATGAAAGTAAGATCAAGCAATTACAACACTCCCGCTTGGAAGGAAATATACACCCAGTCTACGCTCCCCGAAGAGCTCGAATCGCTCGGCGAAATTGCCGGAAACCTGTGGTGGGTGTGGAACGATGAAGCTCGGGAATTGTTCATTAAGATTGACGCCAAAGGTTGGGAAGCAGCCAACGGCAATCCCGTACTGATGCTCCAGGGCCTGTCGGTTAAACGCATGGAGGATATAATCGCCGATAGGAGGCTAATGGAGGAAATTCGCCGCGTCTATGATTCTTATCGTGAATATATGAGCGTGGAGCCTGATGTGGCCAAGCCCTCAGTTGCCTACTTCAGCATGGAGTATGGACTTTCACACGTCCTGAAGATATACTCCGGAGGCCTTGGTGTGTTGGCAGGCGATTATCTGAAGGAGGCAAGCGACAGCCGCGTTGATCTCACAGCTGTGGGATTTTTATATCGCTACGGATACTTCACCCAGTCACTCGCCATTGACGGGCAGCAGATTGCCAACTACGAGCCGCAAAACTTCAGCTACCTGCCTATCAGCCAGGTGACTAACAGTAACGGCGAACCGATCCTCCTCGAGGTTCCTTTTCCGGGGCGCATCGTTTATGCCAATGTTTGGAAAGCCAGCGTGGGCCGCGTACCGCTCTATCTGATGGATACCGACATAACACAAAACAGCGAATGGGATCGCTCTATCACTCACCAGCTCTATGGCGGCGACTGGGAGAACAGGATGAAGCAGGAATACATGCTTGGTATCGGCGGTATCCTCCTCCTGAAGATGCTCGGCATCCGCAAGCAGGTATATCACTGCAACGAAGGGCATGCCGCACTCATCAATGCCCAGCGCTTGGTAGATTATATCTCAGACGATAAACTATCATTCAACGAGGCGCTCGAAGTTGTTCGCGCTTCAAGCCTCTATACCGTGCACACGCCTGTGCCGGCCGGGCACGATTATTTTGAGGAAAGCCTCATCGGTCGTTATATGGGAGAATTTCCTGAGCGAATGGGAATAACCTGGCAGGAATTTATCGACATGGGACGTGAAAATCCCGGAACGAGCGAGAAGTTCTCGATGAGCGTATTTGCTCTCAATACTTGCCAGGAAGCCAACGGCGTGAGCCTTTTGCACGGACATGTATCGCGACGCATGTTCGCCCCGATATGGCATGGATACTTCCCCGAAGAACTGCATGTCACATGGGTTACTAACGGAGTTCACATGCCGACATGGGCCGCCAACGAATGGAAGCGATTCTATTACTCACACTTCGGAAAGTATTTTATCAACGACCAGTCAAATCCAGATCATTGGGAAAACATCTATCGCGCCTCCGACGAGGAAATATGGAACATAAGGCAGGCTTTGAAAAATAAGCTTGTAGATTATATCAAAGCGCAGTTCGAAGGCAGTTGGCTCAAAAACCAGGGCGATCCTTCCAAAGTTGTATCCATCCTCGAACAAATAAATCCTAACGCGCTTTTCATCGGCTTCGGACGCCGATTCGCAACATATAAACGCGCACATCTACTCTTTACCGACCTCGACCGTCTTTCACGAATAGTAAATAATGAGAAGCGCCCAATACAATTTATATTCACAGGCAAAGCGCATCCTGCCGACGGAGGAGGACAAGGATTAATAAAACACATAATCGAGATATCACGCAGACCTGAATTTCTCGGCAAAATCATATTCCTCGAAAACTACGACATGCGATTAGCACGCCGATTAATTTCCGGCGTAGACGTATGGCTCAATACCCCAACCCGACCGCTCGAAGCTTCAGGAACATCGGGCGAGAAGGCGCAGATGAATGGAGTACTCAATTTCTCTGTACTCGACGGATGGTGGTTCGAAGGATACAAGAAAGGAGCCGGATGGGCCTTGACCGACAAGCGCACCTACGAAAACCAGCAGTACCAGGATCAGCTCGACGCAGCCACCATCTATCAAATGCTCGAAAACGAAATCATCCCGCTTTACTATGCTCGCAACAGCAAAGGCTATTCACCCGAATGGGTACAATATATCAAGAACTCCATTGCACAGATAGCCCCGCACTACACGATGAAACGCATGCTCGACGACTATGTGAACAAAATATACCTCAAGCTCGCCTCCCGGTCAGCGCTCCTTACCGCCGGCAATTATGCCAAGGCGCGAGAAATTGCCGCCTGGAAAGAAGAAGTTGCCGAGCATTGGGACAGCTTTACCATCGAATCGTTCACGACTGACAATCGCCCTTCGATTCGCATCCCCAAAGTCGGCTATGTTTATACCTATAATATGGTAATCAACCGCAACGAACTGCGCGGTATGCTCGGCGCAGAGATGGTTGTGGGATGGGATAATCCGGAGAGCGGACGCACAGAACTTGCCGCCGTTCATCCCTTCGCCCTCGTCAGTGAAGATGGACCGCGGCTGCACTTTGAACTCAAGGTTGCCGCGCCCGAAGCCGGCCTACGCAAAATAGGCTATCGCGTATTCCCGCTTAACAACGACCTCCCACACCGCATGGACTTTGCATACGTCAGGTGGATAACTCCCGACTATTAATGGAAGTATACAATAAAAATATCCCCGGATTGCTCAAAGCAGTTCGGGGATATTTTTTAGGAGGATAGTGATATGGACTTAAAGCTCCCTGATCCAAATGTTGCGGAAACTTATCGGCTCGCTCGGATCTCCGTGGCTCTGGAGAACGATGGGGCCGGCTCCATGCGCTTTCACTTTAGGGAAACCGATGTACTCTGTCGTTCCAAGTATTGTAGTATGATTCTGGAGGACAATCCCGTTGTGAATAACGGTAACGGTTGGCGGGATACGGTACGTTCCATCCTCTTTAAAGACCGGGGCCGAATAAATAATATCGTAAACGTTCCATTCTCCGGGCTTGCGCATCGCGTTGGCCAGCGGAGGAGTTTGTTTATAAACGCTTCCGGCCTGGCCGTTAACGTAAGTTTCGTTCTCATAATTGTCGAGCACCTGGATTTCGTAAAGACCTTGCATGAATATGCCGCTATTACCGCGCCCCTGGCTTTGCCCTGATATGTTGGTGGGGATCATCCACTCGATATGCAACTGATAGTTCTCGAATTTCCGCCTGGTCTGAATGTCGCCCGACTTTTTATTAACCGTGAAAACCCCGTCGTGCACCGTCCACTGCGCAGCGCCTCCTTTGGGGCTTTCCCACTCCGACAAATCTTTGCCGTCGAATAATATTATGGCATCCGAAGGAGCCGAGAGAGTAGCATTAGCCGTTGAAGTACCGGGAGTAACAATCTTTGGCTGCGGAGTCCAATATTCCGACATAGCCGGTTGCATACGGGCTGGAGTTGGATACGTTTTTTGTTCCTGTGCATTCGCGCCGGAGGCGAACAGTATGCACAAACTCGCTGAAAGAAAATTGGTGAAGAATGATTTCTTTTTCATGTTGTCTCTATTAAATTTTATGTTAGAATTTTTATAACCGCCACAAAAGTAGCTTATTTCCCGTGAACCGCAAATCACGGTTCCCCCGATCCGGCGGGCAATCCGCTTGTAAAATATCCCCTCAATTGAAACCCGTTACTTCCGGAAGTAAGCCCCTGCCATTTCAATCCCCGCCGTAACCCAGCTGAACCTTGATTGCCATCTTGCCCGACGCTACGATATAGATCCCGCGCTCAACGTCGACCCGCATATCGGACGAGTCGGCCTTCTTCATATATACAAGTTTGCCGGAGATGCTATATACCCTCAGGTAGTCGCCCACAGAAACGCCGCTGACCAGGATCGAGCCATTGCCCGCAACCGCTTTCAGATGCGGAACGGTTGCGCGCTCATTGGCCGAGCCGGTAGAATACGTAAGGCTTATTACGCCCGAAAGCGTTTTGCCGGAAAGACCCGTTTCAACGGTAAAGGTTGTAGAATCAGAAGAGTTATTATCCGCCATAAGCTTTCCGCCGGAATAGCCGAAGCCTTTTGACAGGCCTGTGGGATTGTTCAGGGCGATGGGGATATCGTACTGCTGCGTTGTACCGTTCCATTTCATTGCGAGGATTGGCTTTTGATCGTTGCAATCAGGCTCGTCTAACTTCGCGCAGCCCGAAAGATCAAGTTCAGTAAGTTGATTGGAAGAGCAAATAAGAAACGTTAAACTGCTAAGCCCCGCAACGTCAAGCTCCGTCAGCTGATTGGAGCTGCAAGAAAGGCTATTTAAATTTTTAAACCCCGAAACATCCAGCTCAGTCAGTTTATTGATACTGCACTCAATGCCGGATAATGTGGGACAGTTTGAAATATTCAGCTCAGTAAGTTGATTGGAGCCGCAAGAAACTGTCAGTAAAACGGGACAGTTCGCAACATCCAGCTCAGTAAGTTGATTAAAAGGGCAATGCAATCCTTCTAATTGGGGACATCCCGAAATATGCAGCTCGGTAAGTTGATTGGAGGAGTAATCAAGATGATATAAAGAGCTAAAATCCGAAAGATTCAGCTCAGTAAGTTGATTTCTGGGGCAATAAATACTCGCTAACTTGGCCGCCACGGCAAAATTCAGCTCGGTAAGTTTATTGTCGCCGCAAGAAATACGCTCTAACTTGTCAAGCCTCGAAACATCCAGATTGGTTAGTTGATTGTCGCTGCAAAAAAGGCCCGTTAACAGGGTAAGCCTCGAAACATCCAGCTCCGTAAGTTGATTAACAAAGCACGAAAGGTGCGTTAAAGCCGTAAGCTCCGAAACATCCAGCCTGGTTAGTTCATTAAAGCCGCAGGAAAGCTCATATAAATTGTTGTGACGCGCAACATCAAGCTCCGTAAGCTGATTGAAGCTGCAAGAAAGCTTTTCTAAATTTTTAAGACCCGAAATATTCAGCTCGGTCAGTTGATTATTGAAGCAATCAAGGTTCTTTAACTCCCCAAGCCCCGACACGTCCAGCCTCCCCGTCAAATCTTGATTGCAAACATACAGCTTGATTACCCGCCTGTTCGTTTTGCCCGTCGACCACATAACGCCGATTGCCATTTCACTAACATATTCCGCTGATTCCAGTCCCCTCATCTCCCAGTCGGCCGGAACAGAAGATCCGTCGGACGGAGCCTTGGCCCAGCGGAGACCGTTACCCTCGATGATGGCGTTAACAACCGCAACGTCGGACGGATTATAAACCTGGCCGGTTGCCGGAAACGCCGGCGTTGCAAAAAAACAGGACAGGAGCCAGGCCAGACGCCAGGATAAGTATTTCTTCAGTATATTTTCCATTGCTGCTTATATTAAAAGGTTATACATACGGCAAAGATAAAGCAGTTAACAATAAAAGACCGTCGGCATACCGAGCAAAACAAAAAGAGCCCCCTTTCACAAGGAGGCTCCTCTACATTTCTAAAAATTTGTTTTATAAAAAAGAAAGTTTTAACCGTTGCGGAGACAAGACTCGAACTTGCGACCTTTGGGTTATGAGCCCAACGAGCTACCACTGCTCCACTCCGCGATATATTTTTTGCTTAACGCGGTGCGAAGATAGGTATTCTATTCTACTCCTCCAAGCAATTAATTGAATTTAACTAAAAAGAATAAGCCTGCTCACTTCCGCAAGGCCTCCACAGCGTTAAACAGGTACGCTGCCGGAGCATTCCAGTTAATCGCAATCTCGTTCGAGGCATATGAGCCGACA
Organism: Tannerellaceae bacterium; assembly: GCA_031280645.1. The sequence goes on along the minus strand of JAITGL010000011.1, from coordinate 23,255 downwards.
ACGTCGGCAAAGGTTGTTTCCGGCTCCACAAATTCGTAGTACTGGCTGTCGCTCCTCGCCGCCGAGAAGTTAGGACCCCCCGAAAGCAAGCCCGGAACAGGGTCGTCGATATCGTCTGACGCCGAAGGGCGGTGATGGATGTTGCGAACCGGACGGTATCCAAAGCCCGTAAGGAAGCAGTAGCCCGTGGCGTTGCGCCCAAGCAGGTAATCGGCGTTGGCCGCAGCGGCGTCGAGGTATTTCGACTCCCTGGTCAGCAAGTAAGCGTTGAGAAGCAATATGCCCTGGTTGGCCGCCACCGAGCTGCTTCCCCAGATGAAGTCGGCTCGCGAGCTACCCATCGGAACCCTGAAGGCGCTCGAATCAACTGCCGCGGCAAGCGAGTTGGCCATCCCAAGCAGCGTTTCGCGGAGCATGGGGCCGAACTCCGCGTTCTTGCCGCGCAGCAAAGAATATACGCCAAGCATGTAAACGTTGCCCCACGAAGGCAATTTTGGCGACGCATTAATCAAGCCCGGCAGCAATTTTGAGTAACGCGACTCGCCGGTTGTGATGAAAAGCTCCGAGGCGGCCCAAAATCGCTCGTCGTCAAAGGAGCGGTCGCCGTAGCCGCCGGTTCCTATCTCCGGCTTAAACAAGCGGTTCATCGCAGCCTGGTTATATTCCATGGCAGGATTCTTCGCGGCCCAATCCCAGGCCCGCCTGGCGGCGCGGATACAGCTGTCGGCAAGCGCCGGGAACTCTTTTGGCCAGGCGGCGTAAATGCGCGAAGCCTGGGCGGCCACGGCTGCAAAGTCGAGCGCGGCCGCCGTACCTTTCTGAACCACATAGCGCGGGTCTTTGGTTTCGCCCGGGCGGGCCGTCATCGCGTCGAACGAAGCGTTGGTCAGCTTGTTGTACACACCGCCGTCAAACGGGTCCTGCATGGCCAGCATCCAGCGGAGGTTGTAGGCTATCTCGTAAAGTATGTCGGGAGCCGCGCCGCCCGATTCGGGGATATTTACATTCAGGCTCCCGTAATATTCCGGGAAGTCTTCGTAAGCCGAGAGCAGGGTACCCATCGTGATGCCGCTGTTTACTATATATTTATTGTAATCGCCGGCGTCGTACCATCCGCCCGGAGCCGATACAAGGCTTCCCTCGGGCCGCCGGCGAGTGGCCGCCGAAGCATGAACCACTGCCTTATCGTCGGGGTGACCGGCCGGCCGCGCCCATTTGCCTGCATAGCGCTCTTCGAGGGGCATCGAAACCCTCTGGTAATAAAAACCCTTGAGCGCCGCCGCCGCCGCAGCGCTCAGTACGTTCCGGCCGATAATGAACGGGGGCGTCTCAAACATTCCGGAGGCCAGGATGTAGCGGCCGGGCGAGCTGAACCCGCTAAAGTCGGCAACGCGGGTAACGATCGACGAGTTTGCCGACTTGCGCGCCTCGCTTAGCTTGCCCTCGAAAACAACTTGCCCGCTCGAAGCGTCGACCAGCCTGAAATCGCGGTGGAGCGCCCCGTTCATTACAACGGCTATTTTCTTCGAGTTGGAATAAAACCCAACCTGGTTAATCACAATCTGGCCGGTGGAGCTTACTGCCGGGGCAATTAGCAGCGCGGCCGCAAATAGCAGGGAAATAATCTTTCGATAATAAGTGTTCATGGGTTATTGGAATTTTAATATGTTAATAATAATTCGATTGGCCGCAAAGGTATAATTTAATTCCCGTTTGGAGATACCGCCCGGCGCCCGTTGGCCCGGCCCATCCGGGCAATTCGCTAACCGCCTGCCGCGACCAATATATCTGCCAAAAATATCCCATCCCGCAAGCCCCGCGCTATACATATTATATACAGGAGGCGCTCCCCGCGGCCGCGGCCGGCGCTCCTGCAAAAAAAATCCATCCCGCAAGTCCCGCGCCGTACATATTATATACAGGAAGCGCTTCCCCCTCTTCCGGGCCAACCATTCTGACATGTCAGAAAGCTTGCCGGAGAGTTGAGGGAACCATTCTGACACGTCAGAAAGCTTGCCGGAGAGTTGCGGGAACCATTCTGACATGTCAGAAAGCTTGCCTGAGGGTTGCGGGAACCATTCTGACACGTCAGAAAGCTTGCCTGGGAGTTGCGGGAACCATTCTGACATGTCAGAAAGCTTGCCTGAGAGTTGCGGGACGTTTTCTGACACGTCAGAAAGCTTGCCTGAAGTTGCGGGGAACCATTCTGACATGTCAGAAAGCTTGCCCGGGAGTTGCGGGAAGCTTTCTGACGCGTCAGAATGGTCGCCCAGGGACGGAATAACGCTTTTAACCCGGTTTTTCGGGAAAAACGGGGCTATCGGGAAAAAAAATAGCCCGGAAGCGAATTTTTTTCAAGAAATATTTGGAGGTATAAAATATGTTCGTATCTTTGCAGCGTAAATCTTTGATAGATAATGAAGGTTTTTAGAAAGTATTAGCGACTTCTTCCGAGAGAGCTTGGGTAAAAGAAGTCGCTATGGAACAAAAAGAATTTCATAGTTAAGGTTTTTTTTTATTTATGAGTAAGGCTCGCCGCTTTTGTGGCGGGCCTTTTTTTATAGAACCTGGTTATTACATCATAATATAATAATATTTTTGGCTGATGAACAAATTTGAGGTAAACAATAACGGATTCTACGGCCGCTTTGGCGGCTCGTACGTGCCGGAAATCCTGTACCGCTGCGTTGAAAACCTCCGGCAGAGCTACCGGGAGGCGATAGAAAGCGAGAAATTTTGCGCGGAATACGACGATTTGCTGCGCAACTATGTGGGGCGGCCCTCGCCGCTGTACCTTGCGCGTAACCTTGGGGCCCGCCACGGCTGCCGGTTGTACCTTAAGCGCGAAGATCTGAACCATACAGGATCGCACAAGATAAATAACGCGATAGGACAAATACTTATAGCCCGGCGGATGGGCAAAACCCGCGTAATTGCCGAAACCGGAGCCGGACAGCACGGAGTTGCAACCGCAACGGTTTGCGCCCTTATGAATATGCCATGCGTGATATATATGGGCCAAACCGACATGGAGCGCCAGCAAATTAATGTTAGGAAAATGCGTATGCTGGGCGCCGAAGTGCGGAGCGTAACATCGGGCAACCGTACGCTGAAAGACGCTACAAACGAGGCAATACGCGACTGGTGCTGCCATCCGTCGGACACTTTTTATATTATAGGGTCGGTGGTAGGCCCGCATCCCTATCCGGACATGGTGGCGCGTTTGCAGGCAGTTATCAGCCGCGAGATGCGCCTTCAGCTGATGGAGAAAGAAGGCCGCGAAAGCCCCGACCTTATTATAGCCTGCGTGGGCGGAGGCAGCAACGCCGCCGGAGGCGTCTATCATTACCTTAACGACGAGCGGGTGCGGATTGTGCTTGCCGAAGCCGGAGGCCTGGGCGTTGCGTCGGGCAAAAGCGCGGCAACCATCAGTCTTGGGCGCGAAGGAATAATCCACGGGGCGCGCACCATTGTAATGCAGAACGCCGACGGACAGATAGAGGAGCCTTACTCGATATCGGCGGGCCTTGATTATCCGGGCATCGGCCCGTTACATTCTTTCCTCTCGACAGAGGGGCGGGCAGAGGTCGTACCTGTTAACGACGACGAAGCGCTGGCCGCCGCAATCGAGCTTACGCAATCGGAAGGCATAATCCCCGCCCTGGAAAGCGCTCATGCGCTTGCGGCCCTCTCAAAGCTGAAGTTCGAGGGCAACGAAATCGTTACGCTGATACTGTCGGGGCGCGGAGATAAAGACTTGGAGGTTTTAATTGATTATAATTCCAGACAACAATGAGCTACGTTTATAATTTGGTTAGCAAGAAGGTTCTTGGCGATTTGCATACCCCTGTAAGCATTTACCTGAAGGTTCGGGATGTGTACCCGCGTTCTGTTTTGCTTGAGAGCTCCGATTTTTATGGGAGCGACAACAGCCGTTCGTTTATCGCCCTTTGCCCGGTGGCGGGCATAAGCGTTAATCGCGGCGAATGTACGATGAGCTACCCCGACGGATCGGTTGAAACGGTTCCGGCGAGCGGCGGAATAGCCCCGGCATTTGAAGGTTTCCTCCGGAGGTTTGAAATAAGGGGCGCCGGCGATGAAGTTTTGTGCGGCCTGCTTGGCTACACCGCCTTCGACGCGGTTCGCTACCTTGAGGATATCCCGGTGATGGAATGGCGCCATCCGGAAAACGACGCTCCCGACGCTATGTACATATTATACCGGTATATGCTTACGTTCGACCATTTCCGCAACGAGCTTACGATAGCAGAGCTCCTGGCCGAGGGCGAAACAAGCCGGCTGCGCGAGATAGAAGCCTTGACAGGCAACCGCAACTTTGCCTCGTACAACTTCAGAACATGCGGCCCCGAAACTTCGCCCATAACCGACGACGAATATCGCGAAGCCGTTCGCCTCGGGATAAAGCATTGCCTCCGCGGCGACGTGTTCCAGATCGTATTGAGCCGGCGTTTCGAGCAACGTTTCACCGGCGACGATTTCAAGGTGTACCGTGCCTTGCGCAGCATCAACCCTTCGCCCTACCTTTTTTACTTCGACTTTGGCGGCTTCCGCATCTTCGGGTCGTCGCCCGAAACCCACTGCCGCATTTCCAACGGCCGCGCCAGCATCGACCCGATTGCAGGCACAGCTTTCCGCACCGGCAATACGGCCGTAGACAAGCAACGGGTTGAACGCCTGCTGGCCGACCCGAAGGAGAACGCCGAACATGTAATGCTGGTCGACCTTGCCCGCAACGACCTGAGCAGAAACGCTCATCATGTTGCGCTCGACTTTTATAAGGAGGTACAATATTACAGTCATGTTATCCACCTCACCTCGCGAGTAAGCGGCACGATAAATGATGGCGTCAAATCGGTTGGCGTATTTCTCGACACGTTTCCCGCCGGGACGCTGAGCGGAGCTCCCAAGGTGCGGGCCATGCAGCTTATCACCGAGATAGAGCGTCACAACCGCGGCGCTTACGGCGGTTGCATCGGCTTCATCGGCTTCGACGGAAGCTTAAACCAGGCTATCACGATCCGCTCGTTTGTAAGCCGCGGCAATGTGCTGCACTACCAGGCCGGCGCCGGAGTGGTTGCTCAAAGCAACGACGCTCGCGAGCTTGAGGAAGTAAACTCCAAACTTGCTGCGCTGAAAAAAGCTATCGAGATGGCTGCGGGATTGGAGAATTGACTGGCCGGGAGTATCTTTGCTTTAACGAACAATTAAATTAAATATCCGAATATTATTATGAAACGTATTTTATCTCTGGTACTGATCGTATCCTTGTTTCTCTGCACTTCGAGCGGATTGGAAAACAAGAGTTCCCTCAAGGTTAAAAACATAATCCTAATGATCCCCGACGGTACTTCGCTTGCCACCGTATCGCTCGCACGCTGGATAATGAATTACGAAAACAACAGGAGCGGAGTTGGAAAGCTCAATCTCGATCCCTACTTATGCGGCACGGTAATAACCCACTCGTCGAACGCGCCGATCGGCGATTCGGCTCCAACTACTTCGTGTTACATGACCGGCTATCCGAGCCAAACCGCTTTCGTATCAACTTACCCTCCCGCCGATCCGGCTAACGACATCTATCCGGTAGATAACTCTAAAGCCTATCGCCCGCTTGCCACCGTACTCGAAGCCGCCCGCTGGACGGAGAAGAAAGCTACCGGCCTGGTTGTTACCTGCGAATTTCCTCACGCCACTCCTGCCGACTGCGCCGCTCACAGCTACAAGCGCGACAAGTACGAGTGGATAGCTCCGCAAATGGCTCACAACGGCCTCGACGTGGTGATAGGAGGCGGGGTTTCCTGCCTGTATCCAGGCGACGAGAGATACCTTATAGGTAAAGGATACTCCGTTCATAAGAATAATATCGAAGGAATGAGGAAGGATACTAATACAAAAATGTGGGCTTTATTCGGTAGCCGTACGATGGATTACGAAATAGACCGCGATCCCTCCGAACAGCCTTCGCTGGCTGAAATGACCGGCGTGGCAATCGGGAAACTCCAACAATCGCCCAACGGTTTCTTCCTTATGGTTGAAGGCAGCCGTATCGACCATGCCGCTCATGCCAACGACGCCATCACAATGGTTCGCGAAATGCTCGCCTTTGACGAAGCATGCAAGGTAGCCCTCAATTTTGCCCGCCAGGACGGCAACACTGCCGTTGTAATCCTCCCCGACCATGGCAACAGCGGTATCAGCATCGGCATACAGAGCAATGCGAGGTACGACAGGATGACGAAAAGCGATTTGTTTGCCAACCTCTCCCGTTTTAAATATTCATCCGGCGAACTCGCCCGCAGGATAGATCCCGAAACAGCCGCCAACCCGTCCGACACCCTTTTTCGCTACACAGGCATCCGTCCGTCGCGCGCCGACCTCGACGCAATCTCTCAAACCGCGAAGCAACAAGGCCGCCGCGCCGCATGGGTTAATCAATGGAGGAACTCCCATACCTACATAGGCTTCACCACCGGAGGACATACCGCCGAAGAAGTGTTCCTCGCCGCCTATCATCCCAATGGCAACATTCCGCAAGGCGTATACACCAACATCGAGATCAACCACTACCTGTGCTCCCTCCTTGGCATAACCCACTCCGATCTCGACGGCTTCACCAATAAATATTACGCCCCACACAAGGAGGTATTCCCGCCGGACAAATACGATTGCAAAATCAGCGTCGTCCCCGGCGACACCACGCTTACGGTAACTAATCGAGATAGTAAAAAGCAGATCGTAATACCGTCTTATACCAATCTTTCTATCCTCAAAGCCAAGCCGGGCGCGCGTCCCGACACAACTTATAATACATCGGTAGCCATATACGTAGACGCCACCGGGCAATTCTATATCGACAATAGCCTCCGCTTACGTCTTGACAGATGAACGGCCTTTGGGTTCCTATAATAATTGTAACATACTTCGCTGTCCTCCTCCTTATCTCCCGGTTTACCGGAGGTAAGGGTGGGGGAAGCAACGACGCGTTTTTCCTCGGCAACAGGCAATCGCCGTGGTATATAGTTTCAATCGCCATGATTGGGACTTCGCTGTCGGGCGTTACGTTCGTATCAGTTCCCGGCATGGTTCGCAGTATCGACATGACATATATGCAAACCGTGCTTGGTTTCTTTGCAGGATACCTTATAATAGCGCGCATTTTGCTTCCCCTGTACTACAACTTGCAATTAACCTCTATTTACGCCTATCTTGGTCGCCGTTTCGGGCCATGCGCTTACCTTACGGGAGCATCATTCTTCCTACTTTCCAAAATGATAGGAGCCGCGGCCCGGTTCTATCTTGTAGCTCTCATCCTCCAGACTTTTGTATTTGACGCTTGGGGCGTACCATTTGCCGTTACCACCATAGCAAGCGTAGCCTTAGTATGGGGTTATACGTTCCGCGGCGGCATCAAAACAATAGTATGGACAGATATGGCGCAATGCGTATGCTTCATCGCCATGCTCGGCATGATTATCTGGAGCGTAACAAAAACGCTCGGGCTTGATGCCGCAGGTTTTGTTGATTCCCTCGTTACCAGCCCCCGCTTCCGAGTATTTGAATGGAATAACCTTCACAGCACGCAGCACTTTGCCAAGCAATTTGTAAGCGGAATATTCATTGCTATCGTTATGACGGGGCTTGATCAAGATATGATGCAAAAGAATCTCTCCTGCCGCAACCTGCGCGAAGCCCAGCGCAATATGTATACTTACGGATTCATGTTCATACCTGTCAACTTCCTTTTCCTATGCCTCGGCGTGATAATCCTTGATCTGGCAGCCCGTCAAGGCATCGCCCTTCCCGCATCGAGCGACGACATCCTCCCGATGTTTTGCAACTCAAGGATGCTCGGCGCGGCCATGCCTGTATTCTTCACCATAGGAATAATAGCAGCCGCTTTCAGTAGCGCCGACTCGGCCCTTGCCGCCTTAACCACTTCGTTTTGCGTCGACATAATGGGAATAGAGAAAGAACCCAATGAAGCCCGCGCCCTCCGCATACGACGCAGCACGCATATAGGCGCCGCCATTACATTCGCCATCATAATACTTGTGTTCAAAGCCTTAAATAACCGCAGCGTGATTGACGCCATATATATGATCGCCTCATATACCTACGGCCCCCTCCTTGGGCTCTTTGCCTTCGGCCTCTTCACCCGGCGTATCCCCCTTGACCGCCACATTCCTTTTATCGCGATACTCTCGCCCATTATTTGCTTTGCACTAAGCAGGTGGTTGGAACATCTTTTCAACTATACTTTCAGTTATGAGATGTTATTGATTAATGGTGGATTAACGTTTGCTGGTCTGTTGGCGGGATCGAAGAAAATGGGAGTAATATCTTCTTGAGATTTGGTAAGGGTTGCTTTTGTTACTGGAATTAGTGCAGTGGTGTCGGCTGCAATACTTGGCTGCAAGGCGGCTTTAATCAACAACAGACCGATTCCGGGCGGCAATAACAGCTCGGGGGTGAGAGTCCATCTCGGCGGACGAATAGAGGCCGGTCCGTACAAGGCTCTGGCGATTTGCAAAAAGAGTTCTGCCCCTTGCAACAAGGCAACGCCAGGCACGTTCCGATTTACCCTTATCCCGTCCCCTATCGTTGTCTTTACTCGCGCAACGTAATCAACCTTTTAATGGCCGGCCGCAACACGGAACCACTCGCGTGATGCGCACAACGGGTATGCTGGGCGAGGTAATCGGCATGGTCGCATCGATATGTAAACGCAACGGCGTTGATCTCCGCAGCGTTTACCGGAAAACCTCCCAGAACTGCAAAAAATGATGAAAGAAGGGGTAGGCAAAAAGAATTTACCGAACAATCAGAAGTATAATGAGGGAAAAAGCTTGATGGAACCTCCGGTGGTTAAGTAAGCGAAGCTGCAAAAAAGGTAGGGATTGGCGACGGACATAGTCTCAATCCCCATTTTTTTGTCGTCGATTTCCGATTTGCAATTCCCTGATAAGCCATTGTGAAAAAACGTCGGAAAATTCCCTTGCTCCCACGCCGTTCAGATGGCTTGGATCATGATAAAGATGTCCAACGGCGAATGCCGGATCGTTGAGGTAGGATATCATTGGAATGTTTTCGCGCTCGCATATTCGGCGGATGCAAATAATGGAGGCGGGCTCGTTGCGTATGTTGCGAAAAGTGGGCGAAACGGAGGCGATGAGGAGGATACCTTTCGCTTTACAAATTGATATCAAACGGGTGAACATCTCAGATTTTATGGGATCGAGAGCTTCGTCGGATGGGAAAAATGTGTCGCGGAGAGGTTCATCCCATTCGCCGTCCATCACGGTGAAGCCGTTGTTGGAGGCGTCGCGGGTTCGGATGGATAGATTGCCCATGATGATGCGGGCGGCCATTGAATTAAAAGGATAGATCTGCGATAAATGTTTAATCCGCTCGTGGGAGCGAAGCGAGAGTATAGACCAGATTTCTGGATGGCGGGCGGCGTAGGGATTGAGCTGATAAAGCATATCGTAAGATGAATCGTCGCGGCTCAGGGCATAGATATTTACATCGAGTACAACTACTTGAGGACTGTGGCGAGTAGCGATTGCTTCGAGCAGAGCTGCGTAATAGGGCATGCCCTGAGCGTCGTTGCCGGCGTTGAAGCAGGAGAGGCCGAGGCGGTGGGATATGACGCCAGGGTCGTAATGGTGCATGGCTCGCGATGATCCGATTATTAATATTTGGGCGGTTTGTGTTTCGATGGCGGTTGTTATGTTGTACAGCCGGCCTTGCGACTGGGTGAAGTAAAAATGCCGCAACGCTTGGCCTGCGGCGTAGTCGAGGGCCACAACGGCGGTGGCAAGGCATATACATTTGAGGATATATCGTTTATTCATAAATATTAGAATTGGAAATAGATAAACTGAGATCCGTCGAATACTCCAAAAGCTATGATGATAAGGCATATTGCGACGTATGATGCGTATCGCAACCAGGCCCGGCGGTTTTCTAACATGACGTGGCGGCCGTAATTCCTCTCTTGAAGAATGTCGGATGTGATTAATATTCCAACAAACAAACTTCCGTATATAATGGAGTCGATGTTGTTTGTAAACAGCGGGCCGGGCTGAAATATGATTTTGCGAAGGATGATAATGGACTCGGCGATACTGTTGGCGCGGAAAAATACCCAGGCGAAAGAAATCAGAATAAATGTAAAGCCAATGCTCGCCATCCGCCCGACTCTCTTGCCGAGAGCCGAAGGCTTGCCGAAAAGATTCGCTGCGGCCCGGCTCCGTATGCCGGCGGTTATTTTAGCTGCGATCTGGAAGGCTCCGTTGAGCGCGCCCCATAGCATAAATGTAAAATTAGCGCCGTGCCATATGCCGCTCACAATAAACGTTGCCATCAGGTTAATATAATTTCTCCCGGTATTGCACCGGTTGCCGCCAAGGGGAATGTATAAGTAGTCTTTGAACCATGTGGAAAGCGAAATGTGCCATCGCCGCCAAAAGTCGGTCACCGAGGTTGCTAAATAGGGGCGGCGGAAGTTATTCATCAGTTCAAAGCCCATCGCCTTGGCGCAGCCGATGGCTATAGCCGAGTATCCTCCGAAATCGCAATAAATTTGAAAGGAGAAGAAGAAGGTTGCAAGTATTAGCGACGTCCCATTGTGATAGGCGGCATTGTTGTAAACGCTGTCTACATACACTGCCAGTCTGTCGGCCACCACAACTTTCATGAAGTATCCCCAGAGCATGAGCCTAATTCCCTCCGTCAGATCGGCGATACGAAAAGTGCGATGGGCGCGAAACTGAGGCAGCAAGCGGCTTGCGCGCTCAATCGGGCCGGCAACGAGCTGGGGAAAGAAGGATATGAAAAGGGCGTAAACGATAAGGCTTCGTTCGGGCCGGATCTCGCCTTTGTATACGTCGATAAGATACCCGACAGCTTGAAAAGTATAAAACGAAATACCCACCGGGAGCAGGATATCGGGAACGGGAATGTGCATACTAATCCTGAGGGTGACAAATATTTCGTTGATCGATGAGGATACAAATCCCGCATATTTAAACAACAGCAGCACGCCGAAGCAAACCGTTAGTCCGCCCGCAAAAATCGCCTTTCGCCTACTGCCATTGCCGGCATATATCGCCGCTCCCCACGAAACAAGGGTGATGAGCAGGATGAGGCAACCGTAAACGGGCTTCCAATTCATATAAAAATAATAGCTGGCAACGAGTAGCAAACCGTTACGCACCTTAGCCGGCAGCATCCAATGGAGCAGGCATATTGCCGGAAAGAAAAATAAGAATGGGAGAGAATTGAATAGCATCAGTAATTATTTTATCGACCGCTAAGTTATGCGGCTTTCTTGAAATTAAAAAAATCAGGCTTGTTTTGTCCGTACAACAATGATGGTCTCAATGAATATTTTTAGTCTGACTCCAGACAGAAACATTAGATTACTAAACAATGTCTGCTTTTTGCGGGGTGAAAACTGATATTCCGGCCCCAAGTATCCAGGGCTGGGGCCGGAATTTTAAAGTTCCGCCCCCAGAGCCCGGATGTTTTATAGGTAAATTAATGCTCATGCCTCTTTACTTTCTATTCATAAGCTACTGCATTTGACGATGCGCCGAAGCCAGACTTCTTCATTATTACATGACTATTTCTGTATCAGCTTCAACTCCAAAACTCGACATATTTCCTGCGGATAAACTCTGTACGCCGGGAAAATGGATCGGGCCGTGCAGCCTGTGCCTGAAGTGGCGTAGTCGATATTGAGCGTTATGCCGTCTTGCTTGCGCAATTGATAGGTGTAGGTGGCTTTGGTAAGATTGTCGGTTGAGAAGGGGGATATGCTGAAGTTAAACAGATCCGTTGATGTAAAAACTAAGCCTCGGCCGGTAAGGTCGATAAGTTGCAGGCGGCGGTTGTCGGTGCGGAGACCGTGGTCTTGCGGAATGAGGTAGGGCTCGTACATGCTGTCGACGGTGGAGCGGTAAATGCCGACAGGATAGCCTGTTTTGCGGTCGGGATAGTTTTCTTGCGGGCCTCGGCCGTACCATTCAACGTTGGCAAAACGTTTATCGAGCGTCATGGTGAGGCCGATGCGGGGGAGCCAAAGGGGCATTTGTCCGGCGGGGATTATGGTGTGTGACAGGCGCAGGTTTCCATCTCCGCTGATTGTATAGTCATACATTTCTTCAAAGCCGTTGTATCGGATGCCTCGAATGTAAAGGTCGCGGTTGCTCCATTCGTTATCGCCGGTCATAGTGAGGTTACGAACCTTAATATGGGCCTTACCGTTGCGCTCAAAGGCTTCGACGGAGATAGGTATGCGGGTGAGCTTATCAAGTCCGGCGGCATAAAATTCGGCTGCAACTTGCTGACCGTAACCGGGCAAGCGGCTGGGCGAATATACCGTGCGCGAGTTCCAGGCGTCTTGCTCGTTGGCCAGCGGGGCGCGCCATACGTTGAGCGTTGGGGATGAGAGGAGGGCTTCTTCACCATCAAGGAGGATGGAAAGCAGCAGGCCTCTTGCCTTGCAGAAAGTGTATATAAATCCCTTGCCGGCAACGGTTATATGCCCTCCTTCGTCGGCCAGTGAAACGGGTGGGGCGTTATTGGCTGCAACGGTTTCTGATGGTTTGCGCCATGGCAGTTCGAGCTGTTCCCATGCTACTTCGTGGCCGGCGGGAGCCCATAGCCCGGCTTGCTTCAGGAGAGCGCGGATGGTGATTCGGTATTCAGCTCCCGGTTGCAAATAGGGCCGGGTAATGGGGAGTTTTACAATTTCGGATGAGAGGGGGGCAATGCCGGCAGGGATGAGGCCGCGTTGTACAATTTGCCCATCGGCCTCGAGATTCCAGGTGATCTCGTATTGGTCGGACGAGGTGAAATGGTTGAGGTTTGCAATCTCAATTTCACCTGCTTCGATGTCGATCCATCGGAACGACAGAGGCTGGGTTGTTTTCTTCATTTGCCACATTTCGGGCTGAACGCGACGGTCGGGCCAGATGCTTCCGTAGGTACGCGCGCCGATGCCGTAGCTGAAGAACTCGCCTTCGTCGGTCTCCTCCTCAAAGTCGAGCCATAGCAAGGCATGTTCGGGTGATAGCGTTCCGTCGAAATCTTTGCCGAAGATTCCGACGCGGTCGAGGATAGCGTCGCAAATATATACGTCGGTTTCTTGCCCGTGTATTTCGGCGTTGCGACCTATGTTAACTGGAAACGGGAAATTTCGGATGTTGCCCGACGCTTTGCCCTCGGCCATCAGGTTCCCGTCGATGCTTAGCCGCATGGTTTCGCCGTTGTACACGGCAAGCACGCTATGCCAGCGGTTTTCCCAATCGGGCGGCAAAGAGGCTTTCACGGAGTGAGATTTGTTAGTATATATATAAAATTCCAGCGAGTCGCGTCCGCGTTGCTGTACGCCGAACTGCCAGCTTCCTTTGGTTACAAACGAGCCGCAACTGCTAACGAGCTTCCGCGGGAATACGTTGAAAGCAACGGCAAGCTTGCCTCCGGTAAGTTCCACATTCCGGCTGCGATATACTTCGGCCCACTGGTCGTGCCCGTTCAGATCAAGGGCTTTTCCGTTAGGTCCCTGCGTAAGCTTGGCGTTTCCCATCAGATGGACGGGGGTTTTGTAAGGCGAGGAATCGACAACAGCCCGCGCCCGCTCGCGAAGTCCGGGACTGACGAAATCCCATATTGCGCCTCCCATCAGCCGGGGATGGGCGCGAATCACCCGCCAGTAATCATCCATTCCCCCGCCGCCATTACCTGCCACCGAGAGATATTCGTCCATAAACGACGGCCTTATGTCGAGCGGATCGGGCGAGCGGCCAACTTGCATTTCAAGCTCCACGGGGGTTGGATATCGCGGCCCGATGATTTCTTCGGCAGGATGAGCAAAGTCGTTGCCGCCGTACATCCAGTAGCGCGTGGGGTCATGCCGACGGCCTTCTTTAACAACCTCGGTTATGTTGAAGCCTTCGCCGCTCTCGTTGCCTGCGCTCCAGAAGAGAACCGACGGATGATTGCGGTCGCGTAGCACCATTTGCCTCACTCGCTCGCGGTACATGGCCGTGAAGGAGCTGTCGCGCGAGATGTATTCGGTGGCGTGGGCTTCGGTTCCGGCTTCGTCGATTATGTAGAGGCCGTATTCGTCGGCAAGGTCGAGGTATTTGTTTACCGGAGGATAGTGCGAGGTGCGAACGGCATTGAAGTTAAACTGCTTCAGGATGGCGAAATCCTGCCGGATAATGTCTTCGCGCATCACGTGACCGAGGTCGGGGTGCTGCATGTGCGAGTTTTGCGCGCTTATCTTAATTGGAACGCCGTTGAGGTAGAAAACGCCGTTGCGGATCTCCGTTTGCTTGAATCCGATGCGGAGCTCGGAGCTGTCGACAGCCTCTCCGCCGGCGGTGAGGAGTTGAAGGCTCAAGCGATAAAGAGAGGGAGTTTCGGCGCTCCATTTCTCAGGATTCCGGATCAACTTAGTCATTTCTACCGTGCAATTGCCCGGCGTAGCGTTGAAAGCGTTGGAGGTTAAGGCGGCAACAAGATTGTTGCGCCGGTCGAAAAGCCGGGCCGTAAGCCTGAACTTACCTTTAACAGCGCTCCCATACGATTTTACAACGGTATTGAGACTTAGCCGGGCGTCGGTAAAAGATTTGTCGAACGTGGTAATGATTTGTTGATCGTATATCCGGGTTTTCGGGGCGGCGTAGATCGTAACATCGTCGAATATGCCCGCGAGCCGCCAATAATCCTGGCCCTCCAGATAGTAACCATCCGAATACTTGATAACCAGCACGGCCACGCGGTTGGTTCCTTCCTTTACGAAATCGGTAATACGATACTCCGCCGGCTCCTGGGCGCCCTCGTTGTATCCCACTTCCTTCCCGTTAATCCATACAAACGATGCCGATGCAACTTTCTCAAGCCGAAGGAATATCTCCTTCCCGCCCCAATCGTCGGGCAATTCAAACGTTGTGCGATAGGCGCCTGTTGGATTATACTCGCGAGGAACGCGCGGAGGGTCGGCCTTGAACGGGGAGGTTACGTTGCGGAACAGCTTATCGCCATACCCCTCCATCTCCCAATTCGACGGAACCGGAATTGCAGGCCAGGCGGCGTCATTTAAATCGTCGGCAAAGAAATCTTGAGGGATAGCCTCCGGAACGTCGGCGTACATAAATTTCCACCGCCCATTGAGCGACAGCTTCGTTGCAGGCAGGAAATAAGCCCGGGGCTCCTCCTGGTTAAGCTCGAACACGGCCGGGTTCTCTATATAATATGTATAGAGATTCGGAAGGAAAGGATGCTGGGCCGAGGCGGTAAATAAAGAGATTAAAAAACCGCCGGCAAAGACGATCGGCCTTAGCCAAAGTAAGAATAAGTTTTTCATGATAAATATAAATTTAAGAGTTACTGTATAATGTATCAAGCGTTAATTCCCTCCAAACCTCCCCAACCGTAGGATGCGGGAACACATACGACGACAATTCATGAGCCGTCATCCCCCGTTCAACCGCAATGCCGGCAACAATGATAAGTTCCGAGGCCGGATTGCCGATAATATGCCCGCCGAGTATCCGCCCGTCGGGCTGCGTAAGAAGCTTGCAGAGGCCCGAAGCCGGCTCGTTTTCCGCAACAAACCTTCCGGCAAACGACAAAGGAAGCTTCCGAACCGTAAAGTCTGCGCCCAACGCACGAAGCTCCTCCTCGGTTGCGCCAACGCCGGCAATCTCAGGATTGGTATAAACAATGCCGGGAATCGCCCTGTAACTCATCGGCTTGCTCCTGCCGAGAATATGAGCCACGGCAGTCTCGGCCTCGCTTACAGCCGTGTGAGCAAGCATCGAGCGGCCCGTTACATCGCCGCAGGCATACGCGCCGGGCATGGCAGTCTGCATGTATTCGTTCACCTTTATCCCGCTGCGATCAACCTCCGGCAACAGGTTTTCAATGCCGAAGCCCGCTGCCGACGGACGCCTACCAACGCTAACCAATATTTGTCCGGCAGGCAATCGGAGGCTCTCGCCGTTTTTTTCCAAAACAACCGCGCCATCCTCAACCGCCGTTGCACGATAGCCCAGATAGAACCCAATGCCGCGCCGGGCGTACTCGGCCCTCAACATGCCGGCCATCTCGCCGTCCATACCCGGCAGAATCTCGCTTAGCATCTCAACAACGTGAACCGCAGAGCCAAGACTGTTGAAAAACGAGGCAAACTCCAGCCCGATAACCCCTCCGCCAATAATTGTTAGCGAGGCCGGAACCTCCGTTGCAGCCAAAGCCTCGCGGCTGGTCCAGAATCCCGCTTCGGAAAGGCCCGGAACAGGGGGCGTAACTGCCTCGGAACCGGTGCAAACCAATAGCTTGCCGGCTTCGTATACAGTATCGCCGCAGGCAATCAGAAATTGCCCGTTGGCTCCGGTTCCGTTTATAAAAGCTTGGCCGGCAACGGTTGTAACGTTAGCCTCTGCCATTTGGGCGCGAATACCTGCCGCAAGTTTGCGTACCACTTTGTTTTTCCTTGCCATGATTTTCGACAGATCGAACGACGGCGCGCCGGCGCTCACGCCATACTTTGAGGCAGCCTTGGCCGAGTCGAATATTTTTGCGGAATAGAGCAAGGTTTTTGTGGGGATACATCCCTCGTTAAGGCAAACGCCTCCCAAGGCATTTTTCTCGAACAATACAACCGAAAGCCCTGCGCTTCCCGCTTTGGCGGCTGCCGAATATCCGGCCGGCCCCCCGCCTATAATTGCTACATCTTTTCTCATAATGGATACTTTATATTGTTGATAAATTAATTCTGCCGCGCGTCCGCCAAATCCGGTTGAACCGGATGGGGAGGCGCCGGGCGCAAAAATAGGGAAAAACGAGTTCTTCATTTATTTACAGGATCCTAAGTAAAATAATCAAAAGTATTTTCATCCCGTTTAAGGGCTTAAATGGGGCAAATGAATTTCCGGAGGCCCGTTTAAGGGCTTAAATGGGGCAAATGAATTTCCGGGGGGCCGTTTAAGGGCTTAAATGGGGTTAAGGAATTTCCGGGGGGCCGTTTAAGGGCTTAAATGGGGCAAATGAATTTCCGGAGGGCCGTTTAAGGGCTTAAATGGGGTTAATGAATTTCCGGAGGGCCGTTTAAGGACTTAAATGGGGTTAAGGAATTTCCGGAGGCCCGTTTAAGGACTTAAATGGGGTTAAGGAATTTCCGGGGGGCCGTTTAAGGGCTTAAATGGGGCAAATGAATTTCCGGAGGGCCGTTTAAGGGCTTAAATGGGGTTAAGGAATTTCAGGAGGCCCGTTTAAGGGCTTAAATGCGATGATTTTTTTTTCGGACAAGGAATGTAAGTCCTCAAACTTTACCAATCTATTTCAGTTTATACAATTTAAGTCCTTAAATGGCTTGATTTTTTTTCCGGACATGAGATTTAAGTCCTCAAATTTTACCAATCCATTTCGGTTTATACAATTTAAGCCCTTAGATGAGGCCAAGGAATTTCCGCAAGGCCGTTGAAGGCCTTAAATGGGGTAAATCAATTTTCCGGCAAGCCTGTTTACATGTTAAACTGCTGAAATACCGCCTGCCGAGGGCGTTCCGGCCGGCGTATCTCGCGATGCGCTTGTCCGGCCATTTATATTGTTCTCTCTCTCCCCAATCTCAAAAAAACTTATATTTGCTGCATGAAAAAAATTAATTACTCCCATATACTTATGATAGTATGCTTTGTGGCAGCCGCGCTTATTATCGACTATTTCTTTCCGAACGAGGGCCGGTTCCGCTACAAGTTTTTTGAAGGCAAACCGTGGCGGTATGAGTTGCTTACCGCGCCGGTTGATTTTCCGGTTTACAGGAGCGACGAGGAGCTTGCCATGGAGCGCGACAGCGTGAAAGCATCGTTTGAGCCTTATTTTAACCTTGATCTTGCGGTTGAAGCTAAACAAATCGAAAAGCTGCACGCCGCTTTTCCGGGCCGAGGCTTTGATCCTTACGTTAAATATATCGAGGAAAGTTTGAGGCATTTGTATCGCGCCGGCCTTGTATCGCAGGCGCAGGGCGACAGGCTGCAAAACGAGGGGCGGCGGCATATAAAATCGCTTATCAACAATGTTGCCCATTCTGCGAGCGTAGAATCGCTTCATACGGTGCGCACCGCTTACGAGACAATTGTTGATAATACTCCCTTTTACCTTAATACCGATTCTCTCCGCTCATACGGCATTGACCGCTTCCTTACCGAGAACCTCGTGTACGACGAAGAAACCTCTAACCGCGTGCTCGACAATATGCTCCACGACATTCCGGTTGCCAACGGCATGATTCAGGCCGGCGAACGGATTGTTGATCGCGGGGAGATTGTTGATTTGCATACTTACGCCGTGCTGCGGTCGCTGCGAACTGTGATGGATTTGAAAACAGGCGGCAACAGTCATGCCGGGATGATTCTGCTGGGGCAAACGGCGCTGGTGTTCGGCATATTCGGCTGCTTTTGGCTGTACCTGTGGTCGTTTCGCCGTAAGGTGCTTTACAATCGTCGCAACACTGTGTTCCTGCTGCTTTGCATCACGGTTGCAGGGCTGCTGACCGAGGCTTGCGTAGGCAGACATCTGTTCAACATATATATATTGCCTTATGCAATTGTCCCGATTGTTGTCCGCACGTTTTTCGATTCCCGTACAGCTTTATTTACCCATCTCAGCATTGTTTTGCTATGCTCGCTCATGGCTCCCAACCCTCACGAATTTGTTTTGCTCCAAACGATAGCTGGGATGGTGGTTGTGTTTAGCCTGAAAGACTTGTCGGAAAGATCGCAGCTCATACGATGCGCTTTCTTTATCTATCTGGCCTATGCCGTATCGTACGCCGGTCTGTTTCTCTTTATGGAAGCCGACGCGGGTAAGATGAACCTGCTTATGTTCCTGTACTTCGGCATCAATTTTATCCTCCTCACCTTTGCATATCTGTTGGTATATATGCTTGAAAAAGCCTTCGGGTACGTGTCGAATATTACGTTTATCGAGCTGTCGAACATAAATAAGCCTCTGCTCAAAAAGCTGTCGGAAGTAGCCCCCGGAACCTTCCAGCATTCCATGCAAGCCTCCATCCTCGCCTCCGAAGCCGTAGAAAAGATTGGCGGCAATGCGCCTTTAGCCCGAACCGGAGCGCTTTACCACGACATAGGTAAAATAACCAACCCGGCATTTTTCACCGAGAATCAAAAAGGAGTGAACCCTCACGACAACATATCCTTCGAGCAAAGCGCGCAAATCGTAATAGGCCACGTTACCGAAGGCATCCGGCTCGCCGAAAAAGCTTCGCTGCCAAGCGTTATCAAAGACTTTATACTCACTCACCACGGACGCGGCAAAGCAAAATACTTCTACCTGAATTATAAGCAGCAACACCCCGGCGCCGAGATCGACGAAGATAAATTCACCTATCCCGGCCCCAACCCCTCAACAAAAGAAACAGCGGTACTTATGATGGCCGACTCCGTTGAAGCCGCCTCGCGAAGCCTCCGGAATCATACCGAAGAAGAAATTGCCGCCCTCGTTAACCGCATTATCGACACCCAGCAATCCGACGGGCTGCTGAAAAACGCCCCGCTCACCTTTGCCGACATCGAGCTTGTGAAGCGCGTATTTGTCGACAAGCTCAAAATAGCCTACCATACCCGCATCAGCTATCCGGAGGAACGCAAATGAGAAACGCCTTTGCCGCCGCCGTAATCGCCATCCTGCTGCTGCCCCTCGTCATCTGCTCGTGCAGCCGGCTCGACGACAGCTACTCCACAAACCCCGCCCTGCACCTCAGCTTCTCAACCGACACCTTGAAGTTCGACACCGTATTTGCCGCCATAGGCTCGGCTACGCGCAGCCTCATGATATACAACCCCCACGCCTCGGCCCTGATGATAGAAAGCATACGCTTTGCCGAAGCCGACGGCGGCCCGTTCCGCATCAACGTCGACGGCCGCCGCGGGCAATCGTTTGCCAACATCCGTATCGCAGCCCGCGACAGCCTGTACCTGCTTGCAGAAATAACCGCCGAGCCGTCGGGGTCAAACGCTCCCGTGGTTATAGAAAACCGGCTGGAGTTCGTTGTAAACGGTTCCATGCGGCAAGTTGTATTCCAAGCCGACAATCAAGACGTAAACATTTTGAGCGGACGACATTTGCTCGCCGCCGACACCGTATGGACTTCCGCCCGCCCCTTCCTTATCAGCGACAGCTTAGTGATCGACAGCGGCGTAACGCTCCGCATCGAGCCGGGCGCAACGATATACATGCGCAGCAAAGCCGCGATAATTGTTAACGGAACCATCTACATCGAAGGCTCCCCTGAAGCTCCCGTCGTCATCCGCGGCGACCGCCTCGACCACCTCCTCCCCACCCTCCACTACGACCGCATCCCCGGCCAATGGGACGGCATCCGCTTCACCTCCTCCAGCTTCAATAACCGGCTGAGCCATGCCATTATCCGCAACGGCAGTCAAGGCCTCGTATGCGACCCTTCCGAACCGTCCCGCCCGAAGCTAAGCATCTCAAACACTCAGGTAGCCAACATGCGCCGCGTAGTTTTCGAAGCTTCCAACTGCCTCGTCGAAGCCTCGAACTCCGAGTTTGCCAACTCCGAAGGCAACATCATTTCGATAGCCGGCGGCGAAGCTCGCTTTGAGCATTGCACCATAGCCAACTACTACATTTTCGCCCCCGGCCGCCAGCCTGCCCACCCCGCTCTCCACCTCGCAAACCACATATATAATAATGCAACGAACAGCGAGGAAGCCCTTCCCCTCCGCGCCTCGTTTGCCAACTGCATAGTCGACGGCTCAAACCCCGCAGGCTCCACTCCCTGGACAGGCGAGATCTCAACCGACCGCATCGCTGCCGCCCCCTTCAACATATCCTTCAGCCACTGCGCCCTGAAAACCTTTGAAGCCGTCGATTCAGCCTTCGCCAACGTTAGCTTCATCACCAATCAGTCGCCCCTTTACGAGCAAATCGGCAACAGTAAAAACGGCTTTGCCTTCGATTTCCGCCCCATCCTTAGCCTCGACTCTAAAGACGCCCCTCTTCCCAATCAACCCATCATAGGCCGTGCCGACACCGCCATCGCCCGCCTCTATCCTTTTGATCGCTACGGCATAGAGCGAAAAGAAAAAGCCGATATAGGAGCCTATGTCTTTGTATTGAAAAGCGAGGGCGATGAGTAGGAGATAAGCAGGATTTTAGCCTGGTAGATTTCTTTTCAGGATGCCATCCCAAGTTATTTAGATGGTATGCCGAAATTAGGCTCACATAATAAAACCGACGATGCTCTCCTCGGTAATCCGAAAAAATCCGCTCCAATGAGCAGGCTAATGCACCGGTTTTTCTTCCATACATTTATCCCTTATCGTATTCATCCATTGTATGCTTCACAACATTGCCCGAAAAAAGATTTTGAACTGTCAAAGCAAATTCGATACCTTGCGAAGATCAGATTCACTACATAACAATGATTTTAAACTTTTAAAAGCTCATGATAAAAACAAGTTCACTTCTTGCATCATTACTAACAATTATCCTCCTCCTCCCCACGTCGTGCGAGGGGCAGCCCCCCTTCAGGATAATGACCTACAATGTTGAAAACCTGTTCGACGCGGTTGACGATCCGGAAATCAACGACGAAGACTTTCTTCCCAACTCCAATCGCCGCTGGACTCAAGAGCGATATGAGCGCAAGCTCATCCGCATAGCCCGCGTTATCAGCTCCGCCGGCGAATGGGACACTCCCTCGCTTGTAGGCCTTTGCGAAGTAGAGAACGATAGCGTAATGCACCGCCTGCTGCTCCACACTCCGCTGCGCAAATACCCATACCGCTACTGCCTTTCGGCCCTGTCCGACCGGCGCGGCATTCGCGTAGCCCTCGTCTATCGCCACGACCGGTTTACATTAATCGGCCAAAGCTCCATTGCGGTACCGATCCCCCGTCGCAGCCGTCCGACGCGCCACATCCTCCACGCCTGGGGCCTCACCGCCGGCGGCGACACGCTCGACGTAGCCGTTTGTCATTTTCCCTCGATGATTGCCGGCGGTAACTCCCGCTATCGCACCCTCGCCGCCGAAACGCTCAACCGCCTCTGCGACTCGATAACCCGCGTGCGAAGCTCCCCGTTCATAGTAGTGATGGGCGACTTCAACGCCCATCCGGGCAGCGTTTACCTCAAAAAAGCTGCCGGCTCAACTCTCTGCCGCATCTCTCTCGCCGACGACAGCTACGGGAGCTACAAATATCGCGGCCACTGGGAAGAAATAGACCACATTTTTGTGTCATGCCATATGCAGAACCCTCAAAGTCGCATAAGCGTAATTCCCAACTCCGCCCGCAGCTACCAAGCTCCTTTCCTACTCACAAGCCGCCGAAGCCGTTCGGGGCCTCGGCCTCACCGCACCTATGCTGGCTCATATTACGAAGGCGGGTTTAGCGATCATTTGCCTGTTGTGGTGGATTTGAGGATTGGGAGAGGTGATTGATTGGGATATTTGTCATTTCTATTCTATCTGCGATTGTGGAGAAGCGGATGCAGAATAAGCCTTAGGGCAATCTTAGGTAAATTAACATCTTTCGCTTATTGCGCAGATTGGATAATTAGAAAAAAAGGTATATCTTTGTCGCATGGAAAAGTAGCCCAGATGGCGGAATCGGTAGACGCGCTGGTCTCAAACACCAGTGGATTAATTTCCATGCCGGTTCGATTCCGGCTCTGGGTACTGAAAACTCCTGATAAATCAATGATTGTCAGGAGTTTTATATTTCACAAGGTGTACTAAAAGTGTACTAATTGGCGAAAACAAGAACAAAGTATACTTTGCTGTTTTGCGATAAGATTTTTAAATATTATTAACGACAACCCTGCTGATTTCTTCCTTTTTCCGCTCTTATTTTCTTGGAAACCAACCTTTCACTATCTTTGCAGAACAAAAGATAGGGCAGATGATTGAAAAACAATTTGAATCGCTTCAAAATCTCATAGACCGGTGCGTCCAACATGACTACGGTGCACTTAGGGAAGCATTGTCTTTGAAAAAGGCTTATCTAAGTGCAAAGCAACGCCCTGACTATATCCGAAAAGAGATTTTCAGGATTACGGAAGAACTTGTAGCCATGAACCAACAAATCCCGGCTCTCCAATCTTTTGCCTTCGACTGGAAAACACCCAACTTTATTTGGGAAACCACATTCATAGAAAATCTTTTGCCGGAA
>JAITGL010000049.1 GCA_031280645.1 Tannerellaceae bacterium | reverse complement strand
CCCTCATCGCGCAATACTTCCACGCCTCCAACGGCTCTCCGCTGGGCGATATGCGCATGCTCCTCGCCTTCGCCCGCCTGAAATATTCCTTCTGACCCCCCTCGCCTCGCCCGCCATCTCGTGCGCCCGTAGGCCAGCAATCTAAGATGTTAGACAGTTAGTTTAGAAGTTACGGCAGACTTGCGACGATCGTCGCAAGTCAGTTTTGAAGTTGCGGCAAGCTGTCCAAGACCTTGCATATTTTTTATTTCCCTTAAGACTTGTATATTTGCTCCCAATAAAAACAACAAGACATGTGTACTTAAAGAGATAAAATAATAAGTAAGATATAATTGAGCTTTGCTCTTATTCTCACTAATCTGAAACGTAGTAAACTTCAAAAAGTCTGAGAATAAGTTCGCGAGGGTTCACGTCTTCGGGCGTGAACTGTTTTGCGCTTATTTAAGACAAACGGCTTTTACTACGTGCCGAGATTAGATAAATAAGCAATCACAAAACAGCTTCACGCTTTTTTCATGCGGTTGCGAAAACAGGCAATAAACTAAATAAAATATTAATAATGACATTTTTTGAGAAGTAATTATGCAAAATGATTGGAATCTAAAGAAACAGGAACACCGCCAACTTTCAGCCGCAACGGCTGAACATTATGACGAATTGTATGCAAAATCAAATTTTGCCACGGGAAGTTACATGCAGTTTGAGCTTGATACAATAGAAAAATATATAAATCAACTTCCTTCTAACAGTTTAGCTATTGATATTGGTAGCGGAACTGGCAGGGACAGTTTGTTTTTGAGAAAATATTTTCGACAGGTTTACGGGTTTGACATGTCTCAGGAAATGGTGAATGTTGCAAATAAAAGAAAAATTGAAAAAAGAGCGGGGAATGTAAGTTTTGAAGTTTTAGATATTGAAGAGCGGGAATTACCGTTTGCGGCCAACTCTGTTCCCTTCGTTAATACGGCATTTGGAATGGGTAGCTTTGTCCAAGATTTAGCGGCTTTTTTCAAAGAAGTGAAACGTGTCTTGCAATCGGGAGGAATAGCGATTACATCGTTTTATAACAAAGAGGCATTAGTCAACAAGATTGAATTGCAGTGGACACCTGCCCTTGCCGCAAGAGTAGTCGAAGGTGAAGACTGTTTATCTGTAAATTTTGAAGGAAAAAAATACAAAATTCCCGCAAAATCATACAGTATTGCTGAAATAAAAAAGAAAATCACAGATACATTTGAAAGAGAAAGCCTTATTGAGATTTTGACATATCCAACTCTTTCAGCTTTATTTCCACAAGATCTGTTCGCCGTAGAAAAAACTAGAACATTGTGTGACGAGGTGGACAGATTACTATCCCGAAATCTGGAAATTGCTGCCGGACCGTATATTATAGCAATATGTAGAAAAAAAGGTAAGTTGCAAGACAAGAAATTGCCAAAGGGTTATATAAATATATTAAATCTATTAGATCTGCACAAAGTAGATATTGAGAGCACCAAAAAGTTAAAAACACATAAACCAGTAGTAAAAATGGAGGATGTTAGAGCAGTAATAAATGCAGAATCCAAAACGATGATTAAATCTATCGCCGTACAGATAGATGATGATCAGTACAGAGACATGATCCTGATTATTGGAATTACGGACAACTGTATGTTAGATTACGGAAAACTATCAAAATTTCTTGGCGTAAAGAGACGTAATATAAATCCAGCTAATCCAGCTATCATAGAGACGCAAACCGGTTTTCAGGCAGGTAGTATTCCTCTTTTTGGACTTCCTACAAATATTCCTGTAATTCTTGATAACCAAATTGAAAAACTGACAGAAATTTGGTGCGGTACAGGTAAAGCTGTTGAATCTATTAGATTAAAAATTGAAGAACTGAAAAAATTAAGTACTCCAACATTTGCAGATGTTTCAAAAGTGAAAGACAGCTGATCGTGTTTTTCTCGTACAGATTTTTCTGTCCAGCCGAATTTGCGATTCTGCGGCGAAAACAAATAAATAACCGAGAATCTTATTGCAGTCTGTTGTCTTATGTGTCGAGCATAGTGTACCACGAAAGCCATGCTGCTATTCAAACTCCAGGGTCATGTTTAGTGTGAGATTAGGGTCGGCTCCTCGGAACTGCATACAGCAGAAGGTTGTGACCCGGAGCGGAAGGGCATAAATCTCCGCAAAAGGGGATCCCTTTTGCAGCGGAAGGGATTAAATCTCTGCCGAGAGATCTATCCTTAGCATAGTATTTAAGCCACGGAAAAATCCGTATTAAGCGCAACGATCTTTTCCCGTCAGGGAAAGGCTATTGTAAAAACCGTTCCCGCCGCAGAATGTCCGAGGGTGAGGCTGCCGCCGTGCAATCGCATTATCTGTCGCGAAACTGAGAGGCCTACGCCGCTGCCTCCTTCTTTGGTTGTGAAGAATGGGATGAAGATTTGCGAGGCTACGTCGGGTGGTATAGGGGGCCCGTTGTTGCTTATCTCGATAAAGATGGAATCGTCGTCGTTGCATCGGGCCTTAAGGGTGATAATTCCGGAGGATGCCTCCGGTCCGATGGCTTGCATGGCGTTCTTTATGATGTTGAGGGCTACCTGGGCGATAAGATTCTCATCGGCATGAACGATTAGGTCGTCGGGCTCGATGTCGATATTGATCCTTATGTTGGGGTAATTATTTTGATGAATGGCGAGCCGGCGCATCCGTTCGGCAAAGGGGTTTACGTAGAACAGTGAGGGGCGGGGCGTTGGGATATGCGTAAAGCGGCGATAGGATTCCACAAAGGCGATGAGGCTCTTGCCGGTTGCGCTGATGGTTTCAAGTCCCGATCGTATTTCGGGCGAGGCGGCGTGGTTGTCGTTAAGCGCAAGCAGGGTGTCGCTAAGGGATGTGACGGGGGTTATGGAGTTCATTATCTCGTGGGTGAGCACGCGGGTGAGGCGTATCCATGAGTCGATTTCCTGTTCGTCCATTTCGCTGTTGATATCGTTTATGGTAAGGATCCTGACGTGCTTGTCGCGTAGCGTCATCTCGGATACTCGGATGGAAAGGTGAACAATGCCTCGTTCGTTGCCAAACGATATTTGCTGCTTTGCTCCGGCTTGTATGTGTTCGATGAGGTCGCCGAGTCGGGCGTCGATACGGTTTATTTGCTTGCAGTGGGTCAGAACCGAGAGGCCGAGTAACCGCAAGGCTCCGTTGTTGGCCTGGAAGATGTACCCGTTGTCGTCGATCACGAGGATGCCGGCGCTCACGCTGTTCAGGATCAGTTCGTAGTATTTTTCCTGCTGCACGGCGTCCGTTTTAGCCTGCCGGATTATTTGAGTGATGCGGTTGAGTGATGCGTTAACTTGCCGGTCGGGCGAGTACGGCCGTCGCTCGTCGTATTTAACCGTATGATCGGAATTGTCGATTGCGTCGAGGATGAAAGCAACCTTTTCGCGATTGCGCCGGTACAGCGACGCCAGCGCCCGGATGGAGTATATCCAGAGCGGAGCTGTCAGCGCGGCTATCATCCAGCTTTGCGTGAATATAAGCGCTACGATTGCCGCCGTGAGCGATACAAGTACGGCGAGGCGAATAACGAGAGGATTCAATGCCTTGATTTGGATTTCCTCCCCGGCGCTTAATCGAATATCCTGTCGATACCCCGCCCCGAGTCGAGCGGATGGTCGCGGAGGTATTCGCCGCTTCGGTCGGCGCAAGGGTTAGCGTACTGAGGAGGGATCATAAAGTTTTCGGTTTCTGAATATCCGAGCGACTTGTCGGCATACACTTTTTGCATGAAGAGCGCGTAGATAGGCAGCGCCATGCTTGCTCCCTGTCCTTCGGTCATGCGGTCGAAGCGTATCGAAGGATCTTCGCCTCCCACCCAGCATCCGCTAACGAGGCTTGGCGTGAAGCACATAAACCAGCCGTCGGAATGATCTTGCGTCGTGCCTGTTTTCCCTCCCATCGGAGCGCGGAGGTTATAACGATACCGAACGCGGCTGCCCGTTCCGCCGTTCATAACGCTCTGGAGCATGTTGAGCATCTTGTAGCTGGCAGCCGGAGTGAGCACGTCGTGAGTCTGGGGAGCGAAGGTTGCAACGGTATTGCCGTAAACATCTTCTATGCCGGTAACGTATAGAGGATCTACGCGCATCCCTCCGTTCACAAATGTTGAGTATCCGCCTACCATTTCGCTTACCGATATCTCCGCCGGGCCGAGGCATAACGATACCACCGGAGCGATAGATCCCTTCATGCCGAACGAGTGCAGAAGATTAACCAGCGTGTAAGGCGAGAGTTGCTTCATCAGCGCAGCCGTAACCCAGTTCGACGAATGTTGTAAGCCCCATTGTATCGTGACAGGCTCTCCTATGCGCTCGCTCCCCGAATTGCGGGGCGTCCAGGGAATGCCGTTCTCGTCGGTAAGCGTTTGAGGCTCGTGGATTACCTGGTCGCATGGGCTTATGCCTTCCAGCAGGGCGAGCGAATAGAAAAACGGTTTCATTGTAGAGCCTATCTGCCTGCGGCCGCCTGTTACCATGTCGTATTGGAATTGCGTATAGTTGATACCGCCAACGTAAGCTTTCACATGACCGGTATGACTGTCCATCGACATAAAGGCAGTTCGCATAAAGCTCTTGTGATACTTAATCGAGTCCCAGGGCGACATTACAGTGTCTATGGGGCCGCGCCACGAAAAAACGTTCATCTCCACAGGCTTTTTAAACTCGCGCCTGATCTCGGCTTCCGAGGCTCCGCCTCTACGCATCTCGCGATAGCGTTCCGTTTGTTGCATCGAGCGGGTCATGATCAGTTCCGTGTCCTCGGGTTTTAGGGTGCGGGCAAACGGGGCGTAGCTGCGTCCTTCTTTTTCGGCGAAGAACTTCGGCTGAAGATCGCCGGCCAGATGCTCGCGAACGGCCTCTTCGGCGTATTGCTGCATCCTGGAGTTAATGGTGGTATGGATTTTCAGCCCGTCGGTGTATATATTATAGTAGGAGCCGTCGGTTTTCTTGTTTTTGTTGCACCAGCCGTACAGCGGGTTGGTTTCCCACGCTAAAGAATCTTCGGCGAATTTTTGGCGTTGCCATGAGTTGGGGTAATTGCTCCGGTCGGGTTTCGAGGCGGTCATCACTATCCGCAGATATTCGCAAAAATATGGCGCCAGCCTTTCTTTATGATCCATCTTCGATACCCTCAAAGCCAGAGGCAGCGCCGACAGCGAGTCGCGTATAGCCGCGCTGATGTAACCCGCTTTGTGCATCTGCGACAACACAACGTTGCGCCTCAAGCGCGAACGCTCCGCGTAGCGTATAGGATTATAATACGACGGATTTTTGCACATCCCTACAAGCGTTGCCGCCTCCTCCGGCCGCAGCCTTTTGGGAATGGTTGAGAAGTATACATGCGAGGCCGACTGAATACCTACCGCATTGTATAGAAAATCGAACTTGTTAAGATACATATTTATGATTTCCTCCTTCGTATAAAACCTTTCGAGCTTCACGGCAATCACCCACTCGATAGGTTTCTGGAGCAACCGTTCTATCCAGCTCCGCGCGTTGGGCGAATAAAGCTGCTTGGCAAGCTGCTGTGTGATGGTGCTTCCGCCTCCGCCGCTTTTCTGGAACAAAAGTCCGCGCTTTACCAGGGCCCGGAGCAAGCCGTGTGCGTCTATGCCGCTATGGCGGGCAAAACGGATATCCTCGGTTGCAATAAGGGCCGTTACAAGGAAAGGCGAAAGGTTGTTATACTCTACAAGGATACGGTTGTCGCGGCTATGGGCGTAGCTCCCAAGCAAAACATCGTCGCTCGACATTATCAGCGAAGCAAACTTGTCGATCGGGTTGGTGAGCTGTTCAACCGGAGGCATATAACCTATCGAGCCGTTTGCAATAGCCTTAAACAGGCATATCGCCGCGATTAGAAGCGTTGCATAAAAGGCCCAAAATACAACGATGATCTTTTTCTTGATACTCTTTTCCATACAAGTCTGTATAAGTTATAAAACCCTTAGCCGGCTTCCGGTTCTTACGGCCGGAACCCCAGGATACTCCGCACCTCTTTTATTACAAGCTCCGCGCCGGTGCGAGCCTTTTCGGCTCCCATGCGCGACACGCGTTCAAGCTCGGCGTCGTTGGCCGAAATTTCTGTTATACGATCGCGGATAGGGGCGCAGAAACGGTTAACGTCGTAGGCCAATTGTTTTTTTAGATCGCCGTAGCGGATAGCGCAGCGGTTATATTGCTCGTTAAAATACTCGCAGGTATCGCGTTCAGACACAAGATCGAGCAAGGCAAACAGATTGGCCACCGCTTCGGGCTTCACGCTGTTGGGCTCGGTAGGGCCAAGATCGGTAACGGCTCTCATGATTTTTTTCTTGATGGTTTTTTCGTCGTCGGCCAGATAAATTGCGTTGCCCTCGCTCTTCCCCATTTTTCCGGATCCATCAAGCCCCGGAACCTTTACCGCTTTTTCGGAGAGGTGAAACGAAGCCGGTTCCGGGAAGAACTCTTTTCCGTAGATGGTATTAAAACGCCGGGCGAACTTGCGCGCCATTTCCATATTCTGTTCCTGGTCTTTGCCCACCGGAACGTAATGCGCTTTATGTATTAAAATATCTGCGGCCATCAGACAGGGATAAGTCAGAAGCCCCGCATTAATATTGTCGGGCTGCTTCCGCGCCTTTTCTTTAAATGAAGTAACGCGTTGAAGTTCGCCCAGGTAGGCGTTCATATTCATATAAAGATATAGCTCGATGGTTTCCCGCAGATCGCTCTGCACATAAATAGTAGCAAGCTCCGGATCAATTCCGCACGCCAAATATTCGGCCAGGATAGTTTTAACGCTCTGCCTGATGTTTTCAGGCTTGGGATGGGTTGTAAGAGAATGCCAGTCGGCAATGAAGAAAAAGCAGCGATACTTGTGCTGTAACTCAACGAAACTGCGAACAGCTCCGAAGTAATTCCCCAAATGTAAGTTCCCCGTGGGTCTAATTCCGCTTAATACGATCTCCATAATTTGAAATTCTGTTTATTAGATGCGGCAAAGGTATGGTTTTAAGCGGAGAGTTTCAACAGCGCCCTCCCGATACCGCCCCCAGCCCCTTCGAGCGTTGCAGAGCCAGGTTCCCGCCGCCGGCTTGTAACATGCGGGGCGATGCGGGATAAAAAAAACCGGCCCCGCCCGTTTGGAAAATTAGACGGGCCGCCGGAAATCCATTCAGGCTTTCGCAACTGTGCGACGAGCCGCCGGAAATCCATTCAGGCTTTCGCAACTGTGCGACGGGCCGCCGGAAATCCATTCAAGCTTTCGCAACGTTACGAAAGCTCGCCGGAAATCAATTCAGGGTTTCGCAACGTTACGAAAGCTCGCCGGAAATCAATTCGAGCTTTCGCAACTATGCGATGAGCCGCCGGAAATCAATTCGAGCTTTCGCAACTGTGCGACGGGCCGCCGGAAATCAATTCGTGCTTTCGCAACTGTGCGACGTGCCGCCGGAAATCAATTCGAGCTTTCGCAACTGTGCGACGAGCCGCCGGAAATC
>JAITGL010000046.1 GCA_031280645.1 Tannerellaceae bacterium | reverse complement strand
CGTCCGCACGTCCGCGAGACCTCCCGATGTAAGACTATAACTTGCATCCCATATATCCGCATCATTTACTCCACAGCATCCGGATAGCTTTAGGATTTCGTTTTGTTATGCAAACTCGTACTTGCTGTATTAGCCTTATATGATGTTCGCGTTCCTCAGAACGGGATTTTGCCTGCGGCTTCTTTCAGATTCCCCTCCCGGTGGACTCCCTTGCCTTCAGCTAACGGTTGGTCGCTACCTACCCCCGTGGTTGGGACTTCCACCCCCCAAGTTATTTGCCATGCTCGGCACACATAAGAAAGCGTGCAGTCCGTCTGGGTTGCACGCTTTTTTTATTGTTGGGCGGTTGTGTGTTATCTTAGTCTTAGTACGTCGCCTTCGGTGGGGATATAATCGGCTTTCTTTTTATTGAGTTTGTAAAGGCTTTTTACTTGGATGCCGTATTGTTGTGAGATGCTGTGCATTGATTCGCCGATTTGTACTATATGGTCGTAGTTGGGCTTGTCGGCTTTTTTCTTTTTCTTGGCTAAGTAGATAATGTCTCCTTCGCGTATTGGGAAGCCTTCGTGGATTTCGTTTAGCTTGATTATATTTTTCACGGAGCTTCCTGTTTCGATGGCGATCTTCTCGATGCTGTCGTCGGCAACTGCGTATACAAACGGCAGGCCTTGCGTTTTTTGTATTGATCGCATTACGATGTTTGTTTGCGGCTTTTGCCTGGAGGCTGACGCGGTTTGTGTTTGGGTTCCTTGCTTTGTGGGCTGAACGTTTACGTCGAGTTTATATAGCTCGTAATCTTCGATGATCTTTATCAGCGAGTTGGCGTATGCTTTGCTTGTTGCGTAGCCGAGGTTTTGAAGTCCTTTGGCCCATCGGATATAGTCGGTGGTTTTGAGATTGAAAAGTGGTTTGTAGCGTGGGTTGGCTGTGAGAAAATCGGAGTGGTCGGTATAGGATTCTTCGGCTGTTTTGTATTTACGGAAACATTCGTTTGGGGCGTCGTCGGTGAAGTAGGTTTTGGCTCCTTTCCAATTGTTGTGGCATTTGATACCGAAGTGGTTGTTTGAGGTTCTTGTAAGGGAACTTTGTCCGGCGCTTGATTCGAGTATTCCTTGTGCGAGGGTTATGCTTGCGGGGATGCGGTATGTTTTTTGGCTGTACAGGGCGAGGGCTTGGTATTTGCGGATGTATTGAACGTAGGCGGGGTTTTGTTTTTTCTTTTGTGCAAGTCCTGTGGTTGCTCCGATCAGGATCAGTATGATGCAGAGTGTTATTTGTCTCATTGATTATCGGAGCCTGTGGAGCGATCTCACCAGCGTTTCGTCGGCGCCGATGTTACGCATTGCAAGATAATTGAGAACTAAGGAAACGAGTGGGAAGGCAAGGGCGAGCTTTACGCTTATGGTTGCTCCTCCCTCTGCCTGTGTTATTAAGTATATCTGAAGACCTGTTAGGGCGTAGAAGCCGAGTATCATTAGGCAGTTGAAAATGCATAGGCGTATCTGTAATATTCTTTTATTGTATAAGAATATGGTTGCGAGGGCAAGTAGCGCTATGATAACGGTTAATACAAAAGGGCCCCACATGGGTTGCAGGTTGTTTTCTGCGTCGACCAAGCCGAAAACGTTAAGTTCGCGGTATGCCTGCCCGGCTTCCACGCCGGCGAGGGGGAGGAAGGCTGTTGTCGTTATGAGTGCGGTTACGGCCAGCAGGTACAGGGTTTGTATTCTTTGCAGCATTTTCGGGGGATGAGTCAGAAGTTGCCTTTGTCTTTCGAGGGATTCTTGTAATAGATTTTGCCTTCTTCGTACTCTTGGGCTGCAATGAGCGTGGACTTGGGAAGTTTTTCGTAGAAGCGCGATATTTCTATTTGTTCTCGGTTTTCAAATACTTCTTCGAGATTGTCGCTGTAAGAGGCAAATTCCTGGAGTTTCTTTTCGAGTTCTTCTTTCATTTCTTTGGCCACCTGGTTTGATCTTTTGGCTATGATCATTGTTGTTTCGTAAATGTTGCGGGTGTCGGCGGAGAGTTTCATCATGTCGCGTGTTACGGTATTGAGCGGGGCGTTGATTTTCTTATGCTCAATGTTGATAAGCGGCGAGACGGGTGGCGGAGGGGGCGGGGTTGGGGTTGCTTGCGCTGCGGCGGCCTGGGCTGCGGCGGATGACTTTTTATTGTCTTTTGTTTCTTTCGTCTCTTTTGTTTCTTTGATGTCTTTCTCTTTGTTTTTTTCCATGATGCTTTTATAATTAATAAATATCTGTTATTCGTTTGCCGGCATAGTCGAAGTAGCGTTGTGCTTGCTTGATGTATTTGCCTTCGGGAAATTCATTTACGTAGTTGTAATACTCATCGACAACTTCGCGGTATCTTCCTTGGAGTTTTTCTTCTACGCTCACGAGGGCGAGTTCGTATTTTGATTGCAGCATGAGGTAGATAAATTCTTCCCTGTATTGCGAGTAGGGATAATTCTTCAATGCGTTTTGAGCGGTGATTATGCAGGATTGATAGTTGTTGCCGAGATATGTGCCAAGATTAAAGTACAGTTGGGTAGCGAGATATTCTTTATAGGCGAGCTTTTCCTGAAGTTCGAACATGAACTTTTGGGCTTCTTCAGCCTGCTCTGATTGCGGATAATATTCGATAAATAGCTGGAGCTCTTCGATGGCTTTGTATGTTTGCTTCTGGTCGAGCCTCGGATCGGGCGAATCAAGGTAGAGGCCGTAGCCGGAATAGTATCGGGATAGTTCGGCGTATTCGCCTTTCGGGTACGAGGTATAATAGGTGTTGAAATAAAGCGAGGCGGTTTGGTAGTCTTTTTGCCCGTAATAGCTTTGGGCAAGCAGGTAGAGGGATTCTTCGGCGTTTGATGTGCCTTTAAAATATGTAACCAAATCTTCAAGCAAAGTGGCCGAACGGGTATATTGCTTTTTGTTGTAATACTTCTTGGCGTACGAGTACTTATACTCGTTGTCGGTACTCTTCAACACTTTGTTATATTCTCCACAGGAGGAAAATAGAACCGTTATCAAACATAGGTATATTAAACTCTTATTCTTCATGCGCGTAACAAATTTCTGCGCAAATATAGCGCATCCCGGCAAATAAATAATACATGCGACCGATTTCTTCTCCAAATGATCTATTGTACCGGAAAAGGCGTACATAAGGAACCTTGTTCCGGTACAGAAGATAGTCGGTTTAAAGCTTGTACAGATCGCTCGCCGCCAAAAGCGTCAGGCGGTTCTCCTGGAGAACTTCAACGCAGCGGGGAACGTTGTCGGGACGGATAATAGCGTGTGCGGAATCGCCCTGGGCGAAGGCGTACATGTACTCTATGAATATGCCCGCACGGGTGATGAGCTCCATCGCTGCCGCAAGGGCGCCCGGCTCGTTAGGGCAATATAGGCATACAACGTCGGTAACGCTTACGGCGTACATCCGCTCGCGCAAGGCTTGTACGGCCCGATCGGTGTCGGACACAATTAGGCGGAGGATTCCGAAGTCCGAACTTTCGGCCACCGTGAAAGCCGACATGTTTACGCCGGCTTCGCCAAGTATGCGGGCCACTTCGGTGAAGCGCCCTTTTTTATTCTCAAGAAAAATGGAAAGTTGTTTGATCAGCATATATATTATTGTATTATGAGTTTAAATGAATTTACGCTTATCGTTAACCCGCTTGGCCTTTCCCTGGCTTCGCTCAATGCTGCGAGGCTCAACAAGTTTTATGTCGGGCGATATGCCGAGCACGCTTTGGAGACGGTGGGCTATGTGCTTGCGGAGGTTCATCATCCGGCTTATCTCGTCGGAGTAATAGGCTTCTTTAACCTCTACTTGCACTTCAAATGTGTCGAGGTTGTTTACCCTGTCGACCACTATAAAATAATGCGGCTCAAGCTCCGGTATCTCGCAAACTACGGCTTCAACCTGCGATGGGAATACGTTAACGCCGCGTATAATCAGCATGTCGTCGCAGCGACCCAGGATGCGGCTCATCCTAACCGATGTGCGACCGCATTGGCAAGTTTCGTAGTTGAGCGAGGTGAGGTCGCGGGTGCGGAAGCGAAGCAGGGGCATGCCCTCTTTGGTGATGGTTGAAAAGGCAAGTTCGCCGGTTTGTCCGGCAGGCAGGGGTTCGCCGGTTTCGGGGTTAAGTATCTCCGGGTAGAAGTGGTCTTCGCATAGATGGGTTCCGTTTTGATGGACGCACTCGTGCCCTACGCCGGGGCCGATTATCTCCGTCAGCCCATATATATCGTAAGCTTTAATTCCGAGTTTTTCCTCCAGCTCGCGGCGCATGGCTTCCGTCCAAGGCTCTGCGCCGAAGGCGCCTACCCTTAGCTTAAACTCGTCGCGAGGGATGCCCGAATCATGGAGAGCGTCGGCAAGGTAAAGGGCATAAGAGGGCGTGCAAGCCAAGGCAACCGATCCGAAATCGTGCATCAGCATGATTTGCTTTTCGGTATTACCGCTCGACATCGGCAACACCGCGCCGCCGATAGTTTCAACGGCGCAGTGAGCGCCCAAGCCTCCGGTAAACAGTCCGTAGCCATACGATACCTGAACAACGTCTTGCTTCCCCAGCCCGTAGGCCGTGAAGCACCGGGCTCCCACTTCGCTCCATATTGAAAGATCCTTGCGGGTGTATCCCACAACTATCGGCTTGCCTGTTGTTCCCGAAGAGGCTTGAAGGCGCACTATTTCCGACATCGGCACGCTAAGGAGCTTGAAGGGATAAAAATCGCGAAGGTCTTTCTTTGACGTAAACGGCAGCTTTACTATATCGTCGATGTCGTTAATATCGCCGGGCGTTACCCCGGCTTCCTGCATCCGCCGGCGATAGGGTTCGCAATTGTGGTAAACATGTTCAACGGTACGTTTCAGCCGGATTCCTTGCAGCTTGCGCATTTCGCTACGAGTCATGCACTCCATCGTTTGGTTCCAAATCATAATATATTAAATGTATTAAAAGGTGATTATGCTTGCTTTTAAGCGAGGGTAAAGATATGATTATTTCCGGGAAAACATTATTTGGGCAATTGATGTGTAAACTCAAAGCAGGCTACCGCCGCCCCTGACGGCGATGAAAAAACTCGTAATATTGCCAGCGCAAACTCATTAATATTTTATAGTAATATGAACACAACCGTAACCCAAATGCGCCTGCACGCCCAGGAGCTGACACAACCGCAATCGCCGTCGGTTAAAGACTTGGCTCAACGCATGGGAATCATTCAGGCACAAGATTATAATATGGCCAAATGGGCCGTCGGCATCCGTCTAAAAGTAGGCAACGACGTTATTGAAGAAGCTTTCCGGAGGGGAGAGATACTGCGCACTCATCTGATGCGTCCTACCTGGCACTTTGTATCGCCCCATAATCTTCGCTGGATGCGTCCGATCTCGGCCTCCTCCATTATCGCCTCGATGCGCTCGCGCGACCGTGACCTGGAACTCGACAACGAAACATACCTCCAAGCCCTCCGTATCATTGAAGATGCGCTTACCCGCAGCCGGCGGCATCTCTCGCGCGACGAATTATCCGACGCAATCAACAGCTGCGGGATAGTAACAGGATACTCGCGCATGATCCATTTCCTGATGAGGGCCGAGGCCGAGGGAATTGTGTGCAGCGGCGCCCCCAACGGCAAGACGCAAACTTACGCCATATTCGACGAGCGAGTTCCATCCTCGTCGCCCGTTTATCCGCGTGATGAAGCTCTACGACGCCTGGCCGGCATTTACTTTAACAGTCATGGCCCGGCAACCCTGCGCGACTTTGCCTGGTGGTCGGGCCTCTCGCTTACCGACGTCCGCCGAGCCGTAGCCGACGCCGAACTGCATACCGAAACCATAGGGTTGGTCGAATACGTCGCGGCCGGTTGCAACTGTCAGGACGCTGCCGCCGGCATCCGTCTACTTCCCGCCTTCGATGAGTACATTATTGCCTATGCCGACCGCAGCGCAGCGCTCCCATCACTGCATTACTCCCGCGCCATATCCTCCAACGGAGTATTCCGCCCCGTAATTATCGAAAACGGATGCGTAAAAGGATTATGGAAGAAAGCCGCGGCCAGGAATAAGCAGCTCCGTATCATAACATCGCTTTTCCCAGGTATTGGAATAGATGATGAGAGCGAGATGCAAAGAGCCGTTGAACAGTGCGCGGCTTTCTTCAATTAAAATACCCTTACCCTGACAGGAAATATCCCAACCGGCCTCCTGTCCAAATATAAATACCATCCTCGAGGCTTGCTGAAGGCTTAGCAGGCGAGAAATAAAACGTCGCGGCGATTTGAAAGAAGCTTTCGCAGACATCCGTCCCCCTCCCTTCCCAATTCAAAGAAAAATTGTTTCTTTGTAAAAAACACTATACTATTCCTGCATAAAAGCATGACAAATAATAATGATTCATTGGAAAAGGGACTAATATCCGTTTGGGGGGCGAGGGTACATAACTTGAAGAATATCGACGTGACGCTGCCGCGAAACGCGCTTACGGTAATTACCGGCATGAGCGGAAGCGGGAAATCGTCGCTGGCTTTTGATACCATCTTTGCGGAAGGGCAGCGGCGGTACATCGAAACATTCTCGGCTTATGCGCGCAATTTCCTCGGTAATATGGAGCGCCCCGACGTTGACCGGATCACCGGATTAAGCCCCGTTATTTCAATAGAGCAGAAAACAACCAACCGTAATCCGCGCTCAACCGTGGGAACCACCACCGAAGTGTACGACTTTTTCCGCCTCCTTTACGCAAGGGCAGGCGAGGCGTACTCGTATCTCAGCGGGGAGAAGATGGTGAAGTATACCGACGAGCAGATAATATCCCTTATAATCAATACTTACTCCAGCCGGCGCATCTATATCCTGGCCCCATTAGTTCGCAACCGCAAGGGGCATTATAAGGAACTGTTCGATAACGTGCTCCGCAAAGGATACCTCCGCGCGCGGATCGACGGTGAGCTCCAGGATCTCAGGCAAGGCATGAAGCTCGACCGATACAAGATGCACAGCATCGAGGTTCTTATCGACAAGATGATAGTGTCGGGCGATATGGAGCGGAATCTCAGGCAGTCGATCCTTACGGCAATGAAGCAGGGCGAAGGGCTTATGCTCGCCGTCGACGCCGAAACCGGGCAGGAAAGATACTTCAGCCGACGGCTTATGGATCCTTCTACCGGACTTGCCTACAAGGAACCCGCTCCGCACAACTTCTCGTTCAACTCGCCGCAAGGCGCATGCCCTGCCTGCAAAGGCCTGGGCGAACGAAGCATAATAGATATGAGCAAAATCGTGCCCAACCCATCCCTAAGCATCTACCAGGGAGGAATAACCGCACTCGGCAAATACCGCAACGCAACCATCTTCCAACAAATAGAAGAAATTTGCCTCCGCTACGATGTAACCCTCAAAACCCCCATCGCAAACATACCGGAAGAAGCCCTCGACGAGATCCTTTACGGAGCAACCGACCGGAGGATAAGCGCCACAACCGGCGCCACATCCATGTTCGCAACCTACGAAGGCGTGGTAAAGTACGTTATGATGCAACAAGACGACGACGCATCCGAAGCCGCCCGACGGTGGGCCGACCAGTTTGTAGCCGCCGAACCATGCCCCGAATGTCAAGGCCGGCGCCTCAACCGCGAAGCGCTCCATTACCGCATCGACGGCCTCGACATATCGCAGGTTGCAATGATGGACATAGCCGAGCTGAACCAATGGACCGCCGGCCTGGAAAACCGGCTCGACCGGCGGCAGCAACTAATCGCCGGCGAAATACTCAAGGAAATACGGGCGCGCATAAGCTTCCTCTTCGACGTGGGCCTCGAATACCTCTCGCTCAACCGGGCCGCGGCATCGCTGTCGGGCGGCGAAAGCCAGCGCATACGGTTAGCAACACAGATAGGAAGCAAGCTCGTTAACGTATTATACATCCTCGACGAACCCAGCATCGGATTGCACCAGCGCGACAACCTGCGCCTCATCCGGTCGCTCAAGCAACTGCGCGACGGCGGCAACTCCGTAATCGTAGTTGAACACGACCGCGAAATGATGCTCAACGCCGATTACGTAATCGACCTCGGCCCGCGCGCCGGACGGCAAGGAGGACAAGTAGTGTTTGCCGGACTGCCCGAAAAGCTACCCGAAGCCGATACCCTAACCGCATCCTACCTGAAAGGCGCCATTAAGATAGAACCGCCCGCAGAGCGACGGAAAGGGAACGGCAAAAGCATCGCCATACGCGGAGCCTCGGGCAATAACCTCAAGAACGTCGACGCCAGCTTCCCCCTCGGAATGTTGATATGCGTAACCGGAGTGTCGGGCAGCGGAAAGTCGTCGCTCGTTAACCGCACCTTGCAGCCTGTCCTTAGCCGGATGTTCTACCGCTCGCACGCCGAGCCGCTGCCCTATGAAAGCATCGAGGGAACGGAGAACGTTGACAAGATCGTAAACGTAGACCAGTCGCCCATCGGGCGCACGCCGCGCAGCAATCCGGCCACATACACCGGAGTATTTGCCGACATACGCAACCTCTTTGTAAGCCTCCCCGAAGCAAAAATCCGCGGATACAAGCCCGGCCGATTCTCTTTCAACGTAAAAGGCGGGCGATGCGAAGCCTGCGGCGGAAGCGGATGCCGGACTATCGAAATGAACTTCCTCCCCGACGTGCTCGTTCCCTGCGAAGAATGTCACGGGAAGCGATACAACCGCGAAACGCTTGAGGTGCGCTTCCGCGGCAAGTCGATCGCCGACGTGCTCGACATGACCATCAATATGGCCGTAGAATGTTTCGAGAACGTGCCAAACATCCTCGGACGGATCAAGGCAATGCAGAGCGTAGGCCTCGGATACATCAAGCTGGGGCAGCCCTCAACCACCCTGTCGGGCGGCGAAAGCCAGCGCGTGAAGCTCGCAACCGAGCTGGCCAAGCGCGACACCGGCAAAACCCTCTACATACTCGACGAGCCCACAACCGGATTGCATTTTGAAGACGTAAGGGCCCTGCTCGACGTTTTGCAACGCCTGGTAGACAAAGGCAATACGGTAATAATAATCGAGCATAACCTCGACGTAATAAAATGCGCCGACCACATAATAGACCTCGGCCCCGAAGGCGGACGCAACGGCGGAAGAATCCTCTTCGCCGGATCGCCCGAAGAAATGGTTGCCGTAAAAAATTCAGAAAGCTTTACCGCGCCTTTCCTGAAAGAGGAGCTCAAGCTGCTCAAAAAAAGCCAGGTAAAACAGTAAGCCACCGCCTCAATATCAAATTATTTTAATGCAATCAATATGAAAAACCCGATTAAAATGATCAAGCAATGCTACGAAAAGGAGGAGCCTTTCTTCATCCTCCGCGGACAGGACATTTGCGCCATCCCTGCCATTACGGCCTACTACGAAGCAATTTGCAACTGCGTAAGCGACCCCGACTTTATCGAAGAGATAGAAGAAATCATGAAAGACTTCCGGGCCTACGCCGAGGAACAGAAAACCCACGTGCCCGACTAATCCCCCATGCCAGGCGACAGTTACAAAACCATAGCGGCTCCCTCCCAAGGATCATACTCGGAGAAAAGGAGCCGCTTCCTTTCGTTTGCCTTCCCGGTTGCAACGCCCGGCGAAGCCATGCAACACATCAACAACCTGCGGCGCGAATACTACGACGCCCGCCACGTATGCTGGGCCTACTCCACGGGCCCCGACGGCTCCGCCTTCCGCTCGAACGACGACGGCGAGCCATCCTCAACGGCCGGCAAGCCTATACTCGGACGGATCCGCGCCGCCGAGCTTACCAACATACTTGTGGTTGTGGTGCGCTACTTTGGCGGCATCGAGCTTGGCGTGGGCGGGCTCATCGGCGCCTACCGCACAGCCGCCGCCGAAGCCATCGCAGCCGCCGAAACCATTGAGCGCACCGTCAACCAGTCATTCGACATAACCTTTCCATATCCGCTGCAAAACGCCGTGATGCGAATCCTGAAAGAAGAAGGCCCCGCCATACTGTCGCGACGATTCGAGGCCGGCTGCACCATCGCCATAAGCATCCGGCGCAGCCTCGCAAGCCGCTTACAGTCAAGACTGGAGGCTTTGGGCGAGGAACTGGGCGTCGTGCCCCGCACCTGATTCCTTTTATCACTTTCCCAAAAACGCAAGCGCATAAACAACGCCCGCGCCACTATCCGGAAATGCGGCTGACTTTCTGCCACCATCGTCTTATCCCAAAAACGCAAGCGCATAAATGCAAAAAAAATGATTTGGAGGCTCTGACAAATGTCAAAGACCCCATTTTTCTTCTTTTCTCAACATTGCAACCTGTCAAAGGCCCCAAATGCGTTATATTGGTAAAATATCGCCTTGTCAAGACCGCTATTTGTCCTCATTTGTCGACATTACAACCGCGCAAACAATGCTTTTCAAACAGTTTTCCAGATTGTCAATTGTCAAAACCTCTACCAGCTTCTATTGGGGGTCCTGACAATTGACAATCACTGCACTTTAAAAATGTTGGGAATGTCGCGCGTTGATATCGAAGGAAAAAGAAATCGAGAAACGCGCGCGCGTTTTGACGCCGGCATAAAATAAAATTGCCGGCAATATCTCACTTTGATATTGCCGGCAATTGTTATGAAGCGGTCACTCAATCGTTATGGTATAGGCGTACCGGTATTCCTTGGCCGTGAAGCGGTACGGGTCTAAGGGTTTGGCGCCCCAGGAGTCGGTTCCGGCAAGTCCGCGCTGGAAGAGGTCGACGCTTAGTACTACTTCTTTGCGTGGGATTACGTCGGCCCAGTGCTGCTGCTTTTTAGTCAGTCCGGGGTCGAGGTCTTCGGGATAATTGTTGAGGGCGCTAACCGACAGGGGCTGCGCGCCGTCGATGCGGATTCCGCTGCCGGCGGTGTTGCGGAGGGTTAGCCAGCGTACGCCGGTTTTGTTGCCGGTTTCCTGCGGGCGGTAGTAGGGGAAGGCTTGTTCGGCCACGTTTCCGTTCCATATTCCCATGAAGGCGTCGGCGTTACGGTCTACGTAGTTTTCCCATGGGCCGCGTCCGTACCACGTAAAGTTATTGTATTCGGGGCGCAGCGACATTATCATTCCGAAGCGCATCATTTCGGGGAGGTCGTCGGACAGGGCGCGATAGTGGGCCTCAACCGTGAGGCTGCCGTTGGCGTTCACCCTGTACCTCAGGTCGACGAAGGCTTCTATGCCGCGCAGCTTGCCGGTGTAGTCCAGCGTAACGGCGTTGTTTTTCTCCTCTGCTCCGAGGAATGTGTATATGATGTTATGTGATGCGGCATCCCAGAGCTTGAGGTTGGAGGGCTCGTTGCTGCCGAAATCGTTATCGGTTGGGGCGCGCCAGAAGTTGAGGCGGGGCATGCGCGAGAGTATGCTTGCGTCGGCTTTGCGGATGGCGACGAGGGGGGCTCCGCCGGCGGGGCCCCGGCGCTGTAATCCGCTTCGTGGGGCGAGGTCGGAAAAGAGGTAGGTTACGCCGCCGGCTTTAACGGCGAGGCGTTCGCGGTCGAACTCTATCTTGGCGGCGGCGCCGGGGGCTTCGGCGGCAAAGTAGTTATTGGCTGGGAAGGCAAATTCTTCCTTGGCGGCTTCGTATCCGGCGGGGATTAGCGGGCCGTTTGCAGCGGCGTATGCAAATATCTGGAGGAAGTATTCGGTTCCGGCTTCGGCGGGCAGGCTGGGGAGGGGGAGCTTTACGTCTTTTTGCGCGCCGGGGGCTACGGTTATGTCGAAGGGGGCTTCGGCTAATGTTTGCCCGTTCTTTAATATCCTCCATTTAAATGCGTAGTTTTCTTTGCCGATGGCGGTGAAGTTAAAGTCGTTTACTACGGTTATGATTCCCTGCCGGAGGTCTTTGTTTTTGAAGAGGATGTTCTGGTATACTTTCTTTACGATATGGGTGTGCGGCAGGTACTGCTGGTCGGGGCTTACGATGCCGTCCATGCAGAAGTTGCCGTCGTTGGGATAGTTCCATCCGCCGAGGTCGCCGCCGTATGCCCAGTAGTGTCGTCCCTGTTCGTCGCGCGCGGCGAATCCGTGGTTGTACCATTCCCAGATGAATCCTCCCTGCATGTTTTTCGAGCTGCGCATAACGTCCCAGTATTCTTGCATGTTGCCCATGCTGTTGCCCATGGCGTGTGCGTATTCGCACATTACGAAGGGCCGGCCGAGGTCTTGTTCGGCGTCGCGCTGCATGGAGGTTACGCTGGGGTACATGGGGCATATTATGTCGGTATTGGCTTCGCGTCCGGCGCGTTCGTACTGTACGGGGCGGGTTTTGTCGCGTTCTTTTATCCAGGCGTACATTGTTTTGAAGGCAACGCCGTTGCCGGCTTCGTTGCCGAGCGACCATATTACTACGGACGGGTGGTTTTTGTCGCGTTCAACGAGTCGTATAGCGCGGTCGAGGTGGGCCGCTTGCCATTGTGGGAAGTTGGCGGGGTTTTCGGGGCCGTATCCCATGCCGTGCGATTCGAGGTTGGCTTCGTCTACGAGGTAGATGCCGTATTCGTCGCACAGGTCGTACCATAGCGTTTGCTGCGGATAGTGGGAGGTGCGAACGGAGTTAATGTTCAGTTCTTTCATCAGCCGGAGGTTTCGCATCATTGTTTCGCGGGATACTACCTGGCCGGTATTGGTATCGAATTCATGGAGGTTAACTCCTTTGAAATAGATTTTCTTTCCGTTGATGAAGAATTGCCCGTCTTTTATTTCAACTTTCCTGAAGCCGA
This sequence comes from Tannerellaceae bacterium, assembly GCA_031280645.1. Next base: position 10,844 of record JAITGL010000046.1, on the reverse strand, counting down.
TTCGCGCCGATGTGGCTTCGATAATGTTGCCTTTCGAGTTTTTGAGGGTTATAACTAATGTATAGAGGTTGGGCGTTTCGGCCGACCATTTGTCGGGGTTGGCGATTGTTCCGCTGAAGGTTGTTTCGGCGGGTTGTCCGGGCTGTATGGTTATTTTTCTTGATTGCGCGGCTACTTTCTTCCTGGCTTTGTCGAGGATTGTTATTTGCAGCTCGGCGTTTTCGCTGCCGGCGGAGTAGTTTTTTGTTTTTACGTCGACGGAGTATTTTCCGTTTTTATAAGCGTCGTCGAGGTCGGGGCGTGCAAAGAAGTCGAGTATTCGGCTTTGGGCTGTTGAGTAGAGGTAAACGTTGCGTATTATTCCTCCGAAGCGCCACATGTCCTGGTCTTCCAGATAGTATCCGTCGCTAAACTTATGAACCTGGCATGCGAGGGTATTTTTTCCCGGCCGGATGTAGGGCGTGACGTCAAACTCGGCGGGGCTTTTGGAGTTTTGCGTATATCCCACTTTCTTGCCGTTTACCCACACGTACATTGAGTTTGTTCCGGCCTCGAAGTGCAGAAACACCCGCCTCCCGCTCCAGTCGCCGGGGACATTAAATTCGCGCCGATAGGCTCCGGCTGGCGAGTCGTCGCGGTCGATAAGCGGGATATTGGCCTTGAAGCCAAAGCCGATGTTTACGTAGAAGGGTAGCCCGTATCCGTTAAATTCCCAGCATCCCGGAACGGGTATTTCGTTCCATGCGCTCGCGTTGTAGCTTTCTTCGTGGAATCCGGCCGGCAGGTCGGCTATTTTGGCCGACCATTTAAACTTCCAATTGCCGTTAAGCAGCTGGAAAAAGGGGGAGCTTTTCGCATCGTTTTCAATTGCCGATTCAACGGAGGGGTAAGGGATAGCGGTTGCCCGCGTTTCTTCCTTGTTAACGGCAAACACTTCGGGGTTTTCCCAGTCGGGCCTGTTGTTTTGCGCAACGGCGCATGCGCCTGTCAGGAGCGCAATAAAAAGGAGTTTTGCTTTCATGTTTTATTGTGTTTTAATTATATAATTAGAGAGTGAATACAAAGCGTGTAAATAACGAACGAGGGGCTTGGAGGATGCGTATAATATAAGGTAAGATTTAAAGGCTGATCGAGCGGGGTTGGCGTTGAGGGGCCGGGTTTCAGTCGGCGTTTTTTTGCCGCGCTTCGTTGTGCATGTCGTTAAAAGTTTTTTCGGCAAGCAGGTTTCTCGGATCTATTTCGAGCGCTCGTTTATAAGATTCGAGGGCTTTGGGAAAGTTATGCAGCGCATAATATGAGTTTCCGGCAACAACGTGAGCTTCTACAAGTCGCGGGTTCAATTCGAGGGCGGTTTCGCAGGCGTGCAGGGCTTCGATGTATTCTTTTTTTGCGAATAAAGCGTTGCCGAGTATTACGTACAGTCCTTCGTCGTTCGGAGTAAGTTCCATTGCTTTGCGGCAGGTTTCGATTGCGGCCTCATATTTTTCGTCGGCTATATATGCGCTGGCTTGAATGGCGTAAATGCCGGGATTATTTTCGTCGAGGCGTATAGCCTGCCGGTATATTTCGATTGCATTTGCGGCCTTTTCCTGTTGCAGAAAAACATTGCCGAGGGCGGTATATGCCTCCACGTAATCGGGCTTTAGCTCGATGGCATGTTCGAGCGGCCTGACTGCCGCCTGGTAGTTTTCGCAGGCCACATAAGCGAGGCCGAGCATTAGCAAAGCTTCAACGTGATTGGGGTTTATCTGTATGGTTTTCTCCAGCATTTCGATGGCGCTTTTAAGGTGATTTTCTTTCAGGTATGCTTTTCCAAGATGATAGTATGCGTTGTCGTTAGCGGGGTCGAATATAACGTTTAGCTCAAAGTATTCTATCGCCTTTGGGTAATCGTTCATGGTAAAATAAACTTCTCCGAGATGATAATAAGCGGCGCTGTAATGTTGGTCAAGATGAATAACCAGCTTGAATGCTTCGATTGCCTTGGCGTAGTTATTACGCATGGCGTAAAATTTGCCTCTGAGAAAGTATGCGTCTGCAGGATTCTGATCTAACAGTATAGCTTGCTCGATAACTTTAATAGCTTTATCGTCTTCATTTTCTCCCTGAGAGTTTGGCGTTTCATCGAAATAATAAGCTTTGGCGCGATCAAGCGAAACCAGGCCGGCTTGCCTTCTTTGCAGTATGATATCGACAATCATATTGGCAGCCATTCCAAGCATCGCAAATTCAAGAAATATCAATACGAAATTATCCATACCTGTATCATTCTTTGTTTTTAGATTTGGGCCGCAAGTTATATATTTTCCTTTTAAATTCGCCAAACCCCACCGTATTGCTAAGTATATTCCAGGTATTTCTTGCCTAAATACCCGTAAAGATATCGGCAAAGGGGATTTTCAGGATTATAATGCGGCAGCCTGCGTTTGTTTTCCTTCGGAAAATCAAGTTTTATAATCGCTTCGCGCGGCTATAATTTCCGCATACGGCGGCGCCCATTTCGGAACGCTGCACGGCTTTTCCGAAATCTATTTGTTTCCGGATTGAGGGGCTAAATTTATTGTCTCAATTATCGGACAGGGGGTACATAACGGATGTTTTTAAAGCGCTGATTCCGGAATACCCAAACCCTCCTTATACCTTAAAAGAGGCAAATCGTTATGCCGGTTATGGAGCTCTGCCAAAGGCATGAGCCGGCCTTCGGCCCTCGACAGACGGGGCTGGCGATTATTAAGCCCAAAGCCCATATCGTGCTGTAAAGCTGCCGTTTACTTAGATAAATACAAATTCGTTGCCGTGAAAAACGTCGTTTTGGCAGCTACGAAAACGATTTGGGTAGTTGGGAAAACCGTTTTGGTAGCTACCCGAACTGTTTTGGTAGCTACCCAAACGGTTCTCGTAGCTACCAAAACAATTTTCGTAGCTACCCAAACGGTTTTCGTAGCTACCGGAAGGTTTTTCGTAGCTACCCAAACACTTTTTGTAGCTACACAAACACTTGTCGTAGCTACCAAAACGGTTTTCTTAGCTACACAAATCGTTTTCGTAGCTACCCAAATCGCAGTTATTGCCCATCGAAGCGTTTATCCGGCTGCCGGGTAAATTTGGAGAGTTGGGTTGTTGAAAAAGTATCTTTTATGATTTGATAAATAATATGCCCCGGCTGTTTGGGCTTACGGTTTCGGCTCTTTGCCCGTCAACGGGTTAACTTCGCCTCATACGTTTGCCGATACAGAAATTCGGCCAGCCGGTCGTCGTCGTCAATTGCGCTTATCGTAGCGGCCGGGATGGGCGCGCCGATGTGGATATGAGCTGTTTTGCCGTGCTTGTTAAACACCTCGGCAGGGATTCGGAGCGTGCGTATGCGCCAGCTTATTTTTCCGAGAATGTAGAAGTAAAGCGAATTGCGGAAGTCGAAATAAACCGGGAACACGGGGGCTTGCGCCTTGCGGATCAGCCGGATCACGTTGCGCGTCCAAGGCAGGTCGCGAACTTCTTTCATGTATTTATGGCCGAAAGAAATGGCGCCGGCGGGGAAAAATCCCATGGGATGGCCTTGGCCGAGGTGGGCCAGCGAGGCGCGGATGCCGTTAACATTCCTGATGTCGGGGCCTTGATTGCCTGAGTTGGGATTAACCGAGATGAAATTGTCGTTCATCGCCCGGATATTCGACAGTAAACCGTTTACCATCACGCGAAAATCAGGACGCCTCGATGCGATAATGTCGATCAGAATAATTCCGTCGAGCGAGCCGATCGGGTGGTTCGATACGGTTATGAAGGCTCCTTCGGGCAATTCGTCGAGATACCTGGCGTTGTGTATTTTGTACGAAACTTCAATAAGCGGATCGCGGAGCAGGGCCGACGTAAATTCGGCTCCTTTCAGGTGACAACTGTTGGCATGAACCTGGTTGACTTTGTCTATGCTTAACCATTTGAATAACGCATTTCCCAATTTGATTCCTGTCTTGCTTCTGAACAAAGGCGAAACATCTTGCAAGAAGGTTATATCCAATACATCTTTTCTCATTGTGCAAAATTATACAATTTTTGCACACATGCGTTCATGTCTATTAATAGCGATCATTAAAACAAGGTTTAGGAAAATCGTTTCATACAGCAAATAGAGCCATATCCAGTCGAACCAAACGATGGCAAAAAGTACAATACTGCGTCCGTTGAAAGTCATCAGGTCGATTAGCCTCATGATTTTCTTGCTTTGCCGGCGGAATTGTATTCGTATTTCCTGCGGAATATCGTCGGCATATCGCCGGCGGAGGGTTATGAGCATCTTTTGAAGTTGAGGCGTTACTGATTCCTGGAGTTTTGTATAGTATTTATAGGCCTCGTAGAACAGTCGCTGCAATCCGTGAACGGCCGAATCTCCGTAATGTTTTACCTGCTCGGCCGATTGAAAGTCGGCGCCTTTTTCGCGGCTTATAAAGAAAAGGTGAAGGGTTTTATAATAGTCGGTCACATTCGACTGCACAAGGTGTGATAATCCGGAAACGACTACGGGGAGGAATAACCAGTAGCTGCCATAATCAAGCGATAATCGCATTGCGAGTCCTACATATATGGCGATAAACCATATGTCGCCGGCCACTCCGTCGAGGATCCGGCCAAGCGTTGTTTTTTTTCCCGTCAAACGGGCAAGCTGGCCGTCAACGCAGTCGAGTATATTGGCAATAACAAGCAGCAGTATCCCCCACAAATCGCTCGCCCTGTCGGACAGGAAGAAGAAATATCCTGACGATGCGCCGATAAATATCGAGACAATCGTTACCACATTAGGCGTAACGCCCAGCGGCTGCAAGAGTCTCGCCACAACGTATCCAACCGGGCGATAAAACATCCGGTCGATTATGTTTTCCGTTTCGATTGATTTTAGAGAAGATAAATATCTCGGTGAATCCATCATGTTTTTAGCGATATGAATAACCTCCGTCGACAGGTATGATGGAGCCGTTAAGATATGGGTGCTCTATTAAGGTAAGATACAGCTCAGCAATTTCCTCGGGCCGGCAAAATCGCTTGAGCGATATCTTTCCGGCGATGCTTGCGCGTATATCTTCGGGCTTGCTTTTTTGCCAATCGGTATCTACAAATCCGGGCGCTACGGCGTTTACTCTTATATCATAAGGAGCAAGAAATTTCACAAGATTCTTCACCAGCGCATGAACCGCGCTTTTCCCAACCCCGTATGCCAGCGACACCGAATGAGGATACTCGCCCATCGACGACCCTGTAAACGCCACGCTTCCACCACGCCTCAACAACTCTCCGCCCAGCATTTCCCGCAAAAGGAAAACAGGGAAATGTACATTGCCGAAGAAAACTCTTTCCCATTCATCATCTTCGATCGTTTCAAGCTGTTTGCGGCAAGTAAGTCCGGCGTTAAACACCACAGCGTCGAGCGTTGTACCCATATCCCGCAAAGCGGAGGCAATCTTGCCAACGCTTGCCTTTTCGCTCACATCCGCGCGAAGCAAAACTACCTCGGCTGAAAACAAATCTTTCAGCTTTCGTTGCACGTCGGCGGCCGCCGATTCATCGGTCGAATATGTAAGCAGCAAATCGTAGCCTTCGCGCGCCATTACGAAAGCAACGGCATAGCCAATTCCCTTTGTTCCGCCGGTAATAAGAATATGTTTTTTTCCGCTACGATTCATTCGCTTTATTGGCCGGACCTATGGTTGGCTTTTCCTTTCTTCGCTCAGATAATTGCTCCTCGTAAGAATCATGAATGGTTTTTCTCAAATTAGACGACGACACGCCTGTTCCGTAAGGAAAGTAAAACACCTTTACCCCAAGTTCTTCCAGGTAATCATATTTTTTATACCAATCGTCGCCCACAACAAAGGCGTCGATATTTAGCTTTTTCACCAAGTCGCCATGGTCAAGCGAATGTTGCGGGATCACAATATCGGGGGTTTTCAGGGCTTCGATAATTTGGAGGCGTTCATGAAAAGGAATAATCGGCTTCGGCTTGTACGATGCAACCAGCTCGTCGGTACTCACCCCAACGATCAATATGTCGGCCAGACTGCGCGCATAATTAATCATCCTCAAATGATTGTAATGAAACATATCGAACGTACCCGAAGTATATACAATGGTTTTTTCTTTAAACATCTTATTATAATTTATTTGTTCCGTGCAAACATACGCAAAAATGAATTATGAACTGCGACCAATTCATGGATTATTGCAAATGACCCCGCCGTCTCCTCCCTGCGACAAGCCGTCCTATAGTCTTTCGCAGCGCCATCTTGCGGGCCGTAACGGCCATAATTGTAAAATACAAACATGCGTTCCCAGCCGAATATCTCTCGGATGACTTCATCTTTGCATGTCACTTCCAAATGTTCATAACAGTTTAACCCACGCCAAATGCCCGTCCGGAAATTAAGAATAAGTTGAATGGTATCGTAAGTGCTATTGGAGCCTTGTTGGGGCATACCTAAAGTAGATAAAACCTCTTTTTGGCATACTCTATCCGATAATTTAGATAACAAACTTTGCGCTCTAAAGGGCGTGACCGGTTTGTGCTGAAAGCAATCTGGGTTAAGCTTATGGGCAGGCTCGTTGAGCCGTTTTCCGTTTTCAATTCAATCTCCTATCTTTACACTCCATATTTAAAAACATATAACACTATAAAATCACAATGAGTTATCACGCAAACGATCGCGTCGCCGCCGAAGAATATTTGCGACAGGGCGATAATTATTATCGTAACGGGAAATATCCGCAAGCCATAGAGGCTTACTTAAAAGCCGAGCAGCGCTGTCCGGGGCAGTTGGATACATATAATGTAATAGGCTTGACGTATGCCGTGCAGGGGCATTATCCGCAATCGGTTGCCTTTTTCCGCAAAGCCTTGCGTATCGACCCCGATAACGTTTTCGCCCTCTACAATATGGGCATGGCATACTCCGCGCAGCGGCATTATCCGCAGGCTATCCAGGCGTTACAGAAGGTTATACATTTCCGGCCCGACTATTTCCAGGCTTACAACAGCCTCGGCCGAGCCTACGAAGATCTCGACAGATTAGACGAGTCTATTGAAGCCTACGAGCAAGCCGTTAGATGCAAACCCGATTTCGACATTGCTTACTATAATCTCGGCAACGTTTACGACATGCTCGGATATCCAGACAAGGCCCTCAAGGCATATAAGCAGTCGATCAAGATCAATCCCGACAATGCCAAGGCGTATAACAACATGGGAAACGTTTATTTTAACCAGGACAATAGCGAAGCAGCACTTAATTCATATCTCCAAGCCTTGCAGCTCGACCCGGCCGACTCGATTGCCATGATCAACATCGGCCATGTTTATTCGGAGATGGGCAACCACAACTTAGCTATCGAAGCGTACAATAACGCCCTGCGAATTGATCCCTACTGCGCTGAAGCCGAAGAATACCTCCAAATAGCGCTAACGGCCGACAACTGATTCTATCGCTACGCTAAAGCCTGCTTTTCCAATGATCAACATATTCACTACCGAACAATCCCGCGAAATAGACAGCCTCACCATCACACGCGAACCTATTGCGCCGATCGACCTTGTGGAGCGAGCCGCACATGCCTTTGCAGCCGAGTTTACTGCAAGATACGAGGACGCAAGCCGCATTGTAGTATTTGCCGGACAAGGTAATAACGGCGCCGACGCGCTTGCCGTTGCCCGAATCCTGTCGGACGCCCATAATCTTAACGTTGAAACATGCCTTATCAATCCCACCGGCAAACTCTCGCCCGAATGTGAAACCAATCGCGAACGGTTGCTGCAATCGCCTCGGCAAACGCTAACCGAAATGGCCGGCAATAAGTTTTACCCTCCCGTCTTGGGTAAAAATGATATTGTTATCGACGGCTTATTCGGATCAGGTCTCAACCGGCCCCTCGAGGGAGGATTCGCTGCGGTAGTGAAATACATCAACGCCTCGCAGGCCACCGTTGTTTCGATCGACATACCGTCGGGACTTTTCGGCGAAGATAATTCGGCTAATGATCCCGAAGCGATTATACGCTCCGATCTGACGCTTACGTTCGGCTTCCCAAGCATCGTTTTCATGCTGCCCGAATCGGCTCCCTATATCAAGAAGTGGAAAGCGATAGACATTGGGTTGCATCCCGGCGCCGTGAGTTCCGTTCATGCCAATCTAAGAATTGTTGAAGAAGAAGATGCCGCCCGGCTTCTACGTCCGCGCTCACGCTTTGCGCATAAGGGAACTTTCGGTCATGCACTTATGATTGCCGGTAGTCGCGGCAAACTCGGAGCGGCCTTGCTTGCATCGCAGTCCTGCCTCCGCTCTGGAGCCGGACTTATTACTGTTCACATTCCCGCCTGCGGCGAGATTATCCTCCAAACATCTTTTCCCGAAGCGATGCTGAGTATCGACAATAGCGCCTTGCGATTCACATCTCCTCCGGCCGATCTCCCAACATTCTCCGCAATAGCCGTCGGGCCCGGCCTGGGCTTGCATCCCGACACCTCCCTTGCCCTCGAAATCCTCCTTTCGAGCGTCGACCGGCCCATAGTACTTGATGCCGACGCCTTGAATATCATCTCCTCGCGCAGCAATCTTTTAGACATGATACCCTCGCGCAGCATCCTTACCCCTCATCCCAAAGAATTTGACCGCCTGGCCGGCAGCGATAGCGCTAATGGTTACGAGCGATTGCAAAAAGCCATTCGCTTTGCCGCCACACATTCGGTTATCCTAATACTGAAAGGAGCCTGCACTGCCGTTTGCCTCCCCGACGGCGAGGTTCGCTTCAACAGTAGCGGCAATGCCGGAATGGCAACGGCGGGTAGCGGCGACGTTTTGACCGGCGTAATTCTTGGCCTTATTTGCGCCGGATATGAACCGGAAGATGCCGCCACGCTTGGCGTTTTTATTCACGGCATGGCAGGCGACTTGGCCGTTGCATCGCTCAGCGAAGAGGCTATGATTGCTTCCGACATAACCGGCCGCCTCGGCAAAGCTTTCAAGCATTTGAGGATGTAAAGTCGCAAAAAAACGCCTTGCACGGCAGTTTTCAGAGAAACGGCGTTGCAAGGCGTTGAAATAATCGGGTTAGCTATTACTTTGCTATCAGCAAGTAATAGTTCTTTTTTCCCTTCTGTACCAAAATGTATTTGTCGTTTAAGAGGAACGAAGCGTTAATTGTTGCCTCCGAATCCGCCAGCCTTTCCTTATTAACGCTCACTCCTCCGCTTTGAACCATTTTCCGCATCTCGCCTCTTGAGGGAAATACCGCCGCAGCGTCGGTAAGCAGTTCGATCGCTTTAACTCCGTTGACAAGGATAGAGGCTGCGATCTCGAAGCGTGGGATACCGTCGAAAACCGAAAGCAGCGTATCCTCGTCGAGTTTTCGAAGGATGTCGGACGTCGACGAGCCGAACAGGATGCCCGACGCTTCAACCGCCATTTCATAATCGGCGAGCGAATGAACCATTATAGTGATCTCCTTGGCAAGTCGCTTTTGGAGCGGCCTTAAATGCGGTGCGGCAGCCTGCTCGCTTTCGAGAGATTCAATCTCCTCGCGATTGAGGGCGGTAAATATGCGAATATAATTTCCGGCGTCGGCGTCGCTAACATTCATCCAGAATTGATAAAATTTATATGGCGAAGTATAGCGTCGGTCGAGCCAAACGTTTCCCGACTCGGTTTTGCCGAATTTTGTTCCGTCGGCCTTAGTTATCAGCGGACATACGAGGGCGAAGGCCTCGCTGCCCTCAACCCGGCGGATCAGCTCCGTGCCCGTGGTAATGTTGCCCCACTGGTCGGATCCACCCATCTGGAGACGGCAATTCTCATGGCGAAAAAGGTGTAGGAAGTCGTATCCCTGGAGCAATTGATAGGAAAACTCGGTAAACGACATCCCAACGCTCGATTCACTGCTGAGACGTTTCTTAACAGAATCTTTGGCCATCATATAATTAACAGTGATATGCTTGCCGATATCGCGAATAAAGTTGAGGAAAGAATAGTTTTTCATCCAGTCGTAGTTGTTAACCATCTTAGCCGCATTGGGGGCGGAGGAGTCGAAATCCAAAAAATTGGCGAGTTGCTTTCCTATACATTCCTGGTAATGCCTCAACGTTTCTTCGTTGAGAAGATTCCTCTCGGCCGACTTCATCGACGGGTCGCCAATCATTCCCGTGGCTCCTCCGAGGAGGGCGATGGGGCGATGCCCGGCGCGTTGAAAATGCTTGAGCATCATAACGCCAACAAGGTGCCCGATATGCAGCGAGTCGGCTGTGGGATCGAAGCCGATGTAGGCCGAGGTCATTCCCTTCATCAAAAATTCTTCTGTACCGGGCATAATATCGTGTATCATGCCTCGCCATTTAAGTTCTTCGGTAAAATTCACTGGTTGCATTGTATATAATTAAATGATTGTTTCTGGCAAAGATAAGGGTAGAGTTAGGAAATCGGAAATTAAGCATTGAATATCAAGAATTGATAATAGTCCGCATTATAAGGCCTTCCGAATCGTTTCACCTTTCTTCTTCCCGATGAAATTGGTATTTCCGGGGCTCGGATTTTTTATGTTGAGCGGGTTGGGGGAGTTTTAAGGTTGAGGTAAGGTATTTATACCAGATTTGTCATTAGCCCTTAATTCCAAATGACCGCCATTAGAAATCTGTCCCTCTAAATCTCTTATAATCAGATTGTCTCAGCCAGCAAAAAGTAGTAGATTTGTCTGTAGGGCAAACGCATTTAAAACTCAAGTAAGGTATCTCTGTATCGTTCATTTTGCAAAGCTTTAGCCCGTTGGCGTTTCATACCGGCCTGCCGGGCGAGGTACTTTCCAAGCATAAACATTAC